>JAUVII010000008.1 GCA_030592845.1 Candidatus Krumholzibacteriia bacterium | reverse complement strand
GACGATCATCTTGTCGCGCTGGCTTTGCTTGCTTGGGAATGGCTGGCCGGTCTGGAGTTCGGAACGCGTCTGGGGGTCATAGGCCACGACCGACCAGAACTTCTCGGCGGGAGGATCCTTGGGGATGTTCAGTTTGTAGTTCTTGCTGCCGTCGAGGTAGTTGCCCTTCTCATCCAGATAGCCCCAGGCGTATTGTGAACCCTTGCCGATCAACTTCCAGGTCATGGCCGGTGTGTTTACCGTCGCCATGTAGTAGAACTGGGTGCGCGCATCCAGGTTGCGCCCGCCCATGCCATCGTCCACGAGGTACTCGTAGTTCCCGGCGACGAAGCCCCGCTTCCAGTAGCTGTCCTCGTAAAGGAACGCCGACTCTTCGCGTTCGAACCAGAAGAGCGCACGCGCGGTCGCGTTGGCCACCTCGGCCGCCTCGGTCAGCAGCTCTTTCATCCGGGCGTCCGGAGCAAATGGCTTGCCCTTCTGGATGCCAATCGACGAGAAGAGTCCACGCAACTCGGGGTCGAGCATCTCGACCGGCTCGCGATCGATGACGGTGTGGAGCTCTTCGTAAAAATCGTAATCATTGGCATGGATTGAGTTGAACTCCTTCTCGGAGCCGCTGATGAACTCCATCGCCGGTGGATTATCCGCCATGGCGAGGGGGTAGATTTTCAAGCCATCTTTCCACATTTTGGTGGCCGCGTCCGGCTTGCCGTCAACGAGGAATCCGCGCAGGGCGACCCAGTTTACCCAGCTGGTCGACTTGGCGGTGAAGTAGCCGTCGGGGATTTCACCCTCGTAATCGGGGGGAAGGATCAGGTACTTGCCACCTTTGCCCTTGTCGGGACCGGGAGGGCCCATGTCGATCACAAAGCGGAAGAAGGCGTCGTTGACCGTCCCCGGGCCGGCCCCCGCCGGAATCTCTACCACCGTTGGGCCATCCTTCTTGAGGTCGAGAAAGGAGAGGCAATAGACCGTACTGGTGTTGCCGGTGAGGAACAGGGGATTACTGTCCATAAGCTGGTCGAAGATCACGACCTGGTTGGAATTCGTGGCGCCGAGTTCTGCAACCCCGAGTCGCAGCGCCTCCAGGGAAGTGGCGGGAATCCCGTTCAAAAAGGTCTCCACGCCGCGCATGAAATCGAGGTTGTCGTAGACCAGCTTGGCGGTCTCCTTGGTGGGGATCCCGTCGAAGAATTCGAGGGTGCCGATTCTTGTCTCAACCTTGTCCGGGGTCATGATCGACTCCGGGATCTTGTTGTTGAAGCCCGGTGTGGGTTCTTCCGCAAAGGCGGTTGGAATTATTAGCCCGGCGGCCAGAACAATCGTTAGGGAAAAAACCGCAACTTGGCGTTTGGTTCTTTGCGGAATCATCATCACAATCCTCCATTTACAATTGTAATAAATTTTTGGCCTGCTCCAGTAGACAGGTCATTTTCGATCAAGCTCCCTGATTTGGCAAGCCCAACCAAACATACGTGGAGACTGCAGGCCTACTTGACCAGCATCATGGACCTGGCCTGTACCGGTCCCCCTCCTTCCAAACGATAATAGTACGCGCCACTGGCGAGGCCGGACCCATCGAACGGGATTTCGTGCCGTCCGGTCCCCATAACTTCATCGGCAAGGACCCGGATCAGCCGTCCGCGCAGGTCGTAGACGGCCAGCCTGACATGCCGTGTGCCCGTCAACTCCACGGGGATGGAGGTCGTGGGGTTGAAGGGGTTGGGAAAATTCTGGGCCAGGCGGACGGAGGTTGCGGGCAACGCACCAGGGACCGACGAAACCCAGCCGGCATCCCCCCACAGGAAGGACATATCGACGAAGTACTCATCAAGAAGTGTGGAAGTGTTGTCCCAGATGGAGAACCTGATCTGGTCGGCCTCCAGGATGGGGGAGAACGACTCGATCCGGAAATTGATTCCTCCGGTACCGGCCGGCGGGGAGTAGGCCGGTGATCCGGACGAGGCATAGGCCCCGACGAGCGAGCCCCGGAAGTAGGGCTCGGCATAGATATAAATGGGGTCGCGCTCCTTGGTCTTGTAATAGAAAGTGGCGTCGACAAGTGTACCGAAATCCAGCAAGGCCGGGGATTCGGGAACCGTGACGATGTTGTTTACCATGTGCTCGGAGTAGTGATATTCCACGGGGATGAACTTGTCGATGTAGGTGGTCGAATAGTCGTTGTTGGTTACCAGCAACTGGGCCTGGTTGATGTGGGAGGGCCCGGTGGCCCCCATCCACCGCGAATCGGATCCCGTTCCTGTGGAGATGGGGCTACTGACCTCATACAGGTTGTTGGGGGCGAAGCCTCCGTCGAGGAATGGGCGGACCCAGATCTTGATTTCCTCTCCCGCCTGGTTGTCGTAGTCAAACGATGTAATCACGCGGTCATCAACAAAAACCTGGCTGGGAGACCAGGGGGAAATACACAGGTTGGTGATGGCCACGTCGCTCCAGGAGTAGTCGACCGGGTGGGAAACCTCCAAATGGGTGACGGTCTGGGCCAGGTCCGTCATGAAAATGCGGATCTGATCGACTTCGCCGTCGGTTGACGAAAAGGTGAAATACTGGGTCGCGGTTCCCGACGGGGGGCCGGAGTATCCGGCGGAGGCTCCGGAGCCCACCGCGGGGGTGCCCTGGAAATAAGGACGCGCGAAGATAATCACGTTGTCGGGCCCGGGAGAAGCGTAGTCCACTTGCACGTTCAGGTTCGACCCCTTGGTCAGGACGGAATGATTTACCTGGTCGAGCTGGATGTTGTAGATGCCGTAATGTCCAAATTCATACCTGACCCTGACGAAAAATTCCTGGATCACGGTGGAAGAGTCGGCGGACAACATGCGAATCCGCACATGGTCGACGGTTTCCATATTGGAGCTCCCGACGGAAAAACTCCGGATCACGGTGTTCTCGCCCAAAGGCAGAAGGGAGCTGCCCGTGTGCAGCCAGCCCGGGGTCGGAGCTCCGTTGGTATACGGAAGAACCAGGATGTAAGCGCCGCCCGGTTGGGTGACGAGGCAGTCGATGGTCACCTCGACGAATTCGCCGTTGCGCAGGTAGCTGGGAGATGGGTGGTTGAAGGTGATTCCCCCGAGCCAGGCTGCCGCGGCGGCAGTTGGGAGCAGGGCAGCGGTGATAAGGATGAGAACGATCCCGATGACGGCTCGGTGAACGATGGAACGCATGGTAATCCCCCCTGGAATACTCGAAAACCCGGCGGCAGGAGCTGTTCCTTGCCACACAACAGGGTTCGAGTGATTTATCCCCCAAGCCGGCTGGGCGTAGGCGCGGCCGATTTGTTCCAGGTGGAAATCAACAATACGTTATCAACAATTGCCGTATGTGTCAATTCTACGCCGAATTCGCTATTTCCGCATGAATGCAAATCGCCGTGAAAATCGAATCACCGCACGTTCTACCGCACCTTCTCAAGAAAAAATTAGTCTTCGACATTCATTACCCGGATATTCCCGTCATGAAAATTCACCAACTGACAAGTGTCCGCCGCATGCGTTTTCGGTTTCTGGAGTCCTACCACACCGTCATGGTTCTCCTGGCGGTATTGGTGGGAGTCTTCGGCGGTCTCTGCGCGGTGGGTTTTCGCAAATTCATTCACCTGGTGCAGGTCCAGGCCTGGCAAATGCCGGCCTTTACCCTTGATGGGTTGCGGGCCCATCCGCCGTGGCAAATTGTCCTTGTGCCGGCAGTTGGGGGCCTGCTCGTCGGCTTGATCACCCATTTCTTTGCCAAGGAAGCCAAGGGACATGGAGTGCCGGAGGTCATGGAAGCCGTCATCCTGCGCGGAGGCCGGATCCGGGCCCGGGTGGTGCTGGCGAAGATGGTGGCGTCTGGCATCTGTATCGGGACCGGTGGTTCGGTCGGGCGCGAGGGCCCCATTGTCCAGATCGGATCGGCCCTGGGTTCGGCCATCGGGCAGCTGATGCATCTGGGCGAGCGCCGGTTGCGCACCCTGGTTGCCTGTGGGGCCGCGGCGGGAATTGCCGCGACATTCAACGCGCCCATTGCCGGGGTCCTTTTCGCGGCTGAAGTGATTCTGGGAGACTTCGCGCCGACCCTGTTGACGCCCATCGTCATCTCTTCGGTGGCCGCCACGGTGGTCAGCCATCATTTTTTTGCCGATGTGCCCGCTTTTGTGATTCCGCATTACTCGCTGGTCAGTTCCTGGGAATTGGGCCTTTACGCGATTTTGGGCGTGGTGTCCGCGCTGGTGGCGGTGGCGTTTGCCAAAATCCTGTATTTCTCTGAAGATTTTTTCGAGGGTCCACTGTCCAGGATCCCGAGCGTCCTGCAAACGGTCCTCGGTGGCATCCTGATCGGGCTGCTGGCCCTGCGTTTTCCGGAGATCATGGGGGTCGGCTACGAGGCCATCGAGATGGCTCTGCACGAAGACCTGCTTTTGAAGACACTGCTGCTGCTGACGGTGGTCAAGATCCTGGCGGTCTCATTGACCATCGGGTCCGGAGGATCAGGTGGAATTTTTGCCCCTTCGCTCATGATCGGGGCGATGGTCGGCGGCGCGCTGGGTACTGTCGCCCACAGCATCTGGCCGATGGCGACGGCTTCGTCCGGGGCCTATGCGCTGGTGGGTGCGGGGGCCGTGGTGGCGGCGACAACCCATGCTCCGCTGACGGCGTTCATGATCATCTTTGAGCTGACTGGTGACTACAAGATCATCCTGCCCTTGATGATCGCATGTGTGATCGCCACCATGCTGGCGGCCAGGATTGAGAGTGCCTCGATCTATACCATGAAGTTGCTGCGCCGCGGTCTGGATCTCTACAAGGGCCGCAGCCTCAACGTTCTGAGCCACTTGCAGGCCAGTGACGTGATGAGTTTTCCGGATGGAAGTCTCGCCACAACGAAGACGACCCTGTTCGAATTGCTTTCCATGTTCATGGCCAACCGCTACAACTCGATTTTTGTCGTCGATACGGATGACCAGCTCGAAGGGGTCGTCAATTTTGATGATTTGAGGCCCTTCCTTGGCACTCATGGCAACATGGGGCAAGTGGTCATCGCCCACGACCTTATGCACACCGACGGCTACCCGGTCGTGCGGCCCGACGACAAACTTGATAATGTCATGCGCCAATTGACGAATTATAAGCATGAGGTTCCAGTGGTGGCGGACGGTGTCCTGGTGGGGGCGATACTGGTCAGTGACGTCATTCATCAGTACAACAACGAGATGTTCAAACGTGAGACGGCTTCCAGCATGTGCACGGCCGTAGAGGGTGTCGGCCGTTTTACGCCCATGCCGGGAGTGGCGGGTATGAGTATGGCCGAAGTTGCTGTTCCGGCGGTCTTCATCGGCCGTAGTTGCGCCGCATTGGACCTGCGCAACAACTATGGAGTAACGGTTCTCCTGATCAAGCAGCAACGCGAGGGAGCCATGCAGATTGTCGGGAAAGTGCCTGACGGGAACTATGAGTTTGTATCCGATGATCAGATGCTGATCATGGGCAGTCCGTCCGATCTGCGGCGCATTCAGGAGATGGTCTGATACCGCGGCGACCACGCTTTTTAGCTCCCGCAGGTGTCAATTCCGCCGGGATTTGCCCCGCGTAAGATATATTTGTTGGGGCCGGGTTTTGAGACCTGTCACGGGCCAGAAAACCGTCCTTTCCGGGAAAAGTTCTCCAGCCAGTTCATAGCTCTTCATGACTTCGTCCATGAACCACGGGGATCCATCAACTACAAATAATTCATCAGCCCAGGCGGAAATTTTTCCCTCATCGTGATAGTGCCGGGGAATGTCGAAGATGAGGGCGCCGAACTCCTGATTACGCAACGCCAACCCGATTTCCATTTCCAACTTCTTACTCAAATCCTTTTCATGGCTCCGGAAAATGTCGGCCACGGCCTGGGCCTGGGCCATCGAAGGCTTTCCGCCCATGGTGAGTAGATATCCATGGGAAGGGAGAAAAACGTCTCCGGGGAGGGACTGGATTTTTTGGATCACGCGCCAACCGGCTTCTTCATCCGCCTGAGAGGGGATATGTTCCGCTGGATCGTAATGGAGGGAGGCAAACTGGAAGACACAAAGGAGTAGAAAAACCTGTCCTATCAATATTTGATTCCTTTTCCTCAAACAGGAATGAAATTGATGAATTCCCAGTCCGAAGAAGATGGCCAGGCAGGCGAAGGCCGGCATCAGGACGTTATCCCATCCTCCTGAATGAAGGCGTGAAAGCCAGGAGGAAATGATCAGCCCGCCAACCAGCATTGCTGAATGGAACCAGTCCTTTTTCCGGTTTTTAATGGCCGCAAAACCCACGCCCATAATGCAGAGGAAGGCTAGCGGCATGGAACGCCACAGATCGTGTACCCAGTAACCCAGGATCATTTCTTTCTGCAGGTTATGTTGTTTGGGAAGGTCAAATACGTAGAAATGATACCACCCGTCACTCCAAAGATCGAAAACCAGGGTCGTGCTTCCGACAAGTCCTCCGATGACCGCGGGAAAAATTATCCTGGTCCATCCCCTTCTGGATATGAGGCAATGAAGGCACAAGGGTACCGCAACGAACAAGGCTGTTTGTTTGGTCAGGAAAGCCAGGGAAAACAGTACACCGGCCATGACCTGTCCCCGCGCGGAAGGGAAAAAGCGGTAGGCATATATTCCTCCCAGTAAAAGACACATGAACAGGGAATCTATCCGGCCAATATCAAACCAGCCGCCGCATAAATTAAAGGAGGCCGCGTACAGTCCCGCTGCCATGATTCCATATCGTACATGGCCGGTTTCCCGCCGGACATATCCGTGGATCAAGGCGAAGGATCCCAGGGCGGAGAGAAAGGAAACCAGCCGCAACGGGAAAAATCCTTCACCGGTCAACTGTGAAAACCCGGCGGACACATAGTAATAAAGGGGAGGGTAGATATACGGAACGAAGGACAGGGTGGGCTCTACATACATTTGTTCACCCCCGACCAGCCGCACGACGTGGTCCACCATCCCTCCTTCCATCCATTCCAATTCAAATGGGTAGGTCATGCGGAGCAGGGCAATGACGATGAATACTCCGAGGTAATAAAGGGAAAGTCCGGTAAGAAGTGACCAGAGGATCCTCCCGGTAATGAATTGAATTTTTCCAGACCGGGATTTCACGGGAGTTTCTCCGGATGGACTAATGGTCTGCACGGTGCCTGTTTCAGCGGATTTCAACAAAATCGATTGTATTGGGTCGCTTCTCGAATTGTCGAATGCTAATTCGGGCCGGGGTTGAGCCCCTGAATAAGGCAGGACGGCTTTGGTGGGCCGCCCTGCCTGTTGAAATGCCGTCTTTCACGGCTGGTAAAGTGTGCGCCGTGGGCCTATTTCCCTGCGGTGTCGATGGTGACATCATCAAGGAAGAACCCGGGATATTCAGAGTATGAATTCGAGGTGAAGTTGAAACGAAGAGTGATCCTCTTGCCTGCGAAGCCGTTCAATTCATAGGAATTCAAAACCCATCCGCCCGAATTGCCATGGAACGATACAAGAAGAACCTCGGTGACTCCGTCGTCGGCATAGACTCGGACGTAGTCGTCGTAGGTGTCGGTGTAGTACCAACTCCAGAAGGACAGAACCGGATTGGTTCCCGGCACGAAGATATCCGGCGACAGGAGATCGGTGGTCCAGTTGGGCCCATAGTTGCCATCGAGGGACAATCCCCAACAACGCAGACTTCCGTGAGCTCCGCCCGGACCAATGGACGGAGAACCCCATTGCCAACCGTCACCCGTCCGGGTCCAACCCTGGGGCGAAGTTTCAAAGTCGAAAACATCTCCCCAGAGTTCCACCATTTTCCAGTCGGTAACCGAAAGTCCGGTGGTGGTATTGCCGGAAAGGTCAGTGAGGTCGTTGATGGTGACCCGGATATTGTCTCCCGAGGCGTCGGCGCCGTCAGGGATCTCAAATATGAACTGCCCCGAGAACCGGCCGGCATTCCATACCCAGGAAGCACTGGCAGGGTCCAGGGTGTAGGCCGGATCTCCACCTGCTTCCGTCACTTCGATAACGGGGTCGGCCACCGACGGATCAATGAATTCCGAGAACAGGACGCCGAATTCGAGATAGGCCGGTCTTCCGGTTCCGTTGATGCCATTGCCGATCTGAGTGACCCTGGTCATCGACGGGGCCTGGTTGTCACGGACCACCACGGTGCCATGCGAATCTCCGGGTGTGGAGATGGTGGCGCGCTTCGGCACAACGCAGAACGTAACTTCCGTCCCGGCAAACGCCGTCTGGATCCCATCGACCTCATAGCGGTCAAAGGACGGCGGCAAGGTGCTTACCGCTGATATGGCGCCCGTCTCATAATCCGTCGGTTCATCCCGCAGGAAGGTCCACTGTGTATTGTTCCGGTCGTCGCGGGCGTAGATTCGGTAACCCCCGGCGCAGGATACGGCCGACCAGCTGAGCATGATGGTCCTGGTGTTGAAATCGATATCGGTTCCAAGTGGATTTCCCGCCACCAGATCGGTGACCACCCCATTACAATCTCCGCCCACGGAATCATCGCCTGTTTGCCAGTAGAACCTGGTCCAAATGGCATAAGGAAGTCCGTCCTCGCTGAAGGCGGACAGGCTGAAATCGTAATCCATGTTCTGGTCGGTGAGCGGTTCGATGGGGGTCAGCTCAAGACGGATTGGAGAAGTCCAGGTCGCGGTCATGGGGATCTCCTGGTAAGGACTGTTGTCCTGCACCAGGCTCATCTCGGTCTTGCCGGCCTCGGTCTGCATGGGCACTGAGAAGATGAAGTAGAGGGAAGGAGCAATAAATGGGGGTTGGGAGTAGCCGCTGGGCATGTTGCTGGCGATCACGTTCGGGGCACCGCCGGTATAGGGCGCCATCACCATGTGTCCGGTTGTCGTTTCGCCGGTGGAAAGCGGGTATTCGTGTACCTGAGTCCCGAAATCGGGTTTATCGTCGCCGTCGGCATCATGCGCGCGTGCGGCAATCATGACCCGAGTCGCCGGCATCCCCGTCAGGATGACCTGGCCGTTCTCATCCGTTTGGCCGCCGCCCGGTACCGTCTGAAGGTCGATCTCGTGTCCGTGAATCCAATCCGGGAATCGGATGCCGACCACTTCGACGGTGACACCGCTCAATACTTCTCCCGTGTCCTGGCCACGAACGGTCAGGTCGAGTTCAGCTGAAGCCTTGAGCAGGTAGAATTCCCGGTGCTGATTGATGTTGGTCTTGCTGTAGGGACCGGACAAGGCCATGGTGACGAGGCTCGTGGCGTGGCCCGGGCCGCTTACGACAACCTGGTAGGTTCCCGGTGACAGACCGGCTACCTTGAAATAGCCGTTCTGGTCGCAGGAGCCGGCCTGATTTCCGCCCATGATCGAGTATGAGGCTCCGGCAACCGGTGTTTTTTCCGGATAGGAAACCACGCGACCAGAGACGGTGAAAGTATCGGTGTCTTCGGAAATGTAGACATTGGTGATCGGTTCATCATTGCAACCGCTGCTAAATACAAAGAGGAGAATCAATCCCAATACGGTTATACGGCATTTTGTGAAACAGTTAAGCATCATATCCCCCTTGACCGACGTGACATGAAAAACCAAAGCGGTTTTGCCTTGGTGAATATAGCATATCATGTCGTTTATGTTCATGCCGTTGCCATTGGGCGCTCCCTGGGGTTTCCGGATCGCAGCACCTTCAACAAGAAAATCAGGGAAGTCGGTTGTCTTGAAAGGGGAGATTGTGCTATTAGATTCTGGGATGTGCCCCGTTTTGTCCGGCAACATGTGCAGGGGCCGCTGAAATCCATCCAGGAGACGAATCGCGTGACGAAAACAGTCGTTCTCATCTTATGCCTGATCGCCGGGCTCCTGACATCCTGTTCGCCCGCGCCGCGACCTGACAGCATCGTGTTGGTGATTATCGATACCTGCCGGGCCGACCGCTTGGGGGCTGTTCGCGGCCCAAACGCCATGACACCGTCCCTGGACGCATTCGCCGACCAGGCCGCGAATTTCACGAGGACCTATTCCCATTCCCCTTGGACGCTTCCATCCATTGCTTCGATTTTCACCTCGCAGATTCCCATGCACCACGGAGCCGGGGGACGCCTGGGCGATTTTCGTTCGCTGCCCGAAGAGGCGGTCACACTGGCCGAGGTGTGTCGCGACGCCGGCCTGGCCACCGCCGCGGTGACCAACGTGCAGTTCCTGTCACCCAAGTTCGGGATGACCCAGGGTTTCGATCATGTCGACGTTCACGTGCCGGAGTCGAACCTCCACATGCGTCGCGCGACGGAGACCACAGACCTGGCGCTGTCCTGGCTGGAACAGAACGGGAATCATCCCTTCCTGCTGGTGGTCCACTTTTTTGACCCTCACCTGGTCTACGATCCTCCGCAGCCCTATCGGGGCCGTTTTGCCGCGGCCGGGAACAATGAGACGAAGGAAAACCTGTTCGGCATGTTCGGCCAGATCCAGAAATTGCGTGATGGGGAGATCGAACTGACATCCGGGGACTACGTTCGGTTGGGCGGTCTGTACGACGGTGAGGTTTCGTATTCCGATGCCGAGTTCGGGCGTCTGGTTCGGGGTCTTGAGGATCTGGGTGTGGCTTCCCGCGCCGTCGTGGCCGTGATGTCGGATCACGGCGAGGAGTTCAACGAGCACGGCAGCTTCGAACATGGTCATACACTGTATGATGAACTGCTTCACGTGCCGCTGCTGGTGCGCTCGCCGGGGATGGTCCACGGTGCGGTGCGCATTTCCAATCCTGTCGCCCTGATGGATGTCGCGCCCACCTTGTGCGAATTGATCGACATTTCAATTCCGTCCTCATTCGCCGGCCAGAGTCTGGTAGCGGCTCTTGAGGGAGGGGCTTTGCCCGCGCGTCCCATCCTGAGCCAGGGCAACATGTGGGGACCCGAACAGGTCGCCCTGCGGACCGGAGACTGGAAGATCATCGTCGAGACAGTCGCGACGGATCTTGAAGGGGAGGGGGAGAAACGCTTCCAGCTCTTTGACCTGCATGGTGATCCGGGCGAGCAGAAAAATATTGCCGAAGACAACCCCGGACAGCTTGAGGCGATGCTCGAGCAACTCGATGAACTGCTCTCCGGTCAAAAGGCGGAAGGTCAGGAGCCCGCGCTCAGCGAAGAAGAGCGCCGGAAGTTGCGGTCCCTGGGGTACGTGCGCTGACCTGATCCGCAAGTTGCCGCCCTTCCTGAGCCGGCAGGTACTCCGGCCCCGCTTCGACGATCATGTCCTCGACCGTGGCAAATGGGACCATCCCAACCCGGAATGTGGAAATTTTCCGCATCAGGCCTGAATAAGGTTATACTGATAACGATGAGTCACAATCAGTTCAAGCCAACGATTGTGGGGGGAAATATCATGATGTCCATCCTTCGCCGATTTCTGTTCATTTTTTTGCTTTTTCTCGCCGGTGACGCCATCGCCGGCCAGTGGGTCGCCACGCCCACAACGATCCCCGGCACCAGTGGCGTTTTTAAAGCGGGAGGCGGTTGCTGCGCCTGGGTTAAAATCGCGGGCGATCACATGCTGTTTTTCGATATCTGGTCCGGAGAATGGACCGAACTGACCCTGCCCGAGGAGCATGTGTACCAAAGTGTGGAGGCGGTTGGAAATCTCGTTTTGGTCGTCTACGACGATCTTGTCGTGGCCTTCAACGGTCCGGAGAAAACAGTTCATCCGTACTCATTGACCGGTACGCTGCTGAAAACCGTTTTGCCGCGTCCCAGCTACGGTTGCGGCGGTGAACTGGCGGCTGTCATGACCGACACCGAGTTTATCGTGTTCGATGCCCGGTTGGACACGTGGCAGGTGCTGGAAAATCCCCTTCCCGCGGATTTATTCAGCTTCTATGGTATGGCGGTCGAATCCGATTTTGTGGTCGCCGAACTGACGCGCAACTCGCCCAATCCGGCGGCCAACAGGATCTACAGCCTGCACACCGGCACCTTCCTTGAGATTGATGAGGGTGTCCGCAGCGTCGCCGGCGGCTACCTCCTGGATCACGGTTTTGCCGGCATTACGGGTATCTACCCTGATCTAAAGGCCATTGGCTACAGTGCCTTTTCAGGCGAGATCACTTTGGGGGCCGAAGTGAGCGATGGCATGCTGGCGGTGGGAAGCCACTTGCGGGACCGGATGGATCTGAGCCATCTGCGGGCCGCATACCGCAATTTGATCCTGGGACCCGATGAAGCCGAGTATCACCTGTGGGTCTTCGATTCCCTGACCGGTAGCTGGGATCATCACGGGTATACCTATGAATATGGGGCCATTGCTCCGGCTTCGGGAGCGGATATTGGCGGGCGGTTCGTCAGCAATTACTTCCGGGACAATGCCACCAGGGCCAACTCGATCCTGTACTACTCGGGTGAGAATCACACCTTCACCTGGCACGATCCCGGCCTGTTCGGAACCAGCATCGGTCTCGTGCGTGGGGGGGAAGTGGTCGGCTATTTGGGTGGCATCTCACCGGATCCTCCGCTGTGGTGGTGCCGCAGCGTGCAGCATCCCACGGGTCAATACACCACCAGCACCCGCGATTGGAGTTGCTGCTACGCCGCCGGTGACGACTGGTTCTCCACCGGACAGCGCACGAACGGCGAGGCGCTCATGGACCTGTTCTTCTACCATGGTCCGACCAATACCATGACCCAGGTCGAAACGTGGACCAGCACGGCTACTCCCATGCCCGGCGCACACGTCAATACCCTGGTCACCAGCGGTGCGGACGTTCAGGTGAACTTCTACTCCAGCGTGACCAACACCGTCGCGCAGCGCACATTCCCGTCAGGGACCTATGCCGCCCAGTGGGTCAACGACTATTTTTCCCTTGTCGCGGCAAATGGGGTTAATGACTATCTCTTCGACGCTCGCACCGGTATCGTGCACTCGCGCGGGATCGATTACACCTCCGCCAGCCTGGGTACGAACCTGGTTATCGGTTACGATCCTTCAGGTGACATCGCTCACGGATACAGCGCGTTGACCCAGGCGTGGAGCACCCAGGCGCTCGGGGCGACCGGATATGGGTACGCCGGCGAGAATGTGGCCGTCTTCCGTTTGAATGATGGCTCCAGGTATTGGGGATACAGTGCCCTGGACGACAGTTGGACCGAGTTGGTCACCACCGGTGGGATGGAATCACAAAAGGTTGGCGTGCAGACGATCATCGTCTGTTCCACCGATCGGGCGTGGGCTTTTTGGCCCAGCGACTACATCTCCGCGGTCAATGATGGACCGGGTGGCACGACCATGGCCCTTGCGCACGCGGTCGGCCAGGTTCGATGCTACCCCAACCCTTTCAACGGCAGGACCCTTGTGGAATTTTCCCTGCCCGTCGCCGCGGATGTGAAGATCCAGGTGTTCGACGTGAGGGGACGTCTGGTGGAAACCCTGCTGGACGAACGGCGGAATCCAGGTACGGTGATGGTGCCATGGCAGACTGAACGCGTGGCCAGCGGCACCTATCTGGTCCGTCTGACGGCGGATGACCAGGTCGCGACCAGGAAACTGATGCTGGTTCAGTAGGAGCGTGGGGGCCGGATTCCTGATCCGGCCCCGGACGGCCCCAACTATTCGTTCATCGTGTAAGACCCGCGCATGGAGTAGACATGTTCGGCCCAAACCCGGTTGAAACGATCCGTATCGACGGCGGGCCTGCGTATCATGTCCTTGCAGTGCCACTGCTGTAGCCTGGTTGCGGAAGGTTTGTCACGCAGTTGCAGCGCATATGCCGAGAAATCGCGCACCATGAACTCGAAAATCTGGTCGATGGTGTCGTCGTCGATGTCGCAAATCCCGGCATTTTCCAGAATCAACTGCCCGTAAACCACCAGGGTGAACATCTGTCCCAGGGCCAGCAGGAAATCGATATCGCGGAGCTGGTCCTTACCTGGGCGCGCCAGCAGGAGCATTCGCTTCAGCACCGCGGTTTGTTTGCGGAATACGCGCACGTTGGGCAGGTCACATCCGGAATAGGTTTGGCGATAGTCATGGAACCGCACTTTGCCCAGACCGCGCGCGGGGCCCTGGTTGAACAGGAAGACATCGTCCGCCGCGTGATCCTGGCGGCCGACCTCCGGGAAATCGGCGGACTTGAAGAAGTAATTCGCCATGAACTTCATGATCAGCGCGATGTTGACATGGACCGTGCCCTCCAGTTTGGGCAGAGCCCTGATGTCGCGTGCCGCAATCTCGAAGAAAGTGTCTTTCTCGAACCCCTTGGCGGCGATGACGTCCCACAGAAGGTTGATCACTTCCTCGCCTTCGGTGGTCACTTTCATTTTGACGATGGCGTTGTAGAGTAAATAGCGCCGGTCGTCCGTGGAGCCGACGCGCATGTAGTCGGCGGCGCGCAGGGCAAAGAGGCGCATGGCGACCAGACGCGCGTAGGCGTCGACGAAAAGGTTGCGCACATGGGGGAAGTCGGTCACCGGGTTCCCGTAGAGGATGCGTCCGGAGGCGTGGTTGATCGATTCGTGGAATGCGTGGGTGCACATCCCGATCGACGACCAGCCCAGGTTGTATTTGCCGATGTTGACGGTGTTCATCGCCGTATCCCAGGCCTTGTCGCCGCGGGCGATGATGTCGGCCTCGGTGACGGGATAGTCGTGCAGGGCGAATTCGGCGACAAAGTTCTGGCTGGCCACCACATTCTTGACCAGTTCGTATTTTTCATGGTTGAAGTCCGCCGCGAAAAAGACGAACTCGCCGGTATCGGCGAATTTTCCGAGGGTTGAGACCAGAGGCGCCTCGTTGCCGTTGCCGATGTAGTATTTGGACCCGTTGGCCAGCCAGGTGCCGTCATCCTGTGGGGTCAGGGTCATTTCGGTGGAGTAGACATCCGCGCCGTGGTCCCGCTCCGACAAGCCGAAAGCAAAGACGGCGCCGTCGCGCAGGAGTTCCGCGGCGCGTTGCTTCACGCCTTCATTCTCCGACATCCAGACCGGACCCAGGCCGAGGATGGAAACCTGCCAGGTGTACCAGTAGGCCAGACCGTAGAAGCCAAGGATTTCGTTGAAGCGTGCGATGCGGTGAGTATCCCATCGCTGCGCGCCGCTTCCGAACGGGGAGGGGGTGAGCAGGGTCGCAAACACCTGCTCCTTTTTGACGAACTCCAGGAATTCGGCGTACCAGATCCGCTTTTGATCGTCTTCCTTGATGCTGGCTTTTCCCTTATCCTCAAAAAACCGGATTGTCTTGCGCATGATTTCGTGCGATGTCTCGTCAAGGTTGCCCGGGTCGAAATCCTGAGGATTGAACAGGAACATGATTTCTCCTTCTGGAGGATTCAGGAGGCAATTCCGATTACGAGGTTACGTCAGGCTTTGGAGAAATGCCACGGGGGATTGACATGTCCGACATCACGACACCCGAAGACATTACAAAATTCATGGAGCACTTTTACGATCAGTTGCTCAGCAACCCCGTCGCGGCTCCTGTTTTTGCCGAAATCGACATGCAGGCCCATATGCCACGGGTTGTGGCCTTCTGGGAAGGCATCGCATTCGGCGACAGCCAGTATCGTGGGTCGCCGTTTGTGCCGCATGTGCCGCTCGATTTGACCAGCGAGCACTTTACCATCTGGTACGAGACGTTCTGTTCCTGTCTGGATGACCTGTTTGAGGGGCCCACGGCAATGATGATTAAAGAGCGCGCCCACTCGATCGCTTTCATCTTTACATCAAAGCTCGGGCTGCCGCCGCCGGCGATCTAGTTAGTAAAACACATCCTGTCAAAGCCCCATTTTATACCCGATGTTCCATTCGAGGTTGTCCGCGCTGCCGATTTCGTGGAAGCGAACGTTCATGCCGGCAAACCAGTTTTGATAGAAAAACTGCTTCACGCCAAGCCGCTGGTAGAGTTCAGGCAACCGGTTGGGCAGGTCCTTGTACAGAATCTTGTAACCGAGATGAACGATGAGATGGGTCCGGTGGGCCACGATCTCGTAGCCGGCGAACAACGCCAATTCGAAATTATCGCCGGTGGTGCCGGTGGCGTTGACGCCCCGTTCCATGCCGTCGAGAACGATGAGGTCACCCACTGATTCGTCGTACCCCAGATCCAGGCCGAAGACGTAGCGGGATTTATAGGAGAACCGTTTTCCCATGCCCACGGTCAGGTTGCCGATGAAGTAGCTTTTGTTGGCGAACCTTTCCACCTGGTCGTCCCTGAATTCCAGATCCAGGTTCCGCTTGCCCGCTGATCCGGTCACGGTCAGGTCCCAGCCTTCGGGATACTCATGACCATGGCTGCGGACAGGTGTAGTGACCGGCGTGTCGGTGTCGTACTTGACGAAAAGAACCGGGCCGACCTGGTTGATCCCGTGGTTGGGTCTCTGGGTTCCACCGTTGGAAAAGTGGGTGAAGGTCAGGCCGCCGATCAGGGCCCAGCGGTCGGCCAGGCGGTACTGGACGTTCGGTCCGCCTTCGATATGGACGGAGCGGCCCAGGCCCATGGCCATGTTTTTCGGATTGGTGACCGGGTCGTAGGGCTGCCAATCGTTCGTCAGGCCGAAGGCGATCCCGAAATTGAACTGCCAGCGCTGGCCGTGGATCATGGGCCAGTCAAAGAACCCATAGAGGGATGTGGGGGTGCCCAGTTCCTCATCGTTGTTGTAGTCCGCCCCGTAGAGTCCGATCCCGTAGGAGGGGAAGTTGTAGGAGTGGTGCCAGTCCTTGGAGCCGTCCGTCTGCCAGCCGAATTCCAGGCGGAGCGACCTGAAACTCTCGATCGGTTCGCCGGACTGGTTGTCGCCACTGAGGAAGTCGTTGGTCTGCAGGACCGACCCGGCCTGGAAGGCGCCGCGCAGGTAGTGGGAGGGTCCGGGGTAGCTATCCGTTGATTCCTCTTCGGCGATTGCCGGAACGGAAAGGATCAACAACCCCATGAGGAGCGCCGTCAATTTGAGGAAACTTCCCATACGCATAACCGGTACCTGCCATATCTTTTGAAGGGACGCCCGAGGAAATGTCAGCTCACGAATTTCTGATATTCTAACAAGCAGTCAATCTGTGGGCAATCAAGAACAAAGGCCCCCTCCATGGTGGAGGGGGCCGGTTTGAATGGGGGCGGTCCGGATCAACCACCGCCGGCGGGAATCGCCAACTGTTCCATGACCTGGTCGATGGTGAAACTGGCGGCCTTCTGGCGGGGTGGGTATTCCTGGAAGGTGGTCAGGAACTTGCCCACGTAGTCCGCTGCCGGAAGCAGCAGAAAAGCGTGATCCAGATACCAGTCCCAGTAGGTATTGGAGGTCAAAGTGGCCTTCTCATAAGGGTCGGTCCGTAGGTTGAACAACCAGGGCATACGGGTGTTCACTAAGGGCTCGCTCCAGACCAACATGGTGCCGGCGGCCCGTTGCTGGGCGAAGACGACCTTCCAGTTGTCGTAGCGCAGGCTGGTCAGGTCGCCGTCATCGGAAAAGTAGAAGAATGCTTCACGGGGGCCTTTGTCCTGTTGACCGGTCAGGTAGGGCAGGAAGTTGTACCCGTCCAGGTGGACCTTGAATTCCTTGTCGCCGGCCTTGTGGCCATCGAGCAGTTTGTCCGTGATGTCCGGGTCGCCTGCCGCGGCCACGAGGGTGGGCATCCAGTCCATGTGGGACATGATCTCGTTGGAAACCGAACCCGCCTCGATGTGGCCGGGCCAACGCACCATGGCCGGCACCCGGTAGGCGCCTTCCCAGTTGGTATTCTTCTCGGAGCGGAAGGGGGTCATGCCGCCGTCCGGCCAGGTGTTCATGTGGGGGCCGTTGTCGGTGCTGTAGACCACGATCGTATTATCGGCGATCCCCAGTTCCTCCAGCTTGTCCAGCACTGTGCCTACATTGTTGTCGTGGTTGATCATGGCGTCGTGGTAGATGCTCTGCCATTTGCCCGACTGGCCGTGATCCTCTTCCGGCACATAGGTGCGGAAATGCATGTGGGTGAAGTTGACCCACACGAAAAACGGCTTTCCGTCCTTGTGCTGTTGCTCGATAAAGGCGGCGGAACGGTCCGCAACGTCGTCGTCGATGGTCTCCATACGCTTTTTGGTCAGCGGACCGGTGTCTTCGACGCGGCCATCGGCGTAACTGTGGATCACACCGCGCGGGCCGAATTTCTTATGGAATTCGGGATTCGTGGGGTAATCGGGATGTTCGGGTTCTTCTTCGGCGTTCAGGTGGTACAGGTTGCCGTAGAACTCGTCAAATCCGTGGTTGGTCGGGAGCATTTCGTCCTTGTCGCCCAGGTGGTTCTTGCCGAACTGGCCGGTGGCGTACCCAAGGGATTTCAACATCTCGGCGATGGTCGGATCCTCGTCCCGCATGCCCAGGTCGGCTCCCGGCATTCCTACCTTGCTCATGCCGGTCCGGAACACACTCTGGCCCGTGATGAAGGCCGAACGGCCGGCCGTGCAACTTTGTTCCGCGTAGTAGTCGGTGAAGATCATGCCGTCCTCGGCGACGCTGTCGATGTTAGGGGTCCGGTAGCCCATCACGCCCATGGTGTAGGCGCTCAGGTTGGCCTGCCCGATGTCGTCGCCCCAAATGACGACGATGTTCGGCTGGTCCGCTGCCATGGCGGTCCCGGTAACCGCCAGGATCAGCAACCCTCCGAATATCATCCTGATAAATTTTCTGTTCCTACCCATCTTCTTCTCCCTCCAATTGAGTGTTGGTTGCATTCTCGGACAGAAAATGTACTCTTTCAGACGAGAACCCGCCAACAGGTAGCAAAAAAGTATATGACCGGAGGGAGAGAGCAGTGAATCACCGTAACATCAGATTGATGGTCCAATTACCATGTCGACGGTTGGTCTGGTTGATTGCCGCTGTTCTGATATCAGGGTGCAGCCAGGACAAGGGAATCAGCGATCCTTTGCCCTCCTGGAATGACGGAACTGCCAGGATGAGCATCATGGATTTTGTCCAGGCCGTCACTGATGAGACGGGGCCGGATTTTGTCCCCGTTCCCGAGCGCATCGCGGTGTTCGACAACGACGGCACCCTGTGGTCGGAAAAACCGGTGTATTTCCAGTTGTTCTTCGCCATGGACCGGGTTAAGGAACTGGCGGCCGACAATCCGGAATGGAAGACGACCCAACCCTTCCAGGCGGTACTGGAGAATGACATGGAGGCCCTGGCGGCCAGCGGTGAGAGGGGCATCCTGGAACTCGTGATGGCTACCCACGCCGGCGGCACCACCGATGAATTCGCAGCTGTCGTCAGCGACTGGATCGTCAAGGCCCGGCATCCCCGCTTCGACCGGCCCTATAATGAACTGGTTTTTCAACCCATGTTGGAGCTCCTGGATTATCTGCGCGCCAATGGATTCAAGACCTTCATCGTGTCGGGGGGCGGCATCGAATTCATGCGGCCGTGGTCGGAAGAGGTTTACGGAATTCCCCCCGAGCAGGTCATCGGCAGCCGCATCAAGAAGGTTTTCGAGATGCGCGATGACGGCCCTGTGCTCGTCCGGTTGGCCGAGCTGGATTTTATCGATGACAAGGGGACCAAGCCCGTGGGGATCCACAACATGATAGGACGGCGCCCCATTTTGGCTTTTGGCAATTCAGACGGTGATCTGCAGATGTTGCAGTGGACGGCGGCGGGTCGGCGTAGAAGCCTGATGGGGTTGGTCCATCATACGGACGCCGGGCGGGAGTGGGCCTACGACCGTGATTCCCACGTCGGGCGGCTTGACAAGGCGTTGGCCGAAGCCGAGACGAGCGGGTGGATTGTCGTGGACATGAAGAACGACTGGGATGTAATCTATCCTCCGGAATCGACTCGGTGAATCCGGAACCAAAAAGAGGGATAACGTTGGGCATACTGAAGATTTTCGCGTTCCTGCTTCTGAGTCTGGCTTGGGCAGGCGCGGCCGGGGCTCATTCCGAGGAAGCCGACGCCGGCATCACACCGCCGCCAGGCGAGAGTCCGGTCCCGGTCCAGGTGGGCATCTACCTGATCGACATCACCAACATCGACGAAACCCGCAACACCTTCGATGTCGAGTTGGATGCTCAGGTGAGATGGATCGATACGCGGATGACCTTCGATGCGGAGGCTGCGGGAACGGACCGGCGGGTCTATGTCGGCCCCGAGGCGGAAAAGATTTTCGACGGCCTCTGGACCGCCCAGATCGTATTGGCCAATCCCGTGGGACAGATGGGAATCGGGGCGAGGAAAGTGACGGTCCATGCCGACGGCCGTATTGAGCTTTCCGTCCAGGTCAACTCGACTTTGCGGACCAACCTGGACTACCGCCGTTTTCCCTTCGACCACCAGGTCCTTCCCATAATCCTGGAGTCGTTTGCCTGGAACAGCAAAGAGGTGGAATTGGCGCCGGATCCGGACCGCACGGGTTTTGCACCCGAGTTCGCCCTGGCCGAATGGGATGTCGAGGCGATTGAAAGCCGTGTGGGTGACGTTCTGAGGGTCAGGGACACCGTTCCGTTTTCAAACATCAATTACAAGATCAGGATCCAGCGCCAGTCCGGGTATTACCTCTGGAAAATCTTCCTCACGGTGATCATCATCGTCTCGTTGTCCTGGGTTGTATTCTGGATGAGCGATGAGCGCCTGGGCCGCCGGGCGGGGATTTCCAGCAGCGGTATTCTCACGGTCATCGCCTACCAGTTCGTGACCACCTCGACCCTGCCGCGGGTCAGTTACCTGACTGTTGCCGACCGTGTGATGACCGTATCGATCATCACCATCGCCGCCACCATGGTGGTGAGTGTCATCGTCGACCGGATCGATTTCGAAAACCAGGCGGCGAAGCTGCGCTTAGATCGGGCCTGCCGGTGGATCTTCCCGCTCGTGTATCTGGGACTGCTTGCCCTCGTCATGGGCAGGAACGGGGCTTTTTAACAGCCCGCTAGGCCTGGTCGAGGATTTCCCGCACCTTGCCCAGCAACTCGGGGATGCCGAAGGGTTTCATCAGAAGATCCGCTCCGTCCAGTTCGCGGATTTCCCTGCCCACGCTGGTGGGGTCGTAACCGGACGCGAACAGGATCTTAACCTGGCCTTTCATCCGCCGGATCTGTTCGCCTGCTTCCCTGCCTCCCAGCCGGGGCATCACCAGGTCGAGCATCACCAGGTCCACTTCGTCCGCGTGTTTCCTGAACACCGCGACGGCTTCTTCGCCGTCGACCGCCACCAGGACCTTGTAGCCGCCTTTCTCGAGCACCCGCACCGCCAGTCTGCGGACGTCCTCGTTGTCCTCGGCCAGGAGGATGGTTTCGTCTCCGCCGGCCACCGGTTTCGAGGGGGTCTTTTTAGCGGGAGTGACTTCCATTTCGGAGCGGGGCAAAAAGACCGAGAATTTCGAACCGTGGCCGGGTTCGCTTTCCACGACCATCAGACCGTCGTGCTGCCGGACGATGCCGTAGATCGACGCCAGGCCGAGGCCCGTGCCCTGGCCCACTTCCTTGGTGGTGAAGAACGGTTCGAAAATCCGTTTCAGGACTTCAGGCGTCATTCCCTGCCCGGTGTCTTCCACGGTCAGCACACCATATTTCCCTGGTTTGGCGTCCGGGTGGGTTTCGCAGAATTCGGCGTCGATTTCCCGCGCTTCGGTCCTGACGGTGATGGTGCCCGTGCCCGGGATCGCATCCTGGGAATTGACGCAGAGATTCATGAAGATCTGTTCGACCTGACCGCGGTCGGCGTGGATCCGGACGCGGTCCGCCGCAGGTGCGAAGTCGATGGTGATCGAGTCGTCGATCATGCGTCGCATCATCTGCAGCATGTCACCGATCACGCCATTCAAGTCCAGAGTGGCCGGTTTGAGGACTTGCTGCCTGCTGAAGGCGAGGAGCTGCCGGGTCAGGACAATGGCCTTGTCCACGCCCAGGCGCACCTGTTCCAGATCCTGGCGGGTCTGGCCCTTCGGCTGGAATTCCTGCAGGACGAATTCCAGGTTGTTCAGTATGGCGTGCAGCAGATTATTGAAATCGTGGGCGATGCCGCCGGCCAACAGGCCGATGGCCTGCATCTTCTGCGACTGGATCAACTGCTCTTCCAGTTTGCGCCGGGTAGTGATGTCACGTCCAACCGCGGTGACGGCTTCCATTTTTCCGGCGGCGTTCAATACCGCGCGGTTGGACCAGGCCAACCAGCGCCAACCGTCCAGGGTCATGACACGCTGTTCGTGGTAGGAACGGTGTGGCTGCTCTGTCAGGGAAGCCAGGGACCGTATGCCGGATTCGCGGTCATCCTCATGGATCCTGGGCAGGACATCGCTTCCGAGCAACTCCTCTTCCGTCTTGCCGAAAACCTGGCAGTAGCTGGGGCTGACGTAGAGGAACCGGCCCTCGGGGCCGTACTGGACCACCAGGTCGTTCTGGTTTTCCACCAGCAGACGGTACTTTGCCTGGCTGTCGCGCAAGGCGGCCTGACGCAGGAGCAGGGCGCGAAGGACCAGGGCCAGCATGGCGACCAGAATCAGGCCGGTCAGGGCCATGATGTCATCCGCCCGATTACCGGAGCTTGCCAGATAGGCGGGAGTCGGAGCCAACTTCAGGGTCCAGTAGCGGTCGGCGATCCGCACGGATTGTTCATCAGCGAAATCCCATTCTTCGCCAGTGCCGGATTCGGAATGGAGATAGGCGATGGACCCGTTTTCCTCCACGAACCGGAACTGGAATCTTTCACGCAGATTTTTTTCGGACAGACAGGTGTCCAGCATCAGGGTGATCCGGAAGACACCGTTGATGTAGCCAAGGGCCAGGTTGTTCTTGTCCAGCAGGGTCTGGTAGGTGGCGATGCCCTTGCCCCCCTGCAGCAGATCGATGACGGTGGTGCTGAAGATTTTTCCCGTTTCAGCAGCGCGGGTCAGTGATGCCACCACGCTGGCATTGGGATGATCATGGAGGTCATGGTTGAGGGCCGGAAGGTTGGACTCCACCGGAGTGATGATCCTGATCACCCAGTAGTCGTCGATGTAGTTGATGGCCTGGATCCCGGGATAAAGACCGAGAAGGTTTCGGGCCTGGTCGGAAAAAAGGTTCTCGATATCGTTCTGGTCGATGAATTGCTTGTTGCCCAGGTGCTGGACAACGGCGACCCGGGCATCGATCCAGGCCTCCAGCCGGATGCGGACCTGTTCGGCGGTGATATGCGTTTCGAGCTGGATCCGGTCCCTCTCGTGCTCCTCGACCATCGCGTGGAGGGCGAGGATCCCCAGTACGCCAACAAGGAAGAACAGGCCGGGAACCCAGGCGGCAATGAGACGTGCTTTCACAGATGGTCTCCAGGCTCGGATGTAGTGAATCGATACCGGCTCAAGATAAACCCGTTTCCCTAACTTACCCCCCCCGGTACGGTGATTTCAATACTGATCTGTCATCCCTGTGAGTCGGACACTTGCATTATCGGCGCGTACCATCCTGATTGGGAATCATGAAAAAGCGCACCATCCTTGTATTCATCGACGGTTTGGGCTGGGGAGAACAAGACCCCGCGGTCAATCCCCAGTTTGCCTACGGAGGCGAAATATTTCGTTTGCCGCCGAGGGTGGATGCCGTCCACGAAATAGCCGGAGGAGGCTTTGCCCGGCCCATCGACGCTGTTTTGGGAGTGGCCGGCGTGCCCCAGAGCGCAACCGGCCAGACGACTCTGTTGTCGGGGGTCAACGCCCAGGGAATCCTGGGTAAACACCTGACGGGGTTTCCCAACGAACGGCTGCGGGAAGTTCTCCTGGAACATTCCATCCTGAAAACGTTGACCGACATGGGTCTGGAAGCGCGCTTTCTCAATGCCTTCCGTCCCCGGTTCTGGGAGCTGACCAGGGAACGCCAGCTGACCTTCTCGGCCACCACGGTGGCCAATCTGGCCGCCGACCTGCCGTTTTCCACTTTGGACGATGTCCGCGAGGGTCGGTCCATCTACCAGGAATTCACCAACACGGAATTGAGGGCCCGCGGTTTCGATCTGGACCCCATGACCCCGGAAGCGGCCGGTCGCGTTCTCGGGCGGGCTGGTCGCGGACTGGATTTCACGCTGTACGAATATTTCCAGTCGGACAAAGCAGGTCATACCGGGGATGTTGTCCGAATCTGCGAAGAGCTGGTCAAACTCGATGCCTTCATGCGGGCCCTGTTGGAAGAACTCGAGGAGGATCTGGCCTCGGGGACCCTGGTCCTGGTAACCAGCGATCACGGCAACCTGGAGGACGCGACCACCCGGAGGCATACCTTGAATCCGATACCGCTGATGGGTTGGGGAGATGGAGCCAGCGAATTCCTAGCGGCCGTCACCCGGCTGGATGAGGTCAGCGGTGCCATCGCCGCCCGGCACAAGGACGGCGCCGATTGACGGAGAGGCTCCGGCGGCAAGATCGGCGGCCAGGTCCTTTACCGCGTCGGCGACCGCCTGCGGCTGTTCCTCGTAGATGAAGTGGCCAGCACCCGGGATCTCCCGGAATTCCACATTGGGCAGACCCTGACGCAGAACCTCGACATCCTCGCTGGTCAGCTGCGCATCATGGGGAGCTGCCCCCAACAGTACGATCACCGGAATTCGTACCTCTGAAAGACGGGGAGTCATGGTCCAGGGCTCGGTCTGTTCGGTCATGGCCACCATGGCGTCCAGCGCGGCGGAAATGTTCCGGCCGGTTCCCCGGAAATAACGGCCTACGGTGCGCCGGTCGACCCAACCCGGATCTCCGGAGCTTTTCTTCAGATTTTCGGCGTAGCGATCCCGCATGAGACTTTTCCCACCCATTTTGGCGAGGATCTTGGCCGCTTTAAGGGTCATCCTGATGTTGGGCGAAATGGCGACTTCGGCGGATCCGCCCTCGACGGAGATGAACCCGGCCAGCAGTTCGGGTCTTTCCACGGCCAGCCGGAAAACCATGGCGCCACCGATGCCCTGAGCGATGAAAACGGGTTTTTTGATCTCCAGGCTGTCCAGCACGGCGCCGATCCGCGCGGCCTGGCTGGTCATGGTGTAGTCGGCGCCGCGGGGCCGTGACGATTCACCCACGGCCAAAGGTTCGATGATGACCGTTCGCAGGCCCTGTTCATGCAGCAGCGGGGTCAGTTTCCGGAAACCGTACGAACAGCCGGAAAGCCCGGGGATGAGCACAACGGTACCACCGTTCCGCGGACCTTCACTGACAACGGTGAGTTCCTCGCCGGGGGCGACTTCGATCATGGCCGGTGCCGAACTGGCGCCCATCGCCAGCAATAGCAGGATCAGTTTCATGTGTGTTCACCGGGGGTCAAGGGAGGCGTCCTTCCAGGTAGAACACTTCGAAAACCTTTTCGTGGAAGATGGGGCCGTGTCCGAAATAACCGTCCTCGCCGAACAGCTCGCCGTGGTCGGACATGATCATGAAGTAGGTGTTGTCGGGACAGCGGTCCATCAGCTTGCCGACCACCGTGTCCAGGTGTTCGACGCAGGCGATCTGTTTTTCATAGAAGGCGCGGAACTGTTCCGGGGTGAAAAAATCATCCTGCTTTCGGCCTGTGAGGAACTCGGAAGGGTTCTTCAGGAAATCGTCCAGGTGCTTGAACACACCATGGACGCCGCTGATGTGGGGCAGATCCTCGCCGGACTCGCCGGGCAGCAGGTACGGGTAATGGGTTTCCCCGGTGTTGAGGAAGAAAAACCCCGGCTTATCCCGGGAAATCTCGATGCCCTTGAAGTCGCCGTCTCCGTCCAGGATCGTCGCCAGGTCATTGTGGCTGGGGGCCAGTTCGTAGCGGTCGAAATGGGCCGACATGCTGGTCATGGGGTTCAGCACCGGCAGGCTGACGACTCCTTCGGTGCGGTATCCCTGGTTTTTCAGGAAATGGGGGAGCGACAGCTGGGGTACGAATTTCCCGAATTCCACGTCATTGATGTTCAACCGACCGGACCACAGGGCAAACTCGTCGCGGTAGACGTTGGACGCGAAAACACCCTTCGGGCTCAGGTGGGGCACCATGCCCATCAAAAAGGTGTAGTGGCTGGGGCTGGTCCAGCTGGCATAGCTGTAGCGTTTTTCAGCTGTGCCTATCCGGTCCAGGTTGGGAGTCCTGGCTGCTTGATAGGCGTCCCAGCGGCAACTGTCGAACACGATGAAGAACAGGTTGTTCCTGAGTTCGTTGCCACGGAAAATGTTTTTTACGCCATCAATGATTCCGGCCATTGTGGATCCGTTTCTTGGAGTGTGGTGCGGGAAATGCCGATATCAGACCCTTGTAATGATATCGGCAGGGTCCCCTCATGTCTTCAATCAGTTTTTGCCGGACGGGTTCCGGCAGGCAATAAAAATGACCGCCGGCCCAGGGGGAGGGCCGACGGCCGGGCGAGGGAGTAAACTCCCTCAGAGAGATGATCCGGATCAGATCGCGTCGTTGAGCGCGGAGGCCAGATCTTCCTTGGGGCGGACGCCGACGAAGCTGTTGATCGACTCGCCGCCCTTGAACAGCATCACCGTGGGGATTCCGCGGATTCCGAACTTGGCGGCCAGGTCCTGGTTATTGTCCACGTTGACCTTACCGATCTTCACCTTGTCGCCGAACTCGCCGGCCAGTTCCTCAATGATGGGGCCGATCATCTTGCAGGGGCCGCACCAGGGGGCCCAAAAATCCACCAGCACGGGGACATCACTGTTTACGACTTCGGTTTCGAAATTGTCACCGCTGAATTCCATCACGTTCGCCATGGGGCTTCCTCCAGTTGTCTTTTATTTTTGCCGGTTGCAACACCAGCTTGAATTCTTTGCTCTTGGGCGGCCCTATCGCAGGAGATGTGCCAAAGGTGAGAGTTGTTATCATAAAATTTATTAAACATAATGAATTCAATAGATTATGTTACTCAGTCGAATCTGTGAAGTTGGGTTTTGCTAAAGATCCATTTGCGTCAGGTGTGGTTTGCAACTAAATTGTTGCAACACAAACGTTGCTTTCAACACTTTTAAGGGAAACCAGGCCATGAACAGGGAAAAACCAAAGAAGGGCCGGCTGTTGACCATTGAAAGCCTCCTGGCCCAGATTGAACCCGCCAGCCTGCTTTCCATCATCAGGTCGTTGCGGGAGGGTATTATCGCCCTGGATTCGGATCTGCGGATTCTGACGGCCAACCCCGCCGCGGAGGAGATCCTGGGCCGGAGCGCCGATGACCTGTCGGGAGTTCTGGTTTGTGATCTGTTCGGGAAAAAGGGCTGTCCCGAGGATGTCCTCGCCGAAACCCTGCGTTCGGGGGAAGCCATCATCGACTTCCAGACCACGGTACAACTCGCCGACGGACAGCGAGGCCATGTCCTTTTGAGAACCTCTCCTTTGCTCGACCAGCAGGGTGTCTCATTGGGTATCGCCCTGATTCTTGGAGACGTGACCGAAGTGACCACCCTGCTCCAGCAGATGAGTCCCCGGCACCGCCTCGGCAGGATGGTGGGGCGGGACCCGAAGATGCGTGAATTGTTCGACCTGGTGTCGGACGTGGCCGGAAGCGAGGCGACCGTCCTGATCAGGGGAGAAAGCGGCACGGGCAAGGAATTGGTGGCTCGCGCGGTTCACGAGGCCAGTGGGAGGGCCAATGGCCCTTTTGTCCAGGTCAACTGTTCGGCCCTGTCGGAAAACCTCCTGGAAAGCGAACTTTTCGGTCACGTCAAAGGGGCGTACACCGGCGCGGTGGGTGATCGCGTGGGACGATTCCAGGAGGCGGCCGGGGGAACGATTTTCCTGGACGAGATCGGTGATGTGAGTCCGGTGGTTCAGGTCAAGCTTTTGCGTGTGCTTCAGGAGCGGGTCATAGAACGGGTGGGGGACAACCGGTCCATCCCCGTGGACGTCAGGGTGGTGTCGGCGACCAACCACGATCTGGATACCCTTCTGGCCACCGGCCGGATGCGCGAGGATTTCTACTACCGCATCAAGGTGGTGTCCCTGGTCATTCCCCCTTTGCGCGACCGGCGCGAAGATATTCCCCTGCTGATCACCCACCTGCTGGAAAAGATTGCCCTGCGTGAGGGGCAGCCGGGCCCGCCTCCGGTATCGGGGGAAGCCCTGCGCCTGCTGATGAATCACAATTGGCCGGGAAACGTGCGAGAGCTGGAAAATGCCCTCGAACACGCCATGGTCCTGAGTCGGGGGGAGGCCATCCGGGGCAGCCATCTGCCTCCCGAACTCTTTCGTACCGAGAACCGCGTCGACCGGGGACTTCGCAACGTCCCGATGCACAGCGACGAAGAAAAGAACCTGCTACGGGAAGCGTTGCGGGGTACGGGTTGGAACCGGTCCAGGGCGGCGCGAAGGCTGGGCATCGACCGGACCACACTGTGGCGCAAGATCAAGGAATACGGACTCGAACCCGAGGATTGACGAGGTACACCATCATGAAAAGACGCGGAATATGGAAGTTGGGATTGGGCATCGGCTGTGGTTTCGCGCTGCTGGTCGCCGTGGGTGTATTTGGTGTGGCCAACTGGTACTCGGGGAGAATCAACCAGGAATACAAACAGGTCCGGGACAGTGAAAAGGCTTTGCTTGCAGCCACGGAAAGGGACCAGGGTTTCCGTCCTCCGTCCGGGGGAATTCCCGCCGTGGAAAGGATCGAGGTCTTTCTGGCCGTGAGGGAGGATCTGGGTCCCTGGTTGGAGACCATGGGTATCGCGATCACCAAAATGGCCGCCGACCGGGAGCGTCAACGCGATGGAGGTGTGAAGGATCTGGCGCGATTGGTCAATACCGGTTCCGACCTGATGCCCATTTTCGCGGGCTTCTGGACCGCCCGCAACGAAGTCCTTCTCACCCATGAAGTGGGACCCGGAGAATATGCGTACATCTACCGATTGGTCTATCATACCTGGCTGAATTTTGGCCGTCCCGAATCCCCCGCAAAAGATTATCCCGCCGCGGCGCTCACCGAGGCTTTGGAACCCTATCGCACCCGCCTAACCGAAGCCTTCGATGCCGACGTGCATCCGGTGGAACTGATCTTCCAAATGGACAGTCAGTAGGATCTTTCACCGCCCCCCTGTTTTATCTGGGGATATCGGGATTTATTGGGTGCGGAGAGGTGGTGGGCCTTTTCAGGCCATACATCAAGGGACCCGGAAATAATCCGCAGCGCCGAAGGCGTGAGGACATTTTCCGGGTCCCTTGATGTATGGCCTGAAAAGGCTCTGCTAGCTCTCCTTCTCGCACCAAACCTCGATAATCCGCAGGATGGTGTCGGTGGCAAGCTCCATGTCCTTGGCGCAGATCCACTCACCGTAACCATGGAAATCCTGTTCCCCGGTAAAGATGTTCGGCGTCGGCAACCCCTTGGCCGACAGGGTGGAGCCGTCGGTGCCGCCCCGAATTGATCCCTGGAGGGGATCCATACCCGCCCGTTTGACCGCCTCCAGAGCGTAGGCCATGGCACGGGGTTCCTTCTCCAGATCGTACTTCATGTTCCGGTAGTATTCCTTGATCTCGATCTTGTAGCTGGAATTGGGCCACTTTTCGCAGGCCGCGGCGGCGTACTTGTCGATCATCTCGGCTTTGGGCCGCAAACCGGCGAGATCGAAATCGCGGATCAGCAGCTGGACCTCGGTTTCGCTGCAGTTTCCCTTGATGCTGATGGGATGGATGTAGCCCTCCATGCCTTCGGTGGTTTCGGGGGCGCCTTCGCGGGGCAGGCTGGCGATGAAATCACCGGCCACCTTGACCGAAACGATCATCTTGTCCTTGGCGTAACCGGGGTGGATGTCGCGGCCGACGAAGGTCACGATGGCGCTGTCGGCGCAGAAGGTTTCGTTCTCCACCTCGCCGCGCTGGCCGCCGTCCATGGTGTAAGCCACGGTGGCTCCGAACCCTTCCACATCGAAATGTTTCACGCCGGCGCCCACTTCTTCATCCGGGGTAAAGGCGATCTTCACTGGGCCGTGTTTCCCGTCGGGATTCTCGTGGATGATGGTCAGGGCTTCCAGGATTTCGGCGATGCCGGCCTTGTCGTCGGCGCCCAGCAGGGTGGTCCCGTCGGCGGTGATGATGGTCTCACCGATGCACTTGGCCAGATACGGGTTTTCGGCCGCGAGGATCTTGCGCCCCTCGTTGGGAAGGTCGATGTCGCCGCCCTGGTAGTTTTCGTGGAAGGTGGGCACCACGTTTTCACCGCTGACTTCGGGATAGGTGTCCATATGGGAAATGAACGCGATGGCGGGCACTTTTTCGCAGCCGGGGCTGGCCGGCAGGTTGGCCGTTACGTAGCAGTTGTCGTCCACTGAGGCATCGGCCAGTCCGACGGCCTTCAATTCGTCCACCAGGAGACGGGCCAGGTCGAACTGGCGCTCGGTGGAGGGATAGGTGTCCGACTCGTCGCTGCTGGTGGTGTGGATTTTGGCGTAGGTGACGAAGCGGTCGACCAGGGTCGGGAACGTGGAATCGGCTTGGCGGTCCAGCATGGAAAGGCCTCCGGCTGAAAAAACGGGTCGCTGTGGGAATCCGACGCAACCGATCGTTTCCCACGGTTGAAATGCGAAAGTCAAAGATAGGACTCCAAGGTGGGGGGAAGCAAGGATGAGGTTGACACTATGCTTGTCTGAAAGTAGGGAGAATGTTAGGTTTACCGGCGATGTCGACTGCCGGCGACCTTCCGAACGGTCGGCCACGGTCCCGGGACAATGGTCCCAGTCTGATCCCCTGCCCGGAGGTGTCCATGGAAGTCAGCGGAAACCCCAAAAGTCTTCCCGATAACGCATATCGGAAGTTGAATGAGGGTGAAACCTACGTGCCGGTTATTCCGGCGGAGAAAATCGTCCCCGAACTAACCGGGTATTCCCTGTTCTGGGGCCTTTTTTACGCGGTTCTGTTTACCGGCGCCAGTGCCTATCTGGGGCTGAAGATCGGTCAGGTTTTCGAAGCGGCCATTCCCATCACCATTTTGGCCATGGGTTTGAGCAACGCCCTGAACCGCAAGAACGCCCTGCAGGAAAACGTCATCATCCAGTCCATCGGTTCGGCTTCCGGCGTCATTGTCGCCGGCGCGATTTTTACCGTTCCCGGGTTGTACATTCTGGGGCTGGAGGATCAGGCGGGATTTTTTCGCATCTTCATGGCTTCCCTGCTGGGTGGTTTGCTGGGTATTTTGTTCCTGGTACCGTTCCGCCGGTATTTCGTCAAGGACATGCACGGTGAGTTCCCCTTCCCCGAAGCCACCGCCTCGACCGAGGTGCTGATGGCCGGTGAAAAGGGCGGCGGCGCCGCTTCGACCCTGCTCAAGGCCGCGGCCCTGGGCGGTATCTACAACTTCCTGTCCGGCACCTTCGGCTTTTGGCGAGAATTGTTCACCACCCGGGTGTTTGCCTGGGGTGAACGTCTGGCCATGGGGCCTCGCCTGGAGTTCCGTCTGCTGACCGACGCGGCCGTTATCGGCCTGGGCTACATCGTCGGCTTGCGCTACGCCCTGATCATAGCCTCGGGTTCGTTCCTGGCCTGGTGGGTCCTGGTGCCGATGGTCGGTTTCTTTGGCAACGAGTTCCAGATCGCCGAATTGCAGAAAATGGTCCCCGGAGAACTTTTCTTCAATTACGTGCGGCCGGTGGGCATCGGCGCCATCGCCATGGCCGGCATGATCGGCGTTTTCAAGTCCCGCAGCATTATCTGGGGCGCTTTCCAATTGGCTGCCAACGAACTCAAGGGTGGCCAGAAGGTCGATACCGGACCGGTTGAGCGGACGCAGAAAGATCTGCCCATGAAGTGGATCTCCGCGTTGATCGTGCTGACCCTGGTTCTGGTGTTCCTGTTCTTCTGGTTTGGCGTGACGAGCAAGTTCACCTGGGCGATCGCCGGCCTGTTGATCGTTACGGTGATCTCCTTCCTGTTCACGACCGTGGCTGCGCGGGCCATCGCCATCGTCGGCACCAACCCGGTTTCAGGTATGACCCTGATGACCCTGATCATCAGTTCGGTTATCCTCAACTGGGTTGGCCTCGAGGGCAATGGCGGCATCGTGGCCGCACTTCTCATCGGTGGTGTCGTCTGTACGGCCCTGTCCATGAGCGGCGGCTTCATCAGCGATCTGAAGATCGGTTACTGGCTGGGCACGACGCCCATTGTTCAGCAACAATGGAAATTCCTGGGCACTCTCTTTTCCGCGGCCGCGGTCGCGGGCGTGATCATGCTGCTGAACGACACGTACGGATTCGGCATGCCCACGGCAGCCAAACCCAATCCTCTGGAAGCTCCCCAGGCCAGCGCCATGGCCGCGGTTATCGAGCCGCTGATGACCGGCTCGCCGGCTCCCTGGATGCTGTATCTGGGCGGTTGTTTCATGGCCCTGATTCTCGAATGGGTCGGTGTCCCGCCTTTGGCTTTCGCTTTGGGCATGTACCTGCCCCTGCACCTGAACACTCCCATCCTGGCCGGCGGCCTCGTGTCGTATTTCGTGGCCAAGGGCGGCAGCAAGGATGTGCAGAGGCAGCGCAAGGAGAAGGGAACCCTGATGGCTTCCGGTTTTGTTGCCGGCGGCGCCATCATGGGGGTAGTGGCGGCCCTGGTGCTGTTCTTCGGCAAGATGCTCGTCAGCGACGACTGGACGCGCACCCTGCATGACGGCACCGTGGTCAACGCCGAGGGCTGGTCCGTGGTCCACGCGCTGAACATGCATGGTTGGGTGGAGGAGAATCCCATGTCGGCCGTGTTGGCTCTGGTTCTCTTTTGCGGCGTGTGTTTCTATCTTTATAAGGGAGCCCGCAACGCCGCGTCCGATTAGCGGTCTGGCAATCCCTGGGAATAACCGGGCCGCCGGTCTGGTTGTCCAGAAATGGACATCCTGAATCTGGCGGCCCTCTTTCGATGGAGCGGGAAATGAACTGTCCGTGTGGATCTGAACGTGAGTACGACGATTGCTGTCAGCCTGTCATCAAGGGTGAGCGGACAGCCGCCACCGCCGAGGAGCTGATGCGCGCCCGGTACACCGCCTATACCAAGGTGGAGATGGATTTCCTGAAGAACTCGGTTCATCCGGATTTCCGTCAGGATGAGGATGGCGATGGTTCCAAGGACTGGGCCGAGAACAGCCAGTGGCACGGGCTGGAGATTGTCGCCTGCACAGCGGGCGGCCCGGACGACGAGACGGGACGGGTGGAGTTCGTGGCCAGCTACACCTACGATGGTCAGGAAAAGCAGTACCACGAGGTAGCCGAGTTCGGACGGTCGGAAGGGGCCTGGCATTTTACCGAGGGTAAGCCGGGAGTCAATAAACCGGTAGTCAGGAGTGAGCCCAAGACCGGGCGCAACGACCCCTGCCATTGCGGAAGCGGCAAAAAATTCAAACGCTGCTGCGGGCGGTGACACCATGCGGCTTCTGGCGACCGGCCTGCTGATTCTGTTCCTGCTCGGGACGGGGTTCGTGGCCGTGGCCCAGGGCCAGGAAGCCGGCGCGGTTCCCGATTCGGTGGCGGTCGCCGGCACGGACGGGGACCAGGACGGCTTCTGGCTGACCCGCATGATGAGGAAACTTTTTGGCCGCGGCGGAAAAAGGCATGAGGACCTGGACGGCACATCTGTAGAGCTGGTGAGCCCCTACGCGGCCTATATCGGCAAACCAATCGAAGTGGTCATCGTTCACCAGGTCGCCCGGTTCGACTCCTCATGGGATGAAGACCAGGGAACGGGTCAGAACTTCTTCAATTCCGTCACCAAACCCATCCACTCCTATACCAAGGACCGCCTGATCAGGGATTATCTCCTGTTCGAACAGGGTCAGTTATTGGATCCCTTCCTGCTGGCTGATACGGAGCGCATGCTCCGTGAACTGGATTTCATTAACGATGTCAGGATCCGCGTGCTGCCGCTCATGGGAGAGAGCGGATCGGTGGTGGTTGTCATCGAAACCCAGGACAAGTGGCCCTTCGGTGTCACGGGAAAAATCAAGGATCCCGACCGGTATGACGTGAACCTCTTTTTCTCCAACCTCGGGGGCTACGGGGTCCGCCTGGAAAACAAGTTGATCTACCGCGGAGACAAGGAGCCGAACCTCGGCTATCAGGGTATTCTGAGCAAACGGAACCTCTGGGGTTCCTTCGTGGATCTGCGGTTGTTGTTCGAGGATTCGTGGCAGGAACTGTCCCGGCAGGTTGAAATCCAGCGCGACCTGATCCACCCCTACATCAAGTGGGTAGGCGGAGCCGGGTGGGATGATACGGATGTTCGGGACAACAATGGCGTGCCCCGCGAGTTCGAGTTGGGAGACTATTGGCTGGGCCGTACCATTCCCCTGCGTAAAGTTCGGTCCACCGAGCAGTCGGCCCGTCCCCTGCTCGTTCCCGCGGTGAGGTTCCGCAAGCTCGACTTCATTGAGGCTCCCGAGGCCACTCCCGACTCGAATGCCGCTTATCTGAATACCAGGGATTATTATGCCGGAGTGACGTATCAGCGGTTGAAACATTACAAGACCAACCTGCTTTTCAAGATGGGAGAAACCGAAGATGTTCCCGCGGGTTTTACGATCAAACTGACCGGCGGCTACCAGGACCGGGAATTCTACGACCGTTCCAGCGCTTTTTTCCAGACGGCCTATCTCACCACCCGCAATCGGGGTGATATCCTGCTGGGTTTTGTGGATCTGGGAAGTTATTTCCATAACGCGGTATCCGAAGACGGATCGTTGAATGTGGGGGGCACCTACATCACCCGCCTGATTGGCGGCTCCCGATACAGGTTCCGTTTCTATTCGTTCCTGACCTACACTTCGGCCTTCAACCGCAAAGGGGATGGGGTGCTGGTGCTTGGAAACAAAACCGGACTTCGGGGCCTGGAGGACAACCTGGTGCGGGGCAACAAGCGACTGATCCTGAAGATGGAGTCCCGCCTGTTCACCCCCTGGAAAATGATGGGCTTCAATTTTATGGTCTTTGCCTATGCGGACATCGGGACCGTGGGAGGCGAGGACGATCCCCTGGAACAAAAAAAGATCTATTCGAGCCTCGGCCTGGGCTTCCAGTTCGAAAATACCGACTTGGTGTTGCCCTCGACCCAGCTGCGCATCGGTTTCCTCAACAGTATCGATGAAAATGGATTGGCGCTGGGCTTTAAACTCGGTTCGGTGGAAAATCCCGTGATCGGAATGCCGAGCACCAAACCCGGGGGGTTCGTCTTCCGATGATGCGCCAGATCTGGATCGACCGCACCGGCGAGGTGGATGTCCTGGAGGTCCGCGAAGTTTCCCGGCCCGACCCCGGGCCCGGACAGGTGCGGGTCCACGTTGCGGCGGCGGGGGTCAATTTCGCCGACGTGATGATGAGGCGGGGACTGTATCCTGACGCCCCGAAGCTGCCGGCGGTGGCGGGATACGAAGTCGCCGGTACCGTGGACGCCGTCGGTTCCGGGGTGGATGAACAACTCAGCGGGGCCGCGGTGGTGGCCATGTGCAATTTCGGGGGGTACAGTGAATACGTCTGCCTGCCCCGGGAGTTGGTCTGGGAACTTCCCGGGCAGGTCGATCCGGTGGCCGCGGCCGCGGTGCCCGTCAATTACCTGACGGCCTGGCAGATGGTCAGGGTCATGGCTCCCATCGCCGAGGGGGACCTGGTGCTGATCCATTCCGCCGCCGGTGGTGTGGGCCAGGCGGTCATTCAATTGTGTCATCTGGCGGGTGCCCGGGTCATCGGTTCCGCTTCCCCCGGGAAACACGCATTCCTGAAGGAGCAGGGGCTCGTCCATGTGTTCGATTCCAACCGGCGGGATTTTGCCGGGGAAATCATGGACGTTACCGATGGACGGGGTGTGGATGTGGCCCTGGAGCCCCGCCATGGCCGCTGGATCATGGAAAATTACCACAGCCTGGCCAAATGCGGCCGCCTGGTCCTGTTCGGTTTTTCCAGTGCCGCGATCGGCAGGAGGTCTGGTACCCTGTCGGCGTTGCGCACGTTGGCCCGGGTTCCCTGGTTCCGGTTGAACCCCATCACGTTGATGAACGACAACAAATCCATCGCGGGAGTGAATCTGGGCAGGATGTGGGACCAGGGTGAGCGCACTTCGAAATGGATGGCCGATCTGCTGGAAATGCTGGCCGACGGCCGTATCTCTCCGGTGATCGACGAGGTTATTCCCTTTGATGAGGCCGGGCGCGCCCACCGCCGCCTGGAGGACCGTTTGAACGTGGGCAAGGTGATTCTCGTGCCCCGAAAGGCGGCTTCGGCGTGAAAATTTCAGTGGCCATCATCACTTTGAACGCCGCGGAGGACCTGGAGAGGTGCCTGCAGTCGGTGGCCTTTGCGGACGAGATCGTCGTCCTGGACCAGGGCAGTACGGACGCGACGGCGGAGGTCTGTACCCGGCACGGCGCCGCCCTTCACCAGACGGATTGGCTGGGATTCGGACCTACGAAACAGAAGGCCGTCGATTTGTGCCGCAACCGGTGGGTGCTGAGCATCGACTCCGACGAACAGGTGACGCCCGAACTCATGTCCGCCATCGAAGCCTTGTCTGATCAACCGGATGAAGCCGCCTTCATGGTCAATCGCCTGAGCCGTTTTCTGGGCAAGTGGATCCGCCACTGCGGTTGGCACCCCGAATACGTGACCCGGTTGTTCGACCGCCAACGGGCGGGCTTCAACGACAAACCCGTTCATGAATCGGTGGTGACTGATGGCCCGGTCGGCCGGTTGGACGGCCTGATGTTGCACTACACCTACGAGACGATGGAACAGTACATCGACAAGTTGAACCGCTATACAACCTTGGCGGCCGAGGAACTGTATGCGGAGGGCCGGAGTTCCGGTCTCTTCGGAGCCGTGGTCCGGGCCAAGGCGGCTTTCCTGCGGATGTGGTTGATCAAGGGCGGCATCCTGGACGGCTTGCCCGGCACGGTTCTTTGCCTGGCGTCCGGATTCTATGTCCTGAGCAAGTACACCAAACTTTGGCGGATGGGGCGCCGTTGAAGGTCTTGATCGTCAGAACGGACCGTCTGGGCGACCTCGTATTGTCCCTGCCCGTCTTCGAGGATATCAAGACCGTGCGGCCGGACTGGAAAGTGCAGGCCATGGTGGCGCCGGGATCGGTGCCGCTTGTGGAAAACGATCCCCACATCGACGCTGTCTGGACCTGGACCGGGGATGAAACCGGGAGGGAACTGGCGGATCTTGAAGACAAGCTGCGGCGGGAAAAATTCGACGCGGTGGTGATTCTCCAGTACCAGCTGGAATTGGCCCGTCTGATGAAGAGGGTCGGGATTTCCAAACGGTACGGACCTCTTTCCAAGGGGTCGAGCTGGCTCCTGCTGAACCGGGGATCATGGCAATCCCGGTCCCGTGGCAGGCGGCATGAAATGGAGCACAATCTGGCTTTGGCACGCCGTCTTACCGGCGGTTGGCTGAACCGGTTCCGGTCCTCCCCGCGGGTTTTTCCGGAGCCCCGCCTGCATCTTACTCCTGGGCAGGTGGAGATCGGGAAAACATTTCGCCGGACCGAAGCCGCCGCTGCCGGGACTGTGGTTTTTATCCATCCCGGCTCCGGCGGTTCGGCCCTGGATTGGGAACCGGAGCGCTTTGCCGGGGTTGCCAACGTCCTGGCCCGGCGAACGGGATGGCGGGTCTTCATCACCGGTTCGGCCGCGGACAGCGCCACGGTCGCCGCGGTGGCCTCGCATCTGGATCGGGGAATCGATATCCTGCTGGACAGGTTCTCACTGAGGGAATTCATGGGAATCCTGTCTGCCGGGGATCTGTTTATCGGACCATCGACCGGTCCCCTGCATATTGCGGCGGCGGTGGGTTGCGCGACTGTCGGTCTGTTCCCGCCGGTGGTTACCATGGGCCCGGATCGTTGGGGCCCGCGTGGTCCCCTGAGCCGGACCCTGGTGCCGGAAGTGGTCTGTCCGGCCCGCAGGATCTGCCTGGAGGAAAAATGCATCCTTTACAATTGCATGACCCGGATCTTTGATGACCAGGTGTTGGAGGCGGCCCTGGAGGTCGTCGCAAGGAAAAGAGCCAAGGCCGATGATACTGGTGTTGTTCCGGCACCCCCGGTCGATTCCCGAAGCCGGTTGGAGGAATGATCTTGAAGCTTCAAACGACGGCCCTGATTCTGGCCATTTCCTTGTTCACGGTAGTGATCCTGTTTCCGGCGACGGTGCCGGCTGAGGAGGAGACCAACGTCCAGGCCGATGAAATCCATGAATTGATGCGGCAGGCCAAGAAACTGGGAGCCAAGGGACAGTTGCCCCACGCGTGGTGGGACCTGGATTCCCGTCTCGAGGAGGCGGAAAAGAACGGGGCCACCCCGGAACAATGGGCGGCCCTCAACGACAAGGGACGCCACCTGGTCAACGCCGCCGCTTTCATCGAGGATATGCGCAGCCGGAAAAGCGGAATGGAAGCCCTTCTGGGACGGTTCGACCAGGCTCTGGCGGAAATTGCAACCCTGTACGGCGTGGGATTGGATCCCGTACTGAGCGGGACCGGTCTGGCCGGGGATCTCATTGATCAACTGAATGACGCCAACCTCCAGCGGCAGGTCCTGGTGGATTCCCTGACGGTGGAAAACCGTCGATTCATCCAGGCGGGGGGCGGGCGGGCAGCGGACCAGGAATCCTTGATTACCGTTCTGCAGGTGGAGGTCAGCTCATTGCGCCGCCAACTATGGGAGTCCGAGTTGCGCGTGGGTGTGGCCGAAGCCGACCGTTCCGCCGCCGAATCCGTACTCACGAAAAAGCAGAAAAAGGAAGAGGCCGTCGCCTTCATCAGATCTTCAATTTCGACTGACGAGGGGGAGGTCCTGCTCACCGCCGGGGGCGAAGTGGTCATGCAGGTCTACGGGGTTTCCTTCGGCGTGGGCAGTGCCACGCTGAAATCCGGCCAGGACGATCTGGTGGACAGGATCGTGGCCGCGATCGGGATGTTCCCCGGGGGCGAAGTCCGGGTGGAAGGCCACACCGACGACACTGGCGGCAAAGACGCCAATCTGCGGCTGTCGCGCCGCCGCGCCGAATCCGTGGCCCGGCTGCTCGAGAAGAAACTCAATCGTGATGAAGGGACCATCGCCACGGAAGGCTTTGGGCCCGACAAGCCCATCGCGCTCAACAGCACACCCGAAGGGCGCGCCCTGAACAGGCGTATTGACGTGGTAATAAAAGATAAAAATTGACTAGATAATCATTGTTGATAGTATTCTTCGTTCAATGCTGAGAAGGCCTCGGGGGAGACCATGGGGATGCTTTCCCGGTTATAAGGCCTCTATTAATTTCCAACCTTTTCCAGGGGGAGTCCAATGCTTGCATTTTTGGGTCAAGCCGCCGCCGGTCCCGAGACCGCCGCCGCCGCCGCCGAATCGATGACTGATCCGTCCAGGTGGATGGACTTGTTGATGGACAAGGGGCCCGCTCTGGGCATCCAGGTCCTGACCGCTCTGGCCATCCTGGTCGTCGGCCGCATTGTTGCCGGGGCCATCCGCAACAGTGTCAAGAAGGTCATGACCAAACAGGGCGTCGATCCAAGCCTGACCGGCTTTATCGGCAGCCTCATCTACTTCGCCATCATGGCGTTTACCCTGATCGCGGTTGTGGGCAAATTCGGGGTGCAGACCGCCAGCTTCGTGGCCATTCTCGGTGCCGCCGGTTTTGCCGTCGGCATGGCCCTTCAGGGTACTTTGGGTAACTTCTCTTCGGGCGTCATGCTGCTGCTGTTCCGGCCCTTCACGGCCGGGGATGTCATCTAGGCCGCCGGCGTCAAGGGCAAGGTGGTGGATATCGCCATCTTCTCGAAGACCATCTGCACACCCGACAACGTTAAGATCATCGTGCCCAACGGAGCCATTTTCGGGGGTACCATCCAG
>JAUVII010000059.1 GCA_030592845.1 Candidatus Krumholzibacteriia bacterium | reverse complement strand
GATTGAGATTTCCACCCGGGGTGGGCGGATCATCAAATGGGAAGGCTACGAACACGACCACTGGGAGGGTGGACCGGTCAACCTGATCCCCCAGAGCATTCCCCCCGGAGGCATGGATGTTGTCTTTTTCCGGGGCGGCGACGTGAACCTGGGCCGGGCGGTTTACCGGGCCGACCGGACAAGCCTGGACCTGAGTGAAGGCTCGGGTCCGCAATCCCTTATCTTGACCGCGGACCTGGCCGGAGGCCTGGAAATCCGCAAAATCTTCACCTTCCGGCCGGATGTCTACGGCATGGAAGTTGATCTGGTAGTGGCCGCGCCCACCGAAGCGGCGCGTCAGTCCCTGAATCTCGCGGGATCACCGGATGAATTCCGGTTCGGCTGGAACCAGGGAATTTCCCCCACGGAGCGCGTGCAGAAAATGGAGCTGCCGTCGTTGCGGTCGCTGGCGCGCATCGGCGAGGATTACCACTACAAAAAGCGCCAGAATCTCAAGAAGAGCGTGGAAAAGGTAGAGGGCCAGTGGCGCGGATCCGTGCATTACGCGGGTCTTCAAAACCGGTACTTCACCATCTACGGAATCGTTCCCCAGGAGCGGGGAAAACCGATCGAGGGAGCCATCCGGCTGAGCGGTGACCAGGAATACGAGGCCCAGTCCTGGGCCATCGATATTCCCGCCCAGCGTGGAGTTGGGGACGAAATCGCCGTTGCCCGCCTCGATCTTTTCATCGGCCCCCAGGAGGCCGAACTGCTCGAGCCCTATGATCAGGACCTGGCAAAGTCCATGGATCTGGGCATGAAGTTCATTCGTCCGCTGTCCGAGGTTGTGCTTTGGGGCCTGGAGTTTTTGCACAGATACATACCGAACTACGGTTGGATCATCGTCATCTTCTCCGTGCTGACCAAGCTGGCCTTCTACCCGCTCACGAAGACTTCGACCGAGTCCATGAAAAAGATGCAGGAACTTCAACCGAAGATGAACGCACTCAAGGAGAAGTACAAAAAAGACAAGGATAAGCTGAACAAGGCGACCATGGAGTTGTACAAGACGGAGAAGGTCAACCCCTTGTCCGGCTGTCTGCCGATGGTCGTCCAGATGCCGGTGTTTTTCGCGCTGTATCAGGCCCTGAGCCACACGATTTCTTTGCGTGGCCAGCCTTTCATGTTGTGGATCAACGATTTATCCCAGCCCGACGCGATCACCCAGCTGCCGTTCTCGCTGCCGTTCCTGGGGTCGGACCTGAACGTCCTGCCCATCCTGATGTCGGTAGCCATGTACTTCCAGACCAAGTTGACCCCGACCAGCAGCGCGGGCGGACAAATGGCCGCCATGAATACGATGATGCCGCTGATCATGGTCTTCATCTTCTACAACATGCCGTCGGGACTGGTGCTTTACTGGTTGATCAACACCGTAATGCAGGGATACCAGACCTGGAGAATTCACCAGACGGCTCCTACCAGTGGAGGTAAACAAACAGCATGAGCGACAAAATAGAAATACAAGGCAAGACGGTTGAGGCCGCGGTTTCGGAGGCACTGCTCCGCATGGGGGCCCGCCGGGACGAAGTCGAAATCAAGGTTCTCGAAGAACCGAAGTCGGGATTCATGGGCTTTCTCGGCGGCCGGGCCGCCAAGGTCCTGGTCAGGAAAAAACGCTCGCGCGGCCGTGGCGGCTCGGGTAGGGATTTCCGGGTCGATGACGACAACTACCAGGCTCACAATCTGAGCGGGGGCCGCAGCCGCGGTTCGCGCCGCCGGCCTTCCGGCGGTTCCGGGAAATCCGGCGGCTCCAGTGGCTCCAGTGGCTCCAGTAGCTCCAGTAGCTCCGGCGGATCCCAGGACAGGAAAAACAACGGCCAGGAGGCCGGGCGCGATGAAAAAAGCCGCAGCCGCCGGGGATCCCGCGGCCGTGGAGGACGCGGCCGGAACCAGGAGGCCGCCGCCGGGAAGCCGGCGCAGGACCAACGGCCGGGCCGCGACCAGCAGCCGGTAAAGGCCGAAAACAGGGACCAGTCGGGCGGGCGGCCGGCCGATGGCCGGAGCCGCAATGAGCGCGGCCGCCGTTCTTCGGGCAACCGTCCCGAAGGACGCGCGGACAACCGGTCCGAACGCCGTCCCGACAACCGGCCCCCAAAACAAGAGAGGGTTCGCGCCGAACGTCCCGTCGAGGAAGCGCCGGCGACACCCGTGACCGGTGGACGGAACCAGCGGAAGGAAGCGCCCGCTCCCGTTCCTGCTCCGGCTCCGGTTCCGGCTCCGGTTCCGGCTCCGGTTCCGGCACCCGTTGCCAACATCACTCCTCCCGAAAAGAAAGAAGAGGCCAGCGTGGCAGCTCCCATTAACAAGCGGCGGGCCTTTGGGGGCCTGGGGTCGGCTCTGAGGCAAAAAAAGGCTGCAGCCAAGGCCGCGGCCAAGGTCGCGGAGAAGGAAGCATCAACTCCCATGGACAGCCCGGCCGCCGTTGAACCAGCCGCCGCGGCGCCCGTATCCGCGGCCCCGACTCAGCCAGCGGTTTCCCCAACGCTCGCGCCGTCGCGAGATTATTCATCCGACAGCCGCGGTCCCAGTCGCCGGGCCCCCTCCCGGCATGCCGACGATTATGCCGATGAAGTCATTCTCGGGGGCATCAGGGGTACAAAATACGCCAAGGCCGTGGGTGAAGTGACCGACGAAGGTCTGGACGAGGCCCTGACCGCACTCACCGACGGACTTCTGGCCCGGGCTGGATTCCCCTGCCGGTGCGAAACCCACCCCGGGGAATACCGTCAGATCAAGGTCACGACCGATGACGCCAGCGCGGGAATGTTGATCGGCCGTCACGGCCAGACCATCGAAGCGGTGGAACACCTCGTCGAGCGCATGGCCAGCAACGCCATCGATGCCCGGGCGCGGATCAATCTGGACATCAACAACTACCGCCAGCAACGGGAAGAAAGTCTGGCTGAACGAGTCCGGGAAGCGGCGGCCGATATCCAGGAGTCCGGCCGGCCCGTACACATGGAGCCGATGTCCGCGCGTGAGCGGAGACTGGTGCATATGTATGCCGCCGAGATCGAAGGACTGCGCACTTTCACCATGGACCGGGCCGGCGGAAAACACGTCGTGATCGCCATGGAAAAAGACCCGTCCGAGGCGGACGGATCCGCGGACCAGCAACCCGATTATTCGGAGTAGGGAATAACTACTGAACAGGGTTGTTTGGGGTTATCATGGGAGCGGCGTTTCGGCGCCGCTCCTTATATTTAGCGGGCTTGTTTTTTCCACTGATGCGCGCATGAACGCCGGTCGTTGATTGAGGTGAAACCATGGAACTGGACACCATCGTAGCCCTGGCCACCCCGGAAGGGGAGGGGGGATTGGCCGTGGTTCGACTGAGCGGACCAGAGGCTTTTTCCCTGGCGGAACAGGTCTTTGAAAGCAGTCATTTTGGCCGGAATATGGAGTCCCATAAAGCTGTATACGGTATACTGTTCTCTTTAACAAAAAAGGATGAAACAAGTTACCCGATTGACCAGGCCCTTGCCCTGCCGTTGCGGGGCCCCAACAGCTACACGGGCGAAGACACGGTTGAGTTCTTCTGCCATGGTGGTCGGATGGCCGCCCGGATGGTCGTGGCCGCTTGCCGGGAGGCCGGCGCCCAGCCTGCGGGGCCTGGAGAATTTACCCGGCGCGCCTTCCTCAACGGCAAGCTCAGTCTCGACCAGGCCGAGGCGGTGGCCGACCTGATCCACGCCGAAAGCGAGGCCGCGGCCCGGGGTGCGATCCGCCAGTTGCTCGGGGGCCTGGACGGCCAACTTTCCGCCATCGAAGACCCTCTTTTGTCACTGCTGGCAAGGGTCGAAGGATCGCTGGAATTCGTGGAGGAGGAAGAGGTCGCGGTACCGCCCGAAGAGATCATCAGCAGCCTGAAAAAGGCCCACGAAAAAGTGGGCGAACTTCTGGCCATGGCCCCGGCCGGACGGCTGTTGCGCGAGGGAATTCACGTGGTCCTGGCGGGGGCTCCGAACGTTGGAAAAAGCAGCCTGTTCAACGCGCTCCTGGAAGAGGACCGCGCCATCGTGGACGGCGAAGCCGGCACCACCAGGGACGTGGTCTCCGCCCGGGTGGTTCGGGATGGACGGGTGTTCCTGTTCCATGACACGGCCGGACTGCGGGAGGATCCCGACCGGGTCGAGAAAATGGGTATCGACCGCACCTGGAAAAAAGTCAACGAAGCGGACATCGTTCTGTTGTTGACCGAGTCGTCGGAAGCGGATCCGGAGTTGCTGCCGGACTGTAAAGCCCCGGTTATTCCCGTCCGAACCAAAAGCGACCTTGGCAATGATGCCAATCTGCTTGAAAACAATGAATTATGTGTTTCCAGCCACACTGGAGCGGGGATTGACGGCCTGTGGTCCGCCCTAGACCTGGTGGTTCAGGGCTTCAGGATCCAGGAAGCGGTTTCCATGGGGGTTGTCCTCAATGAGCGCCACCTGCACAAGTTAGCCACCTGCGGGTCTGATCTGCAGATTCTCATCCATGAACTGGAGACCGAAGCCCCGGGCGACGAGGTGACCGGAACCATGCTATCGTCGATTCTCAGCCAACTGGGCGAGGTTTCGGGCCGCGTTTTCACTGAACATCTTCTGGAAAGCGTATTTCAGCGCTTTTGCGTGGGAAAATAGATCATGAACCCGTTCGAATTCGACATCATTGTGGTGGGGGGAGGCCATGCGGGGATCGAGGCCGCCCTGGCCGCGGCCCGCATGGGCGCGCGAACCGCCCTGGTCACCCATGATATCAGTGAAATCGGGAGGATGCCCTGCAATCCCGCCATCGGTGGACTGGGTAAAGGCCACCTGGTGCGGGAAATTGATGTTCTGGGTGGTGAAATGGGGGTCGCCATTGACCAATCCGGCATCCAGTTCCGGGTTCTGAACACCAAAAAGGGGCCCGCCGTTCAGTCGCCCCGGGCCCAGGCCGACAAGGACGCCTATCAGTTGCGAATGTCCCGGGCGGCGTTGGCGCAGGATGGTCTCGAAGTGGTTGCGGATGATGTGACGGGCCTGGTTGTCGAAGAGAACCCGTCTGTTTCCGGGGGGCGACGGATTTCGGGAGTCGGCCTTGGCGGCGGACGCATCCTGACGGGCGCGCGGGTTGTCTTGTGCACCGGCACCTTCATGAAGGGGTTGATGCATGTCGGCGACAACCGCACCACCGGAGGCCGGGAGGGCGCCGCCAGCAGCGAAAGCCTGAGCGGAAGCCTGGCTGACTATGGCTTTACCCTGAAGCGCCTGAAAACCGGAACCCCGCCCCGATTGTTGTCGCAAACAGTTGACTTCAAACAACTTACGGCGCAAAAAGGCGATATGGACCCCGCGCCCTTTTCCTTCCGCACGGAAGATTTTTCGCCCGACCAGATCGATTGCCACATGGCATACACCAACGAAGAGACCCACCGGATCATCGCCGCAAGCATGGACCGGTCTCCACTTTTTCGCGGAGTGATCGAAGGCCAGGGGCCCCGCTACTGCCCCTCCATCGAAGACAAGGTCGTGCGGTTCGCGGACAAAAACCGACACCTGTTGTTCCTGGAGCCCGAGGGCCGGGACACCGATGAAATTTACGTGAACGGCCTGTCGACAAGCCTGCCTGCCGATGTCCAGGACAAGGTTGTCGCTTCGATCCCCGGACTGGAGTCGGCAAAAATCGTCCGCTATGGCTACGCCGTTGAGTACGACAGTGTGCCCAGTTGGCAGATCCATCGCAGCCTTGAATCCAAACCCATTGCGGGACTTTATCTTGCAGGGCAAATCCTTGGCACTTCAGGATACGAGGAGGCCGCGGCCCAGGGGTTGGTGGCCGCGGTCAATGCCGTCAGGTCGCTGGACGGCCGGCCCGGCCTGGAAATAGGGCGTGATCAGGCCTACATCGGGGTGCTGGTGGACGATCTGGTGACCAAGGAAATCAGCGAACCCTACCGGATGTTCACTTCGCGGGCGGAGCACCGCCTTCACCTGCGGTGTGATAACGCCGAGGATCGCCTGGCGGACCTGGCCCTGGAACTGGGTCTGCTTTCTGACCGGGAACAGAAGATGCTTGTGGCGCGGCGAACCTTTGTGCGGAATTACACGAGCCTGCTGAAAAAAACCAGCGTCTTCGCCAAGGAAAAAGGCCTGCGACTGATGGCCGTCGATTATTTGAAATTCCCCGGTGTGGGGCTTGCCGAACTCAAACAGCAGGCCCAATCGCCGGATGGTTTTTGGAATGATGTTGAAAGTCAGTATCGCACCCTAAGAGAGGTCAGTTCCTCCCCTCATTTGTTGGCGGGGGCCGAGGCCCAGGTGGTGAATGACATCAAATACGATGGGTACATCGCCAAACACAACCGGCTGCTGCGCCACCGGGAGCATATGGATCATTTTGAAATGCCGGACACCCTGGACTATAAGTCGTTGACCTCCTTGAGCTTCGAAGCGCGGGAAAAACTGGATCGAATTCGCCCGGCCACTCTTGGCCAGGCGGGCCGTATTGACGGGGTGCGGGCGGGAGACCTGGCTGTTCTGACGGTCTACCTGAAAAAACTGGTCGCGGTCCGGGAAGGACGGCGGTCATGAGGGAGCGCCCCCGGGTGGACAGAACCCTGGATGCCTACCGCGAGCAGGTACTGCGCTGGAACCGGCAGATTAATCTGATTTCCAGGCAGTCCACCACAGACAGGCTCGAGCGGTTGATCCTTCAAAGCCGAAACAGCTGGAACCAGCTGACCGAATCCGAGACGGATGGTTTTTCCCCGAAAAACAGCCTTTGGTACTTTGACCTGGGCTCCGGGGCGGGTTTTCCGGGATTTATCTGGCATTTGCTGGCCACGGCTGACGGGATTCCCATCAGAACGCGGTTGGTTGAGCCCCGGGAGAAACGCGCCTGGTTTTTGAACCGCCTGAACGGCCTGGATGGTGTCGCGCCGTTGGAGGTGTTGGGCGAACGTTGGGAAAAGGCCTGCGGAGGCGGCCTGGCGGCAGCGAACCCAGCGGGCACCGACCCGACCCATATCCTGATTTCCTTGAAGGCCCTCCACTTGACGGACACCGAGGTGTTGGGGGGTTTGATTCCCTTCTTAGTTCCGACGTCCACGGCTCCGGGTTCCGCGGGCGACCTCAAGATCCTGATCGCCCGTTTTTATCCTCCCGACCAGGCCTGGAGCGAAGAACTGGCCCAGGATCTGGATATCCCACCCTCCGGGGAAGCCCGGGCCTTTCCGGGTTGGGATTTTCTGGGAACCGGTGGGGGCGTCCTTCTCGCGAAATCTCCACGGGGAGCCAGTCTGGTCCTTTCGCGCTATATCGCCAATTCCTCCTGAGACCTCCCATAAAGTTAATTGTGCAATGTTCCACGTGGAACACTGCCATGGCCCCTCTGGATTTCAAATGTTCCACGTGGAACAATTGTCTCCATTCCCGCGGGGCGTCTTGACTCGGAGTCCCAATTGGAGGTAAATTGGCCTCCCCATATCCCATCACGGAGGAAACAAAAGAGAATGGATCTCCGCCATGAGTAAAATAATATCGATTTCCAATCAAAAAGGCGGCGTCGGCAAGACCACTACAGCCGTCAATTTGAGCGCCAGCCTGGCGGTGGCAGAAAAGCGAACCCTGTTGATTGACCTGGACCCCCAGGGAAACGCGTCCAGCGGTGTTGGTGTATCACACCTACAGGCAACAAGTTATGAGTTTATGCTGGGTGGGGCCTCTTTGGGGGAGTGTGTCAAAAACACCCACGTTCCCTTCCTGGATGTCTTGCCAACGGACCGCCGGCTTTCCGGTGCTGAAGTTGAACTGGTCAACGAGGACAATCGCGAGGGCTACCTGAAAAGGGTGGTCGATCCGTTGCGCAGCCGGTATGAATTCATCATCATCGACACTCCGCCCAGCCTGGGCATGCTGACCCTGAACGCCTTGACCGCCTCGGATTCGGTGCTCATTCCCATCCAGTGCGAGTACTACGCCCTTGAGGGCTTGAGCCAGTTGCTCAGCACCGTGCAACTTGTCCAGCGCAGCCTGAATCCGGCCCTCCGCCTGGAGGGAGTGCTGTTGACGATGTTCGACCGCCGCCTGAAGCTTTCCAACCAGGTGGCCGAGGAGGCCATCGATTTTTTCGGTGAAACCGTCTATGAAACCAAAATTCCCCGCAACGTACGCCTGAGTGAAGCTCCGTCCTTCGGGAAACCCATCCTGCTCTACGATGTCGAGTGCGTGGGGGCCAAGAGTTATCTGGAGTTGGCGAAGGAAGTGATCGCAAAAAATGAAAAGCGCGCCGTTGGTTGAGGAGGGTGATTCCATGAGCAAGAACCGGGTTCTGGGCAAGGGCCTTTCCGCGTTGATCCAGGGAGCCGATCTCAAGGGCATGACCACGGCCCCCGATGAGGACGCCAGTATTCATATGGTGCCCCTGGAAAACATCGGCTTCAACAAGGACCAGCCGCGCAAGTTGTTTGATATCAACAAGTTAAGCGAATTGGCGGATTCAATTAAACAGGTGGGGATCCTGCAACCGGTCCTGGTGCGGCAGCTTCAGGGTGGCGAGACCGCCACCCAGGATCCCGACAGCCAAGCGCCCCCATCCATGATTTCCTACAGCGTGGTGGCCGGGGAGCGCCGGGTGCGCGCGGCCAGGCTGGCGGGCCTGACCGAAGTGCCGGCCCTGGTCTGCACCTACGAAGAAACCGAAGCCCTCAGGGTCGCCCTCCTGGAAAACATCCAGCGCGAAGACCTCGGCCCGGTCGAGGAGGCCGAAGCGTACCGGAATCTTTTGGAGTCCTACGGGGCGACCCAGGACGAACTGGCTGAAATGTTGGGCAAAAAGCGAAGCAGCGTGGCCAACATGCTGCGGATCCTGACCCTGGAAAAAGAAATCCTGACCCTGTTGCAGGAAGGCCGGATCACCCGCGGGCACGCCAAGGCCCTGTTGGGTCTGCCCATGGGGCCGGCGCGCGTCCAGTTGGCAAAAATGTGTCACAGCCGCGACCTCTCCGTCCGGGAATGTGAGCGCCGGGTTCGGGCCGGGGGTGCAAAGCCCCGCAAAAAAACCACCCGCAAAAAAGGGGCGGTTGGCACGATCGAACCGGGCCTGCGCGCCCTGATGGAAAACGCGGAAAGAGTCTACGGCTCACCGGTGACCATCGCCAGGGACGCGGACAACAGCAAAGGCACGATCAGCGTGCGGTTTTTTTCCGATTCGGACCTGGTGCGGGTTTTGAAGATCATGGGTGTGGATACGGATATCTCATGAAGGTCGCGCCGACACAAGGCGGAGCGCCGCACGCCGAAAGAAACGGGACCCAGGGATGAAGAGCCCGGCAAAACTTCTGCGACCCGGCCGGGCCCTCCGGCTCCAGATTTTTCTGGGCACGCTGGTGGGCGGTTCGCTGGCCTACATCCTGATCAACCTGTTTGAACTTCGTGAGACCTATCTGCAGACCGGATCCCTTCAGGCCATGTTGAACGACGAATGGAAATCCGGCCAGGTGTTGACCGACATGCTGCGGACGGGTTTGTTCCAGCTGTTCGTGATCATTCTGGGCTGGAGCGCACTTTTCCGTCTCAGGGTGACCGAGATGGGCAATCTGCGCCTCCGGCGTTCGGAGATGAAGTACCGCAGCATCATCAACCACGCCGGCGAGGCCATTTTCCTGCTGGACGGGGACGGCCGCGTCCTGGAGTGGAACAAGGGAGCGGAGAATCTTTTCCGCCTGCCCCGCCGCAACGTGCTGAATAAAAAAATCCAGAGCCTGGAACTGGATCTTGACCTGGCCATCGACCGGGCGGTCAACGACATCCAGCGACTGGGGCGAGGTTTTACCTACGAAGCCCGGATCGAAAACGACAGTGGCCCGGCCAAGCAGATATCGGTGACCCTGTCCAGCATCTCGCCCGGATCGGGACCCCGGGCGGAAAAGAATGGATCGTTCGTGGTCATCGCCCGTGACATCACTTCGGAAAAACAACTCGAAAACCGCATGAGTGAAACCGAAAAACTGGCGGGCATCGGGCAACTGGCCGCGGGAATCGCCCATCAGCTGAATACCCCGCTGGGCTCCATCCTGCTGTCGGCCCAGATGCTCGAAGACACCATAACGAACGAGGACGACAGCGAGGACATCCACCGGATCATCCGCCAGACGGAACAGTGCCGCGGCATCATCAAGGGACTTTTGAATTTCGCCCGCCCCACCGGCAGCGAACGCGGCAGCATGAACCTGGCCGAAGCGATCAGCGAAACGGCCTACCTCATGGAAAAAAATCTGAAGCTGGCCGGTGTCGAGCTCAATCTGACCGAGGATACGGAACCCTATGTCTTCGGCAACCGCAACGAACTGGAGCAGGTGTTCTTCAATCTTCTGGCCAACGCGATCGATTCCATGCCCGAGGGCGGAAGCATCGATGTGAAGATGACCGACGGTGGTCCGGGCGAACTCAGGGTGGAATTCCGCGACACCGGGGAGGGCATTCCCCCGGAAAATCACGACCGGGTCTTCCTGCCTTTTTTCACCACCAAGGATTACGGCAAAGGGACGGGCCTGGGCCTGTCCATCGTCGCGCGAATCGTGCACGAACACGGAGGGCGCATTGAAATGGACAGCAATCCAGGCAAGGGAACCGGGTTTATCCTTTGGTTTCCCCGCGCCCGCAAGAGAAGCAGCCACGGACTGCTGGCCGACAACCGGGATCAGGTTTGAAAATGGGAATTCCCGCGTACACCAAAATCATTCTGGTTCCCGGCGATGAAAGATCATCCCGCCAGTACGGCATCTCGCGGATCATGATCGTGACGCTCATTGTCCTGGCCGCCATGATGGCGGGCGTGGTGGCCCTGCTGATGATGTCGTTCGCCGGCAAGCACACCGAACGGTCGCGGATCCGGGAACTGGAAACAGAATTGGCTGCCGCGAATCAGGACATCCTGGTGGCTGGACAACTGGCCACCGAACTGGACCAGATGCGCGCGGTTCAGGAAAAACTACTGATCATGTTGGGAGTTCAGGACGCCTCGCCGGTGGGGACCGATTCGTTGGCCGCGTGGCTGGAGGATGTTCCCGCTTCATCGGAGGAGGGCATGCAGCGCGCGGCCTCTCTTTCGTTGAGCCCCCGTCCCGATCGTTGGCCGGCCAAAGGGTTCGTGACCCGGGAGTTCATTTCCGGTAATATCTCCCGAGGAATCAAGCCCCACCTGGGAATTGATATCGCCGGTCCCCGGGATGCGCCGGTAACCGCGGCGGCGCCGGGCACCGTGGCCCGTACGGGCACGGACGACTTCCTGGGAAACTTTGTTGAAATCCGCCATGGATTGGGTTACCTAACAGTTTACGGCCATTTGAGCCGTATCGCGGTTGGCAAGGGTGATCGGGTCGAGGCGGGACAGGTGGTCGCCTACATGGGTGAAAGCGGCCAAACGACCGGGCCCCATCTTCACTTCGAGATCTGGCGGCAGGGCGAGGCTGTTGATCCCCGCACCGTCGTGGCGGGCGATCCGCCGCAAAACTAGTCAAGCTGGAAGCAACCGGGTTCGTTGCCCGGAAATTCGTTAGAAAAACCCGGCGCTTCATTTCAGGAAGCCGACCGGGCCAAGGAGGAAAACCATGTTCGGAAAAGAACCCGATAACCAGACCATGGCCGGAGGCCAGACCTCGATCATCGCCCAGGGATGCAAATTCGAAGGCAAGGTCGAAGTTCGCGGCACCCTGCGCATCGAAGGCGAATTCAAGGGCGACATCGGTACACCCGAAAGCCTCGTCATCGGCAAGACCGGCGTGGTCAACGGCAAGGTAACGGTGAAAAACGCCATCATCGGCGGCCAGTTGATCGGCAACATCACCGCTGAAAACAAGATTGAACTGCAGAGCGGCTCCCACGTGGAAGGCGACATCAAGACGAAACGCCTGGTCATCGACGAGGGTGTATTCTTCGAGGGCAACTGCTCCATGGGCGCGGGTCACAGCCGAACCGCCGCGCCGGCCCAGCAGTCCCAGACACAGTCCCAGCCCGATACGGCCGGAGTGAAGAAGTAGATTTCTTCATCCGCCACAGGGTTGATTCCGGACTTAATAAAAGGCGCCCCTGGAATCCGTTCCGGGGGCGCCTTCCTTGAACCGGACCTCTATCAGATGATTGATTCCTCGAGGATGTCGTCCAGTTCGCCGATCAGGCCTTCTTCCCATTCGTCTCCAGCCTCGGGATCGGTTCCCAGATCCCCGCCCTCCATGTCCCGGGTCGCGTCGGGGTCCAGGCCGACCATCAGGAAGTCGGCCACGGCCAGGTCTTCCTCTTCGTGAAGCTTGGCCACGTACTGGTCTTCCTTGGCGAGGGGGTGGCCCTCAGGGTCGCGGGTAACGCGCACCGTCGGCTGTTCCCAGTCGGGACCCTTGGCGACCACATACCCGCGTGTGCCGTCGGTCAGGGAAACTTCGCTGCCGGGAGGATACAGGCCGATGGCCCGGATCAGCGCGGTCAGCGGCGCGGGATCGAAGGCGCCCTTGTCCTTAAGGATGATTTCGAACGCCCGGCGCGGCGGCATGGGATTCTTGTAGGGCCGGGCCGCGGTCAGGGCTTCGAACACATCGCATATCTGGATCAGGCCGGTGACGGGACTCTTGACGGCCCACTCGGGCATGGGCGGATAGCCGCCGGCGCGGTCGTGACGGATATGATGACCCCACGCGCCCGCCACGATCAAGGGACTGACATCGCCCATGGCCAGCAGGATCTTTCCGCCGAGAGCCGCGTGCGACTCGGCGATCTTCCGTTCCTCGGGAGTCAGCTTGCCGGGCTTGTAGAGGATTTCGTCGGGAACCTTGGCCTTGCCGATGTCGTGGAGTAGCCCCGCGGCCGCCAGCTCGGACAGAAGGTGTTCCGGCCAGCCCATCTCCCTGCCCACGGTCAAAGCCAGGGTGGACACGCGCACCGAGTGGCCGATGGTATAGCTGTCGTAGTCCGGATAGCGCATCAGGTTCATGACGTCCATGGTCTGCTGGTCGGAAACCTCATACAGTTCTTCGCCCACGCCCAGGGCCTTATGGACATCGACATCCTGCTTCATGTTGATGTGTATGTTGTTGGTCTGAACAGTCTCGTACATGGACTGGAAAATAGGCAGCAGCGGCTGGAGTTCCTGGGCAACAGACTTCCCCATGCCTCCGTTCGGATCGTCCTCGCTGAAGTCGAAGGTGATCAGGCCGGGGTCGAAAGGCGCCAGCTTGATCCCGCTGGCGTCGGTCTCCTCGCCCTCGCGAAAATACGGGGAAACCTCGATGTTGGCGATGCCCTCGGACTGGAACAGGGCGATCGAATCCTGGACGCTGTCCTGTCTGTCCCGGAGTTCGGCGGCCACGCGGAAAAACGCCATCACCTCTTCGGGTGTCACTCCCTGGCGGAACAGGAATCCGCCGCAACGCAGGCGGTCAGCGAAGTCGATCAGGTTGCGACCGGCGATGGACGGCCCGATGAGGTACTTCCCGTCGCGGATGAACTTCCCGTTCAGTATACCGAAAAAGAACCCGGTTTCTCCCTTGTCGGCAAGGACTTCGTCCATCCGTTCAGAGAAGTTTGTGCCCAGGTCCTGAACCCTGGGATGGGAATCGAAATACATCCGGCGCTGGTTGATGCCGCTGGAAAGCATAATGATCAGGTCACTGAATTTGGTGGCCACTTGTCTTTACCTCTCGTCGTTATCGTCATCGCCGGACGGAGCTGCGTCCGGATCTTCGGTAACCGGGTTTTGTCCTGGGGGCTCCTGGCGCGAATCCAGGCTTGCCCGTGCGGCCTGGCGGCACTCCGACGGCCACACCGGGAACAGGAAAAATTTCTTCTCCTTGATAACCCGGTTCAGGATGGGTTCGGCGCGTTTGGGATCCAGCTTGCCGAGCCAGGACAGGGCCTCGCTGACCCACAGTTCGTCCCGGTCTTCCGGCAGAAGATTTCGGATCGACGACACGAGCAGACGACTGCCCATGTCCTTCAGCTTGGGCGTTATCTGTTCGGACACCCCTTGATCGAGGATGGCCTGATAAATCATTTTGTTGCTCTGCTTGTAGCGGCCCATGATGCCGACCAGCAGGTTCGCCAGGCGCTGGGCCCGTTGGTGGACCAGCCGCTCGTGAAGTCTGGGGCCGTGATCGCGCGAAACGCTCGAATCCAGCAGGACGACGTGCACCGGATACAATAGCGGCGCCGGGGCGTGAAATACTTCAGGCGCCATCGTCTTCGTCCTGAGGGCCTGAAGTTCTTCGAGGCGCTCCAGCATTTCCTCGCCGTCGCCGACGTTGATCCGGGACAACGATTCATAAAGGGAAAGCCTGGCGCCGGGGTCTTCCCATTCGACGCCCAACAACAGTTCGTTGACCAGGTGGGGCCACGCCAGCCGCTGGTGATCGATTTCCACCAGGGATTTCCAGACGCTCAACCATATGGGTCCGAGGTTCTCCGGGTGGAACCGGCGCAACGGCGACAGGAACAGGGGCAGGGATCCGTCAATGGTGTCCCGTGATCCGGTTTTCAGAATGGCGGCCAGGGAAAAAGAGGCGACCCTCAGGTCGTCCTCGTGAAGGTTCTCGACCGAAAGGATCTTGAATATCGTGGTGCCGATGCCCAGGATCATGTGCTCCGTCGGCGCGCTGCACAGGATCTGGGTGCAGATCCCGAGACAATCGGCAGAGGAGGGAGACAGCAAATCCTCGGGTGGGGCGGAGTTTTCGTTCAGTTCTTCGATGAGTTCGTTCATCTGGTCGGGCGTCATCGTGTACTTGACCGGCCCCCGTTTTGGTCTCTTCGGTTTGGGCCGGTTTTCCAGAAGCGACTTGGATTTCTCGCTCTTGATGCCGGTTTCCTTGCGCAGGCGTTCGAACACCAGCTCGACCAACAAAGGGTCGGATGTCAATTCCAGAGCGGCCTGGGCGTGGCCGATCAGGTGTTCCAGGATCATGGGGTCGGTGTTGGTTTTTTTCAGCGCCTCCATGATTTCCTTGATGGTGCCCACGGCGGAATCGGGGACCCAATCGCGCAATGCCTCGTCCATTTCCTCGCCACGTTCGAGGCTCTTCAGCTGGGTCGGGTCGCCGTTGCGCATAATCCCGCTGATGATGCCGAGGAACTCCCGTTCCAGCTTCTGTCCGTCGGGGGTGGCGACCAGATTGGAATCGGGAATGACATAGTGGTCGGCGGACCCGGATCTTGGCCGGGTGCCGCCGGGGCCGCCGCTGCGGTCCCGGGTCTTGACGTAAAGACTCTGGCTGGTGGTCCGGATGGTGTCGGGCATGCCTTCGATGGCGATTTCTTCGAAATTCTTTTTGCCGGAGTTGGTTACCAGGTGGTGCTTGAGGGAAGATACGGCCACGTGAAGGTCGTCCGACGACGCGGCGGAATCGATTTCCAACAGCCCGATGCTTAAATCATTGAGCAGATCGAAAACGCGCCTGGTTTCCCGCTGGTCGTATTCAATGAAAACATCGTGGACCCAGAAGCCTTCATGGGTGCACTCGATTTCCAGGACACTGGAACCGGCAAGATTGTTTCGGATCGCCGCATGGGCCTCGCTGGCCACTTCCTGGTAGCGCGCGTGTTCGGGCGTATAGTACGACCCGATGGTCAGCAGCCGGTCGAGCGCCACGAAGAGCTCCGCGTGTTCGGTGCTCAACGGCGGGGTTTCCTCGACGACGTCGTCGAGGGCAAGATCGTTTGGATAGGTGGTTTTCGACACCTCGGTATCCTTCCATTCGTCGATATGGTTCTACCTGTAGAAATTCGACCGGATAACGAGGTTTTTAAGAGAAAAGAGGATATTTATGGGCGGCCATCGAGGATTTCGCGCACGCGGGCGAGCAACGTATTGCGATTGAAGGGTTTTTCGATGAATTCGACGCCTTTATCAAGGATTCCGTGCCGCGCGATGGCATTGGCGGTGTAACCTGAAACAAAAAGGGTTTTAAGGTCGGTGTGGGCCCCGGAAAGCTCCCGGGAAAGGGTTTTGCCGTCCATGTGGGGCATGATGACGTCGGTCACCAGAAGATCAAGGGAAACATCGGCTTTGGAGATCTGCCGCAGGGCCTCGTCTCCGTTTTCCGCCTCGATGACGGTGTACCCGGCATCCCGAAGGTGCAGAACGGCCAACCTCCGCACGCTGTCTTCGTCCTCACAGACAAGGATGGTTTCGCTGCCTCCCCGGGCCGGGGCGGCGGGGGCGGCGGCACCGGACCGGGACTCACCGGATTCGGTCAACGGCAGGTAGACCTTGAAAGTGCTGCCGTGTCCGAGCTCGCTGTAGACGCGTATGTGTCCGCCGAACCGCTGCACGATACCGTAGACGGTGGCCAGCCCCAGACCCGTGCCCTTGTCCTTGGGTTTGGTGGTGAAAAACGGTTCGAACAACCGGTCCAGGTTTTCTTTTTTGATGCCTTCGCCGTTGTCGCTGACCGCGAGCATGACATGGGGGCCGGGCTGGGAGCCGGGATGGTTGCGAACGTAAACCTCATCCAGGTTTACCAGGCGGGTTTCGATTTCAAGCATGCCGCCGTCGGGCAGGGCGTCACGGGCATTGACGGCCAGGTTCATGACCACCTGCTCCATCTGGCTGGCGTCGGCCAGGACAAAACCGGGCTCCGGGGAGCAGGTAACCCCCAGGGTGATGTCTTCGCTGATGACCCGCGGCAGCAT
>JAUVII010000235.1 GCA_030592845.1 Candidatus Krumholzibacteriia bacterium | reverse complement strand
GCCAACGGCTCATCCATGTGCTCGCCCCAGAACGATGGGGTGACGACCTATTCCTTCTACTTCGATGAACCCGTGGGGACTGACACCCAGGACTGGGGTGCGACCTTCACCGGGTTCGGCGGCGGCGGCCAGGGGAATCAGCAGGAAAAGCGACAGAAAAAGGAATGAAGAGGCACGAGGCAGAGACGATCTCATGATGAGTTTCCCCCATTTGTCCGAAAAGAGGTATTGTTCCATCTCTTCGGTCACTGCCTCACCTGGGTATTTCGCCGCCGACCGATGAAGCCTTCGGCAAACACAGGGTTTAAACAAAGGTTCAGACTTTCGTTTTGCAGGCTAAACGGTGGGTCAAAAAAACGGCGTGACGGAGGAAATTGTGGTATATTAAGAGGCGATTGGGCTGAATCGGACACCCCGCAAGTCTCATGCAGGAAGCAGATGAAATTTGGCATCGCCAAGGGGGTTCATCATGCGGATTATATTTTTGACGACCGCCTGTTTGACGTTTTTTCTCGCAGGGATCGGAACAGCCCGGGACTATCCCTGGTGCTCTGAAATGGACGATGTTTTTGCAGAGGTTGAAAACGGCCGATTGGTTCTCCACCACGATAACGCCACCTACAATTGTTGCCCCGATTCCTTCACCTTCACCGTGACCATCTCCAACGACAGTCTGTACGTCACTGAAAGGGAAATTCTCACAAATCCCTGTGACTGCATGTGCTGCTACAACCTTTCCTCGGCTGTCGAGGGTTTGTCCCCGGGCGAGTGGCAGGTTGTGTACCGATGGTACGATGATGATCCGTGGGGTTGGCGTGATTGGACCCTGGCGGTGACCGTCGGCGGCTCGGGCCCACCGGGGTCGGTCCAAATCGGACGTTTGGAGGCTTTGGGTTGTCTCGAACCTTCGGGAATACCCGGGGACCTCAACCTTCCCGTCACCAGGATCGGGCTTTTGCAAAACGCTCCGAATCCATTCAATCCCCATACGACCATCGCCTTCGATCTCCCCGGGCAGACCACCGTGAGCCTGCGCGTATTCGATGTGTCGGGTCGTTTGGTGAAGGTGTTGCTGAAGGAGGAACTCTTCGCCGAGGGTCGCCATGAGGCGATCTGGAATGGCCGGGATGACTCAGGATCCCAGGCGGCTTCCGGGACATACTTCTACAATCTGGAAGCCGGCGGCTTCTCTGAAACGAAGCGGATGACCGTGCTCAAATGAACGCCTCTCTCACTGAGATACAAATTCTTAGTGCGGAATCTCTGGGTGTCAGAGGTTTGGGTTGTTATGTGAAGACCGGGCAGAGGAATATCCTCATCGACCCGGGCTTCGCTTTGGGATACATGCGGCATAAGCGCCTGCCTCATCCCAGGCAGGTGATGCTGGGTGAAGGGGTCCGGCGAAAAATCGTTGATCTGTGGGGAAAGGCTACGGATATCGTATTCAGCCATTTTCACGGGGACCATGTCCCGCTTGTAGATGCAAATCCCTACCAACTCCATGCCGCCGGATTGCCAAGCCTGAACAACGATGTGAGAATCTGGCGCAAAAGCCCTTGTCATCTCTCTCCCCTTGAAGCTGCGCGCGAAGCATCATTGAAAAACATCCTTGGTCTCGACTTTCTGTCCGGAGAAAATGTCGTGCACGGCCCTCTGCATTTCTCCCGGGCCGTGCCTCACGGAGACCCGGATTTGACGGATGAATCGGTCATGATGACGCTGGTTGATGGGGATCGAAAATTTCTTCATGCGCCGGATATCCAGCTTCTCCACGATCAGACCGTTTCCCGGATACTTGATTGGCAACCGGACATTGTTCTCGCCGGTGGCCCACCCCTCTACTTGTCCAAGCTGACCGAGGCGCAGATTGCCAGGGCCTGGCAAAACGCCTTGAGACTGGCCCGGGGGGTTGAACTCTTCATCCTCGATCACCACCTCCTGAGATCCAAGGAAGGCATGATCTGGCTTGAAAGGTTGTCAAAGGCCGCTGGCCGGCCGGTCCTGTGTGCAGCGGATTACATGGACAAGGAGCGAATGTTTTTGGAGGCGAAACGGGAAAGCCTCTATCAACGTTTTCCCGTGGCTGTGAACTGGCACGAGGATTATTCGCAGGGCAAAGCGACCACCATGGATTACGGGCCATAGGCGCCGTGTCCCCATAAGCGGGGAACAGCTTCCTGGACTTCCCCGGTTCTCTAGACACTTCTTTGGTTTAATTTACCTGAAGGAGGAGTCAATGAGCAGCCCACCAACCGGAACGAGGACGGCCGATGGGCCGGTGTGTCAATGATGTGGTCCCAAACGGGGAATCGCGGGGATTCTTCCCGCTTGAACCCGAATCGGGGTGGTGGATTTGACGGTGAATCTTCAACGATGAGATAATCAGGCATTCAGGAGGTCAAACGGAGGACAAAATATGCGGTTGAAATTCTTTTCCTTCCTGAGATGGTCTCCAGGGGCAAATCAAACGGGTTCATGCGGTGCTCTTTCCCTGGTGCGTGTCATCCACCAGTTCACTCAGGGTTTGGAACCGGTAGCCGGATTCCAGAAGTTCGTCCGTGATGATATCGACCGCTGCCAGGGTTTGGCTGCGGTCCACGCCGATGCGCCAGCCTCCGTCATGCATGATGATAATGGCCCCGGGTTCGATGCGCCGTCGCACCCGGCGCAGGATAGTATCCAGGCCTGGTTGTCGGGAATCCTGCGGGTGAATGCTGCCGATCACCGGATCGTATCCTGACTCACGCGCAACCTCGAGGACCTTGTCGTTAATCCAGCCCATGGGCGGGCGCATGAAACGGGGCCGCTTTCCGGTGACGCCTTCGACCAGATGGCCGCAGACTTCCAGTTCCCGGCTGATGATCGCCCGGGGCAGAAACGACAGCGGCACATGGTGGTCGCAGTGGTTCCCGATTTCATGGCCGGCGTCGGCGGTTTGTTTCAGCAGGTCCCGAAACCGGCGCACCCGCCGGCCGACCACGAAAAAGGTGGCCTTGATCCCCTTGCTTGCCAGCATCTCGAGAAGCAGGGGAGTGTTGTGGGGGTTGGGCCCATCGTCGAAAGTCAGGGCCAGTCTCTTTTCGGACATCGCCACCTGGCAGAGCAGCTTTTTGCTCAGGTATTCCCTCACCGAGGCCATGTCCAGCATACTGGGACTCACGATTCCTCCTCCATGGCGCGCAAATACTGCTGCATGGCGTTCTCCAGGTTGCGGACCAGACGCCGGCGCTCGAGTCTCAACTCCTGGACCCTGAACCCGAGTTTGAATTCCAGGCCGGCAAAACGAAGCATGCGCCGGCGTTTTTTCATGTAACGAAAATATTCCCGGGAGAACAACCCGGCCAGGGGAAGCCCGATGCCCGCGACAATGGACGCGGCCGTCCCGAACACCTGAAAAGAGACCGTCAGCAGGGCCGCGTACCAACCCAGGAACATGACCGCGCCCACGCCGAACTGGACCTGATGGATCTTGGTCCGGTCGGGTGCGAGGCGGCCGCCGAGCCAGCCGGTCAGGCGATAGGGGAGCCAGTTCCCCACCAGACCGAACAGGGCCCAGGGCAGGCCCGCGATTCCTCCGATCACCAAACGCCACAGCTCACCCCTTACCAGGGGGCCCTCCTGTTCGCGGAGCATGTCGTCCCTCAGTTTCAGGACGTGGCGTTTGGCGTTGTAACCCTTCATCTGGCGGGCCAGTCGCCAAATGACATCGGGGCTGCGCTCATGGTAATAATTCAGGCAGCGGGCGATTTCCGCGGTGACGGCCTGGCTGCGCTGACTGTAGGATTTCCCTGGAATATTCAGGTCGTCGCGGGCGAGCAACTCGTCCTTGAATATCTTTTCCACTTCGAGAACAAACTTTTCGTACTCGGATTGTTCGACGTTGACGACCTCGCGGCGCAGCCGTTTCTGAAGCTGGTCCGTCATCCGGTTCACTGTTTCGGTGGGATCCTTTTCAAATTCGGCGCGCCATTCCGTCGGTACGATGGGCTCCCCGAATTTGACCAGGACCCGGCTGCGGAACCGGGAACAGCTCTCGAAGTTCAGGCCCACCGGAACCAGGGCCAGCCCGAGATTCCAGCCCGCGCTTTCTTCGGCGCCCAGCGCGATGCGGACCGTACCGGTTTTCAGTTTCTGAACGCGTCTTTCCTCGGCGCTGGTGCCTTCGGGGAAGATCCCGATGGCTTCACCGCGGTTCAGGATCTCGTAACAGGCGGAAAACATGGTGAGGTTCTTGTCGGAGGACCCTTCGACATCTTTGGGGCGATACACGGGAATAACTCCGCTGTTGCGCATGAACCAGGCCTTGACCGGGTTCCGGAACAGCCCGCTGTGGGCCACGAAGTGAAGCATGCGGTCGGCGGCCAGACCAAGGACCAGGCTGTCGGTGATGGAATGCGGATGGTTGGACGCGAAGATCACCGGCCCATCGCCCGGGGCCCGGGACCGCCCGACCACTTCGATTTCCTTGAAGTAGGCTCGCATACCCAACCGCACGATGTTGCGGTTGATCCGGTAGAGCAGTGGGTCGCCCATGGGTTTCTAGGACCCGTCCGGCAGCAGGTAGCCGGTCTTG
>JAUVII010000269.1 GCA_030592845.1 Candidatus Krumholzibacteriia bacterium | reverse complement strand
GAGGGGTGGTACGTCAACGCGCCCATGGTTGAAGTCCCCAACCAGGAAAGCCGATCCAACGGGCTGATATCCGAAAGACTCCGCCCGAGGGATCGAAAATGTCGGTCCATCAACAACAGACCCCAGCCATCAGGCAATGAGTCGTCAAAGAGGCCCGGCAGCGGCCCAAACTCCCTGTCTTTGTGCTCAAATAATCCCGGTTCAAACGGAAGAGAAAATGGCGACAGGTTCAGGCCCAAACCTACAAACTCCGGGGAGTACTCGAAATAGATCATGCCCCTGTCTTCAGCCAGTGTACCAACGGAAAAGGAATCCACCGCGTCTCGCGTGAAACGGACCTCCAGCTTTTTCATATTTTGCCTCGTTTACGCAAGGGCCTGGTGCCCCGCTGTTCGAGTTCCTCAATGCTTTGGGCCGGTGGCGGCCGAAGGATCTGGTTGAACTCCGTAAGCCGCCCCAGGGCGTAGGCGATTTTCATGACCAATTCCAGGGATGCTTTGCCGGTATTTTCGAATCGCTTGAGAGATGATTCAGTAACCCCCGCTCGTTTTGCCAGGGTTTGTCGGGTCCAGCCCCTGTGGAGGCGCAAGGCTCTGGCGCGCTGAGCCAGGCTCTCACCCACTTCCATTGGACTTTGCAGATTTAGGTTTTTGTGATTCATTCCTTCAATATAACAACATGGCCTACAAAGATCAACATTTTATCTTTTATATGTAAAATTTATTTTAATGGTTAAATATTTGTCTTTTATTGCTTATTGTCTTTTTTCTTAAAGAGAGGTAAAACCAATTGTTTTTGCGTAATAAACGGCATCGGGTTCCTAATTATTCGCAATATTTCAGGGCTAGTACAAAGCCTGTTCTTGGTCTAAATCAAGCCCAGTAAGAAAAAGGAGCCATGCATGAAAATGTCACAACAGACCATATCCATGTTGAAGATCCTCGCCCTGGGAAACCGCCAAATAGAAAAGGGCAAGGTTCAGCCCGTTGCTGATGTTGTCGAGCGATTGCGTAGGCATCGGCGTTCGCCGGAAACCGAATAGCAGACCTGAGCGTCACTTTGAAATATCCCGGGGCACAACCAGCCACACCCCCGGCTCCCAATCCCCTTCCATGACTTTCACCTGAACCGATTCCCCGGGACCCGATACAACAAACTCCGTCACCCGGTATGCGCCCTCACGATACCCGTAGCCGTCACCGTCATCCTCATACAAATAACCAACCGCCCTGCCATCGGGCCCCGGGTTGACCAGAAGCTCCAACTCGTCCAACGGCTTTTCATCGGACCACTGCATGATCGGCCCCAGAGGCAGGATGGCCCCTTCGCGCAGGTACAGGTCAGGCAGATCCGGGTCATCCAGATCCCCGTCAACCAGGCTCACCTTCACCCAGTTGCCCGCGGGCAAAACCGGCACCGGCTTCTCCCCCGGCCAGGTGTTGCAGGCCACCAGTAAATCGTCACCCAACAAAAACGAATCATCCTCGGCACGCAGTGCAGGATCGGCAGGATCCAGAAAAAACAACGGCCGCACCGGCGGCAAACCGGTTTCCGCCGCCTCCCTCATCAGCGAATACAAATAGGGAAGCAGTCGGTATCGCCGCTGCAAAGCCACCTGGCAGGTTTTTTCGACATCCGACCCAAAAGCCCAGGGCTCCTTGTCGATATTACCCTTCCCGGTATGACCCCGCGCAAACGGCTGCAGCGCGCCGATGCCCATCCAGCGGGCGAACATCTCGCCGGTTCCGACCCCCACGAATCCGCCGATGTCGGGACCGGACATGGGCTGCCCCGACAAACCGAGGTTGAGCACCATGCTCACCGAATAGTCCACGTGGGCCCAGCTCGCAGAGTTGTCGCCTGTCCAGCAGGCCGCCCAGCGTTGGCCGCCCAGATGGTTGGCCCGCGACAGGACAAAAGGCCGTTGATTCGGCCGCACCCGCTGCACGCCCTCCCAGGTGGCCCTCGCCATCAGCATGCCGTACACGTTGTGAAACCGGGCGTGGGTACCGGGTCCGCCCAGTTCGGGATCGGCGCGGTGCCGGTTGCTGCGGGGCATCGTCTTGGCGTCCACGTTGAAGACCGCCGGCTCGTTCATGTCGTTCCAAATGCCGTCGATGCCCAGGGACAGGAACTGACCGTAGAGCCCGCCCCACCATTCACGCACCTGGCCCATGGTGAAATCAGGAAAAACGCAGCGTCCCGGCCAGACCGAGCCCACATAGGGCGACCCGCTGCGATTTTGCACCCAGGCGTCGATGGCGTCGCCCGAATCGTAAACGTGATATCCGTATTCCTGCTTGATGCCCGGATCAATTATCGCCACGGTATGGAATCCCTTTTCGTGCAGTTCGGCGTTCAGGCCGCGCATATCGGGAAAACTCCAGGTGTCGATGCTGAAACAACGGTTTTCATCCATGTAATCGATGTCGTACCAGATCACGTCACAGGGGATTTCCCGTTCGCGGAAACCGTCGGCGATCTCGCGCACCCGATCATCCGGGGTGTACGAGTAGCGGCATTGGTGATATCCCAATGCCCAGCGCGGCGGCAGAGGCATGGTCCCGGTCAATTGGCCCAGGGATCGGACCACATCCTGCGGGGTGGCGCCTTCGATGATGATCACCGGAAATTCCTGACCGTCAGCTTCGAAACGGATGCCCAGCTGCAGATCGATCAGGCAGCGGTTGGGGGTGTCGGCGATCACGCCGTAGCTGGTTCCATCGGCCCGAACGGCCAGCACCCACGGATGTGACTGGTAAAGATTCGGCGCGCCTGCGCCCCAGCCGTAGGCATCGAAATTCCAGGCCACGGTGCGTGTTCCGTTGCGCCGCAGGGGGCCGGGTACTTCGCCGGTGCCGTAGAGATCGGTGCCCTCGTCGATGGTCAGGAATACCGACGTGCGACCCTGGATCCGGGTGAACTCCGGAACCACCGCCCATTCCTCGGGGACGGGGCCCAATGAATCCAGGGGAGCAACCAGACAAAGCGACGGCAGGGCGCCGTCCCTGGCCGAGGCCGAAGCGTGGTAACGGACCATGCCTTCGCCCACGCTCTCGCCAACCTGCCCCAGGACCAGTGCAGGCCAGGCACCGACAACAACAGCCAGAACCAGAATCCACCCCATCGGTCCCCATTTAAATCGATCCGTTATCATGCTACCCTTGCCGTTCCATATTGGAATCTCAAAATTTTAAGTTTTTTAACTTCAAGGACTTGCGACTAAAAAGACCCCCAGGGGGCTCTCCACCACAAGGCCTGACCGAGGCAAATTTTAGCGCTTTCGCCCACAAAAGTATACCTGGACGCTTGCGTAAAAAAAGGGCCCCGTGGCGGGCCCTTTCAAATTTGGCGGGTAATTATCCGATTACTTCAGAAGCAACAACGGCCTGGAGTCGATCCCGCCCCCACCCAGAATCCGGCAAAAGTAGGCTCCACTGGACACCGGACTGCCCGTATCGGCCATCCCGTTCCAGCGCACCTGATAGTCGCCGGCCTCGCGGTTGTCGCTCAGCAGGGTACGCACCAACTTGCCGTCGACAGCAAAGATCACGATCTGGACCGGACCGGAGCGCGTGAGGGAAAAATCGATGGTGGTCGTCGGGTTGAAGGGATTCGGATAGATACCGGCGATAGTCACCGCGGCTTCCGGAATACCCGGGCCGTCATCCACACCGGCGACAACTCCTTCGAAGAGGTAAGCCACGAATTCGGGGTGATCGATGAACGGATTCCGGTTGTGCTGGTAGATTTGGATCACGTCGTTGCGGTTCCGCTCCCGGTCGTCCACCGGATCATCCTTATGCCATTGGATCAGTGTCTTCAGAACACCCATATAAGCCACCGAAGCGTTGTC
>JAUVII010000321.1 GCA_030592845.1 Candidatus Krumholzibacteriia bacterium | reverse complement strand
TGTCATTGATTAAAGGGGTGCCGGGAGAGATTCTGGTCAGGAGCCTGATCCCTGTTGAATCAAATGAGGGCCTCATGTCTCTTTGTGCTCCCCGGTTCCTGCCGTGGGCCATTCTTGCCGTCGTCTTGGTGTATCCCCTTTCGGTGGCCGCCGAACCCGGCGCCCCCCAATCCCGGGATGAAATCCTGGCCCACATCGACTCCCTGCACACCACCCGCCAGGTCGATGCCGCCGCTGCCTATATCGAACCCCACCTTGTCCTCGCGCGCGCCGAGGAAGACTCTTCGTTCACACTGCCCCTGGTTTCAAAGCTGGGGCGCCTGTGGGCGGCCTTCGGTCAGCCCAAAAAAGGCGAACCTCTATTGCGGGAGGCGACCCGACTTGCCGAAGTCCTGGAAGATTCACTCCGTTGGTGTGACGCCCTTCGCTGGCTTGGTTACGCGGTGGAGCAACAGGGAAGGTCGACCGAGGCGGAGCTCATCTACCGCAGGCAACTCGCGATTGCCCTGGCCCGGAAAGATCATCGCCACGAAGCCTGGGCCCGGGTCGGTCTGGCCTACCGGGATGGACAGGAAGGATGGTACACCGCAGCGGCTGATGAATACCGCCTGGCTGTCCGTCTTTTCCGTGATCTCGCCGATACCGCGGCGGCGGTCTGGACCCTCAACGGTTTGGGAGCGGTGCTCCAACTGGATGGAAAATTCCAGGAGGCCGCTTCCACCTACAAAGAGGTGGCCGACCTGGCGGAACACATCGGTTACAAGGCCGTCGAGGCCCTGGCGCAAAACAACACGGGTTCGCTGGAGTTTTCCCTGGGTGATCCGGGTATCGCGCTGGATCGCTTTCGCCGCGCGCGCGAACTCCAGCTGCAGATCAGCCAGAGGCAGGACGCGGTTTCCAGCGGGGCCAACGAGGCCAACTGTCTGTTGCGCCTGGGGCGGCTGGAAGAAGCGGCCGTGCTGCTTGGACAATTGCTGCTGGAATGCAGGGAGGGAAATTTCGTCACTCGCGAAGCCTTTGTCCTGCGGGTTCTGGCCGATGTCCGCCGGATGCAGGGGCGCCGTCGTGAGGCCGTGGCCATCCACCGGCAAATTCTGGGTCGTGATGACGCGAGCCTGGATATTCAAAACCGGATCGAAAGCATGATCGGTTATTCAGCGACGCTGGCTGAATTGGACAGCTCGGCTGTGGCGCTGGAAGCTTTGCTTGATGAAGAGGCTCGCACCCGGGGCCGTCTTCATGGCGCCAGCCGGATTGAATTCGAACTTTCCCTGGGTGATCGTTTTTTGGAGACAGGCCAACCCGAAGAAGCCCTGGCGAGGTATCGGTACGCGATCGAAGCAGCCACTACCGGAGGTTTGCACGGACACCGGATGATGGCCCTGGCGGGGGCGGCCGGCAGCCAGCGCCAACTTAGGAATCCACAGGAAGCCCTGCGCCTGTTGCGGGATGCGGCCAGGGCCTGGGCCGACACCCGGAACATGCCCACCGATCCTCAGTGGCGGGAGCAGCGCGGAACATCGGGCCGGCTTGTCTACACCCAATTGGCCGCCCTGACCCTGGCGGTCGGCGGACCCGACAGTACTGCGGCCGCCTTCAACGCGGTCCAGGCCTTCAAGGCGCGCACCCTGGCTGAGCGGATCGGAATCTGGGACCGCGCCACGGACCGGCCGACCACATCCCTTCATTCCATGCAAACCGGGATCCTGGAAGAAGGCGAACTGTTTCTCGACGCATACCTCGGACCCCGGGAGTCGGTTATTTTCGCGGTGACAAAAACCGAATGCCGGGCGGTTCTTCTGCCGGACGAACGGACACTGGCCCGGCGGTTGCGGCTCTTTCATGAAATGCTGGCGACATCTCCCCCGCAGGATCATCTGGAACGGGCCCTGGAGGTGGCGGAGGCCGCGGGCGCCCAGCTTGGTGATGACCTTTTAGGGCCGATCGCCCACCTGATCGCCGAAAGTCGCCGGATCATTTTTGCGCCCGACGGTCCCCTGAACCTGGTGCCGCTGTCGGCGGTGGTTTCCAGCGAGGACAGGGGGTCGGTGTGGATGCGGATTCCCTCGGCGGAGATCCTGGAATTCTGGCGGCTGGGAAAAATCCCAACCCAAGATCACGGCCGTGGAATCCTGGCCGCGGCGGGGGTCGAGACGCCGGACGGAAAACCCCTGCCGGGGGCGGTTCGCGAAGTGCGGGGTCTTGCCAGGGAATACCGTGGGGTCGATTTACGGATAGCCGGCAAGACAGGAGGTCGTTTGGTGGCGCGCGACCTACGAAAATACGACATCCTGCATCTGGCGACGCACGCCAGGGTCGACGACCAGCGGCCCTGGTCTTCGGAGATCATCCTGGATGGGGGCCGCGCCGAAGGCCGCATTCAGGCCAGCCACATCGCGGACCTGTCTTTGAACGCCCGGTTGGCGGTGTTGTCGGCCTGTGAAACCGGCTCGGGCCGCATCCTTTCCGGTGAAGGAGTGCTGGGGCTTTCGAGTGCCTTCCTCATTGCGGGCGTCCCCGCGGTGGTGGCCAGCCTGTGGCCGGTCGACGACGGCGCCACCGCGGTGCTGATGAAGGAATTCTACACGGAACTGTCCCGGGGCCAGGACCTGGCGACCGCCCTGGCCAAGGCGCAGGGTATGGTCCGGGCCAACCCGGGCACGGCCCACCCGTTCTACTGGGCGGGGTTCGTGGTGGTGGGGGATGGGACCATCGTGGTGG
>JAUVII010000271.1 GCA_030592845.1 Candidatus Krumholzibacteriia bacterium | reverse complement strand
GGCTGGTCGTCTCCACCGCCCGCAAAAATACCCCGAGCAGCCCGCTGACCACCTCGGGCTTCTCCCTCAGGTGCCACCGGACACGTTTCGGCATCGAAATCGCCCGTCTGATCGCCACCGGCCAGGTAGGTCTCCAGGTTCTCGCGCATGACTTTATGCAGCAGAGTGCCGGCGGGACGACGAACACGATAGACCGCGGCACCTGCTGCCGGCAACGTTGTCGCAATGGTGCCACTTGGCAAAACGCCTCCCGGGTACCCGCAGGCAGTGGGAGGCGGTGAAACCATATACGGTGACGAATGGGCCCGGAAGCCGACAATCGGTCATCGTCGTCTCACCCGGCGCGGTAGACCATTCCGGTCTCGAATGGGATAACCCCAGGTCATGGAACAGGCAAATCAAGGGGTGAAGGAACTATTCTCCACCATGCCTGGATTGTCGATGATTGCCATCAATCATCGATTTCAGACCGTACCCCGGCTTATCCCCCAGGGTTATCAGGTACAAGTGAACCACCAGAAAAAGGACGAGGGCAACCGAGAACAAATAGTGTGCGGTGGCCACAACCCAGCCCGCCGGACGGCCGACAATTGTTTCCGGAAGATGTTCTGGGTATAAAAGAAGGAGGCCGGTCACTACCAGAAACATAAAGATGCCATACATCACCACCAAATAGACAACTTGTTGCAAGGGATTGAACCTACGTTCGCGTGTGGTGTGGAACGGGTGCGGGTCGCCTCGAAAAACCCCAAGCAGGTAGAAGCGGGCCTGAAGCATGATTCCCTTGAACCAGTTCGCCGGCGGCTTGATAAAACTTCGGTCATTCCGGGTGATATTCCCCGAAACCAGAAACCATACGAACCACAGGGCCATCAGGAATCCAACCAGATTATGAATGTGGAAGGCTGTTTCGAAGGAGAGGAGAGGTTCCTGGCGGCCACCGAAATGGATCCGGAATCCCGTGATCCCGAGCACCATGAAAAGCAGGGCATTTATCCAATGCCAGGACCGAACCCAACGGTCGTAGACGTAGTGTTTTTCCACAGTGCCGGCATTGGAGGGATTTCGTTTGGATGCCACCACGCGCAGCCCTGCGTGGACCCCGATTCCCAGAAGCGCCAAAACGATGGCCAAAATGAAAAGTCCGTCGACCAGCACATTGCGCATGGCCCCTTTTACATAGGCATCGCCCAGGAGAACGTCATTTGTAATCCAGGTTTCGCGCTGGGGATCACCATACAATTTTGTGGCAATCAGCGAGTCCCGATGATGGCAGGTTTCACATCGTCGCTGGGCCTCGGCCGCAGGCAGGATGTTGTGAACCCCCGGCTGGTCACTTGGTGTATGACAACAGACACAAAGGACGATCTTCTTGTGCTTTTCCATACGGGGGAGCCAGTCATGGACTTCCGTGAGGTCGGCCGGGCCCTGATCTGAACCGGTCATTTGGGCCCAACGGTCGGCGTCCTCGTGGCATTGCCGGCAAATGGTGTTCCCGGTTTCCACCCGCTCCCTCAAGGGGTTGTCCGAATCCAGGCTTTTGGGCGCATGAGGATCATGGCAAAACGCGCAGCGAAAAAAGTGAACACTGGCTTCGACTTCATCTTCAATGATTTCAAAATCATGGCATTGGCTGCACGAAACCGTGGTTTCGATCACATGGGGGACGTCCCTGTAGTCGCCGAGGTGGCATTCTGAACAGTCCAGTTCCCTGTGCGTTCCATCAATAAATCGGGACCATTCAAAAGTGGTCGCATACCTGGATTCCAACCCCAGGTCGACCTCGTGACAATCATCACAATCATCTCCATGTGCCGGCCAGGCTATCAGGACCAGAAGGAGAAACATCAATCGAAAAGGAATTGAATTAATCGTATTCAAATTAACATCCCCTTGTCAGATGAAGGATATTCAGCCGCATATTTTGCCATCCGTTCGACCGCCTGGATGCCTGTTTTTACCATTGGTGGACACCCACCGTCAACACCAGTCCCCGATTTCAGGCCCAAATGAACCTATTCCACCGGTCCCTTTCCCGTTCGATGATTCATTCCCGGGTATCGCCGCCGGTACCGCCCGTCTGATCCATGTCCGGCCACTCATCCTTGCCCGCAGCTTGGTCGAACTGGATCTCCCCCTGAGGCGGAGACCTGGCTGGTAGGATCGCCGGCAGTCTTCAGGAAGAGGCAGGAAGCGGAAAACTCTCAATTTGAAATGTCGCATTGAAGGGGAAGCTTACGAACTCATTTGGTACGTTCTGAATTACAGGAACAAATGTTCTTGATATTTAGAACGCGCTCGTGTACTGTTATGGTTATGTCGGCATAAAGAAGGAGATATCGCTATGCGTGCCATCGACTTGGTTTGTGTTCTCAGAATTCTTGTTTGGCCGGGTGGAAAGTGGACCTATCGTGAATTGGCTGCACAACTCGATATTGGTTTATCCCAAGCCCATGATGCCATGCAAAGGGCTAAACTGTCTCGACTCTACGATAGCAACAGGCAGTTAGTGAGAAAGAAAAATCTCATGGAGTTTATCGAGCATGGTGTAAAATACGCTTTTCCCGCTTATGTCGAAAGTGAAGCCGTTGGCATACGAACGGCTGCCGACGCCTCGCCGGTACGTGACCTGCTCACTGCAGCAAACGAAATGCCGTGTGTATGGGAATCGAGCCTGGGTAATACGCCGGGTGTTGCGGTTGCTCCATTGCATGGGGTGGTGCCCGCAGCGACGCGGCAGGACATGGTATTCTACGAACTCATGACACTGATTGACATACTGCGCCTTGATGTATCAGCACGCCAAGTCAATCTCGCCAGGAAATTGTTGGCGGAACGACTGAAAACATGAAAATCCCGGACGAACTGATCCGCGCCGCCCGATTGTTGTTGCAACTGGATGAGCAATTTGTATTTGTCGGTGGCATAGTCGCACCGCTGTATTTCCAACGCCCTGAATTCACACTGCACGCGAGGCCGACAATTGATGTCGATTGTGTGGTAAACGCGTTGTCACATGCGGCCCTTCAGTCATTACAAAATGGCATGCGTCGCATCGGCTTTTCCGAGGGGCAAGAACCCGGTGACCCCATCTGTCGCTGGCGCGGTCACGGTCTGATAGTTGATGTTATGTCGGTTGGTGCCGATGTCCTTGGCTTCACCAATCGCTGGTATGCCGCTGGCTGGGACTCCTGCATGACCGTCGAATCTGATGCCGGTCCGATCCGAATCCTCGACTATGGTCATTTTCTGGCAACAAAATTGGAGGCGCACAACAACCGCAGCAACGATATCCGTTTATCGCACGACTTGGAGGACGTTATCCTGACACTCGCCGCGCGTGACTCTCTTGATAGCGACCGGCAAAAATTCAGCAGTGATGTGGCGGAATTCCTCCGGCAGAATTTTCGAAATATTTTCACTGGAGCGGATCATCTGGATATTTTTCCAGCCTATCTACCGGCAGGAATGGATGCCGCCGAAAAACGAATACGCGCATTCCTTGGTGCGCTTCAGTCCTGAGTGGGGGATAGGAGTTTCAACCGCATATTTCGCCCTCATCAAGGGATCCATATCCGGCCACTCTTCCGGGCCGGCTCCGTACCGGATGGATCCACCTCCGGCAGAGGTAAAGCTCGGTGTGGCCGTCGACCGTGGCTTTGCGCAGGCTGTAGACAAGCATCTGGTCATCGACCCGCCCCAAACGCTCCTGACTCAGCGGCGACCCGTACGGCCCCGGAGAATTCGGTGTGGAAATGACGAGCTGTGGGCAGCTTGAGGAAAACGCTGAAGACGCGTTTC
>JAUVII010000238.1 GCA_030592845.1 Candidatus Krumholzibacteriia bacterium | reverse complement strand
GGCGGCGGCATCAAGATCAATCACTGGATTCAGCCGGCCATTCATTTTGTGACCAAAGGTGAATATTGAAAAATAAAATCATGATTGATTTATTCTGCGGAAACCAACTCCAAAACGGCCACAATAAAGATGAAAAATGATCTTATTTCTCAATAACCGTAATATTGTCGACAAGGAGAAAATAATTCATTAATTGTCCCCTGAAGGACAGGATCTGACCCACAGCAAGTAGCAAAGAGTTAACCACAGATATTATACTTCTTCCCACGGCTCCCGCTCTGCCTCTTCCAGCGGGTTGCCGTTTGAGAAATCGCCTGATGAGGCCAGGGGCCGTGATCGGCAACTCCTCATCAACAACAACCCGTCAAAAGCAGAAAGCCTCAAAGGAGAGCAGAAATGCGCAAAACAGCTATGACAGTCTTGATTACGTTGATAATGGTTCTTCCGATCGCCTCCATGGGCGCCACGATTGTCGTCACCGACTCAGTCAGTGGCCTAACGGACCATTATGGCACACTGACCGTTCCCCAGTTCGATGGTATGTATCCGTTGAACAGCATCACCATCGAAGCCACCGGGTGGCTTGACGGTTTTTTGGGCTACGAAAACACCAACCTGACTGCCTCCGGAGGCTTCAATCTGGTAAGCAATGATTTCGACGGATGGCTCTATCTTGGTGGAGAGCATGGTGAAGGTTTTCAGGCCCCAGTCACTGGTGGAGATCTCCTGTTCGAATACCATGATGCCGGTGATCCCAGCGGTGCGGTTTTTGTGGGTGCATTTGACGGCATCGTTGATTACGCTGGTACATCCGGCGCTTCCCTCCCCTACGGAACTTCCAATCCCTTTTCCATGACCCTGACACCCGACAACCCCCTGGTCGCAAGCTTCTACGGTGATGGCACCGTGGACTTCAGTGTCCTGGGATGGATCTGGACCTCCGTGACCATCTACGGAGCCGACAATAGCTGGGAGCTGAGCACTACGGCCGGTTGGGACATTACCGTGACGTACGATTTCGATACCGCTGTCGCCATCGAGGCCTCGACCTTTGGCAGCGTCAAAGCCCTGTTCCGCTAGTCGGAACCGATTGTGACCGGGTAACGGAATACTGGAGCCGGCGACGGATAGCCGCCGGCTCCAGGGAAATCAGAAGTGTCGCAGCCGGTTATTCCTGGCGGTTCCCGGCCAATTTTCTCCCAAGCCAGGTATACATCATATGAAACGGCAGCTTTGCTCCCGCGTTCCGGAGGTCTACGAAATGAGAATTTTTCGATATTCACTGTTGGTTGCCTTGATTCTGACGAGTCAGATCGCCCTGGCCGACGTGATGACCCCGGGTCTCAGGGATCAAATGGGATCACTCAAGAGCCTGGAAATGCTTACCGTTCTGGTGGTCATGGCTGATGACAACGATATCGCGGCCCTTGATGTTCAACTTCACGACCAGAAGGTTTCCCGCGCCGAACGGCACGAACTTGTCGTAACCAGGCTGCAGGAAACGGCCCGGTCCACCCAGGAAAACCTTCTTGTGCGCCTTGAGGAAATGAAAAAGCAGGGGTTGATATCTTCCTTCGCGCCGCACTGGCTGGTCAACGCTGTTGTGGTCAACGGCAGCAGGGAAGCCATCCTCGAACTGAACCAGAGGAAAGACCTCGCGCGGATCGAAGCCGACCTTAAGGTGACCCAGGTGCGGGAATTACCCGAATACCAGCGGATGGCGGACAAGTCACTCACCGGTGGCATCACCCCCGGCCTCGTTTCCATCGGCGCCGACAGGGTATGGCATGAACTGGGTATTGACGGCACGGGAGTCGTGGTCGGTAACATCGATACCGGCGTCGACGGATTGCATCCTGCCCTTTCGAGCAACTGGCGTGGGAATTTCGCCCCGGCAGAAGAATGCTGGCTCGATATCGCGAATCTCGGCTTGGACGAACCCCTCGATGGACGGGAACATGGAACCCACGTGATGGGCACGATTGCCGGCCAGGCGCCTGGCGACAGTATCGGAGTCGCTCCGGGAGCGCTCTGGATTGCAGCCAACACTCTTATTCTCGGTGTAGGGGATATATTTGACAACGGGACGCTGGCCTCGCTGGAATTCATGGCTGATCCTGATGGAGATCCCGCTACCATTGACGATGTCCCGGTGGTGGTTCAGAACAGCTGGGGTGTCAACGAAGAATATGAGGGTTATTACGATTGCGACAGCCGGTGGTGGGAAGCCATCGACAACTGCGAGGCCGCCGGAGTCATGCTGACCTGGTCAGCAGGCAATGAAGGGTCCGGACCGGAAACCATGAGGTCCCCCGCGGATCGGGCGGCCAGTCCCTACAACTGTTTCAGCGTGGGGGCGACCACAAACGCGGATTCCATCCTCGTGGTCGGTTTTTCGAGCCGTGGCCCCAGTGGTTGTGGCGGAATTTATGAAATCAAACCCGAGATTGTCGCCCCCGGCTACGAAATCTATAGCGCAAAGCCGGGCGGCACCTATCAACTAATGAGCGGGACCTCCATGGCCGGCCCCCATGTGGCGGGCGTGGTGGCCCTGATGGCCCAGGCCAATCCCGACCTGGATGTCATCAGCATGAAACAGATTCTGATGTCGACGGCAATAGACCTGGGCGATCCCGGAGAAGACAACGTCTCCGGACATGGTTTTGTGGACGCCTTTGCTGCCGTGTCGCGGGCACTGGAGGGGGTGGGCCAGGTTCACCTTACCATCGTGGACAGCGGAACCGGGGTACCCCTGGCGGGAGCCAGGATTTCCGTGCAAAACTCCTCTTTTTCCACTTTGGCGAACGAAAACGGGGAAAGTCTGCTTTTCCTGCCGGACGGCGATCATGGCATCCTGGTGGAGGCATTCGGCTACTTCGACCAACTTGAAACCGTCACCAGCGAAACCGGCGTGGAATCCTATGTCACGGTTCAAATGAACATCATGCCGACAGTCAGGATCAGCGGGCAGATCCGGTCGGACAATGGCGGGCTGCCAACGCAGTCGATGGTCACTTTCCTTGGGACGCCACTGGTCCCCGCCCAGATCGACGGGACCGGCCGGTACGAAATCGACGTACCGATCGGACTGGACTACCATATGCGCGCTTCCGATCCGAGTCTGGCCAATGCGGAAGCCTTAATCACACCCCTGATCGACACCCAGGTGGATTTCCATTTGCCGCAACTACAGGTCGATGATTTCGAAACCGGTGATTTCAGCCTGATGGATTGGCATACGGATGGATGGAGCGAATGGTGGATCACTCCGGAAGTTTCCGCTGGCGGGGATTTTTCAGCCACAAACGGATTTATTAAATTGCAGGGTTTGACGGATCTGTATTTGACCGTTGAAGTGGTCGACGGGGAAGTGAGCTTCGACGCCAAAGTGGAAACCAATCCCGCATCGGAATCCCTGACGTTTTTCATGGACGGCCAGATCAAGAAAATCATTACCGGGGACAAGGACTGGACACACTACAGCTATCCCGTCACTGCGGGCACCCATACCTTCAACTGGAGGTACGGGGTCCAGTTGGGCACAGGCCACACCTATCTTGACAATGTTTCCATTCCCTATCCCATTTTCAATCCCGCACCATACATTGCCCTGGATTCCGAGGCTATCGAGGTTTCCCTCAATGCGGATGAAACCACCAGTGAAACCCTGTTGATCGGCAACGCCGGTGGGCTGGACCTGGACTTCCAACTAACCTGGCAGGACATGGACTGGTTCGCCGCGTTACCGGTCACCGGCATTGTGGCCGCCTACGATTCGTCAACCGTCGTGCTGGATTTCTCCGCCCTGGGCCTGGGTTCGGGCGTCCACACCGGAAACCTGGTCATCACCACCAACGATCCGGGCAACCTCGAGCGGACGATTCCCGTCACCCTGACGGTGACCGGAGTCAGTGCCGTGGGCGACGGATTGCCCAAGCCCATGGTGCTGACCAGCGCCCCCAACCCGTTCAACCCCATGACGAACCTGCGCTTTTCATTGCCGCGGGATTCCCATGTGGAGCTTGTCATCTATGACCTGGCCGGGCGTCAGGTTCGTTCACTGGTCTCCGGTCAAATGACGGCCGGACAGCATGAGGTCCTCTGGCGGGGATTGAACGATAACGATGGCTCGGTTGCTTCGGGCACGTACCTGGCTCGGTTGAAAACAGGTAACGAACAGAGGATCATCAAGCTTTCGCTGGTGCGTTGATCAGGTATTGGCGATTATTTGGAAGCGTTCCTTCCTCCCGCGGTCAACCAAGGCCGCGGGAGGAAAAAATTCGACCTGGATGAAATGAAGATCAAGAGAATGACCCGGCTGCCCACCTCATTGCGATTATCAATTCTGCTGGCGATAAACCTACTGATTCCGCTGGCGGCACCTCCGTCTGCCCGGGCCGATGTGATCACCCACCATGGCTTCGATTACCTGGACATCCAACATGGGCTTTCCGACAACACCGTGCTGGGCATCGGGCAGGACAGCCAGGGATTCATGTGGTTCGGCACCCGCAAGGGTCTTAATCGTTTCG
>JAUVII010000134.1 GCA_030592845.1 Candidatus Krumholzibacteriia bacterium | reverse complement strand
CTTTCCTGTCAACCCGCCGCGGGCGAAATCCGTGATTTGCAGACGGCCACGCGAAAGGTATATTCACGGTCTGGAATTTTTCGACCTGTCGTATGTTCGACGGGCTGTATCATGGAGTTGACATGGCCGGTAAGAGTGAGCCTTCGGGCATTAAAATAATCGCCAAGAACAGGAAGGCCCGCCACGAGTTCGAAATCCTCGAAACGTGGGAGGCCGGCCTGGTCCTGATGGGTACCGAAGTGAAGGCTCTGCGCAACGGTCGGGTCAGCATGGGCGACTCCTACGGTGAGATCCGTGAAGGCGAAGCGTGGCTGGTCAAGTTGCACATCGGCCCCTACGAAATGGGCAACCGGGAGAACCACGAACCTTTCCGGCGGCGCAAGATGCTGCTCACCCGCCGCGAAATCAGAAAGATCCGGCCCAAGGTGGAGGAGCAGGGGCTGACCCTGGTGCCGATGAAGATCTATTTCAAGAAAGGCCTGGTCAAGATTCAGATCGGGCTGGGTCGCGGCAAGAGACTGCACGACAAAAGGGACGCCAAGGCGAAACAGGATGTTCAGCGGCGGATCGCCAAGGAATTGGGCCGCCGGTAGCCGGGAGATTTTCCATCATCATGCAGCCGAATAAAATTCAAATCAAGATGGCGCGGTCGGTGGCGGTGACCGGAGCGGTTTTCCTGCTGTTGCTGTCGGGAATCGCCATGGCCCAGAGTGATGGGGATTCCACGGGCGACACCTATCTCGATCCCCTGGCCTATACCAGGGTCAATACCCTGGCTGAAGGCGTTCCCCTGACCGTCAAGTATCAGGCCACCGGGGAAACGCGCCGCGCCATGGGACGCTACCTTCTGATCGATTCCCGGGAGATGTATCTGCGCTCGGCGGCGCTGGCCACCATTCTCAAGGCCGGCCGCTATTGGCAGGGAGAGCTCAGGCATCTTGACCTCAAGGTGGGCACACAGACTTTCCGTGTCACGGCGGGCAGCCGGGTGGTCGTCTCCGGGGACGGGGAAATGCTCCTGCCGGTGCCGGTTCTCGATCACGATGGCGACCTGTGGCTGCCGATGGTCTTTCTGGAAAAAGTGGTCGGACCCCAGACCCGGGAACGTGTCGCCTGGGACTCCGAGGCCAGGCAGCTTTCCCTCGGCAGCGCCGACTACAGCGTGGCCCGGCTCGAAGTGGAAGTGCTGGGCCGAACCACGGCGGTGCACATTTTCTGCCGGGAGCCTTTGGGATACCGGACCAGCAGCCCGCGCTCGGGAATCATCGACCTGAAAATCTACAGCGGTGAGGTCAATACCGCGGCGGTCCGTTCATCGAGCCGGCGGGGCCTGACCCAGTCGATCAGCAGCCGCCAGCATCGCGACTATGCCACGGTGACCCTCCGGGTGGATCAGCTTGTGGGGCGTTACCGCACCTACACCGCGGACGAGGGCCGCGAGATCGTGGTGGTCCTGGAAGAGGAACAGGTGTCGGCCATGCCCGACCCGGTGCCGCGGGGGCACGCGAACGTCAACATCGATCAGGGCCCGGTCGATGTCACCAACCGGATCGAAGTTCAGACGGTGGTCATTGATCCGGGTCACGGGGGTCACGATGTGGGCGCCGTGAGCCGCCGGGGCATCATGGAAAAGGACGTCAACCTCGGAGTGGCGAAGGAACTGCGCCGCTACCTGGAAAAGGAAAGCGACCTGAAGGTCATTTTGACCCGGGACAACGATTCCTACCTGGAACTGAACGACCGCGCGGAAATCGCGAACAGCACCGGGGGCGATCTGTTCCTCAGTCTGCACTGCAACAGCTGGTTCAACGACGGAGCCCACGGCCTGGAAACATATTTCCTTTCTCCCGCCCAGAGCGATTGGGCCAAGAGCGTGGAGGCGGCCGAAAACCAGTCGGGCAGGTCCACGGGCCCGGACGGGGACCCCGGCGACGTGGAATTCATCGTGTGGGAACTGGTGCAGAACCGGTTCATTTCCAGCAGCAGCCAGTTGGCGGAAACCATCCAGAACGAAGTGACTCGTGATCTGGGTATGCCGAACCGTGGCGTGCGTCAGGCGGGATTCCGGGTTCTGGTGGGAGCCTACATGCCGGCGGTATTGATCGAATTGGGATTCCTGAGCCATGCCCGGGAGGAAAAGAAGCTGGGAGAAAGGTCCTACCAACGCGAATTGGCCAAGGCCATCGGCGACGCCATCCTGACCTACAGCGCCCAGACCGGCAGCGGCGGGGAGGTGGCCAATGACTGAGGAGAAACGTCCTCAGAGGCAGCGCCCCTCGGTTCGGCGCCCCAGGCCTCCCGTAAAAAAACAACGGTCCCGAGGGCGCTTCCTGTGGTTCGTGGTCATCGTGGCGGTGGCGGGTGCGGGATGGTGGTTACTGCGTCCGGGCATTGATCAGGTTGATGATGAATATGCCGGCCTCGACGGTATCGACATGGTGGAGGCGCCCCTTGCGGGTGACCGGGCGGTGGTGCTGGTTTTCCCCGAGTGGGACGCCTCCGGTTACGTGACCGAAGAACGGCAGATCCCCAGCCGGGACCGCCCCGGCGAGGACCTTCTGGGACTGATCTCCGTCCTTTGCGAGGGACCGAATATCAGTGGCGCCATCAGCGCCATGCCGACCGGAACCCGGGCCCTGGCGGCCTTCGTCAACCCCGAGGACCAGTCGATGGTGCTGGATTTCAGTCAGGAACTGGTCGTCGGCCATCCTGGAGGCAGCGCGGCCGAGGAGGCGACTCTGACCTCGATCCTGCGCACGGTGGCCCTGAATTTTCCGGGCACGCGCCGGTGCGTGATCCTCGTCGAAGGGGCCCAGGTGGAAACCCTGGCCGGCAATCTGGACATGGTCCGGCCGTTTGATCCCCGCAGGTGGTTGTAGATGAGCCGCTCCAAAAATGACGCCGCCCGTCCCATCGGGGTATTCGATTCGGGAATGGGCGGTCTCACCGTGCTTCGCGCCCTGCATGAACTCCTGCCCGGCGAAAACATCATTTATTTTGGCGACACCGCCCGGGTTCCCTACGGCACCAAGGGTGAAAAAACGGTGCGCGCCTTCGCCAGCCAGGACGCCGGTCTGCTGGTGGATCTGGGTGTGAAGATGGTGGTCGTCGCCTGCAACACCGCCAGCGCTTTTGCCCTGGAGCACTTGCGGGAAACCATCGACGTGCCTGTTCTGGGAGTGATCAATCCCGGAGTCAGAACCGCCCTGGCCGAGACGCGCGGCGGCGCGGTGGGAGTGATCGGGACATCGGGCACCATCCGTTCGGGCCGGTACCAGGAAGGGCTGAAAGGCGGTGGCCTTGGCCCGGATCGCATCCTGGTGCAGGAATGTCCCCTGTTCGTGCCTCTGGTTGAAGAAGGAATGATGGGCCACGCCATGACCGTCATGGCGGTTGAAGAATACCTGCGGCCCTTGCGGGACGCGGGAGTGGACACGCTCATTCTCGGATGCACCCACTATCCTGCCATGAAGGAAGACATCGGCCGCTTCATGGGGCCCGAGGTCAATCTTGTTGATTCGGCCGACGCCCTGGCGGCCGCCGCCCAGGACCGGCTGGGTGAACTGGGACTGCTTCACGGGGGCGATGACCGGCGCGAAGGCGAACTCGAATTCTATCTGAGCGATATTCCCTGGAAATTCCAGGAGATCGGCGCCCGGTTTCTAGGCAAACCGATTCATGAAGTCAACACCGTCGGCCTCGATGAGATGGAAGAGGCCGGCGACCACAACGACTGAACCGAAAGAACGAGGATCAAGTGATCGAACGAGAAGGCGAACGAGGAATCAATCAGCTGCGACCGACAACCATCACCCGTGATTATCTGCCCCACGCCGAGGGCTCGTGCATTATCAAGATGGGCAATACCCATGTGGTGTGCACCGCCTCGATCGCCAACGGCGTGCCGCGCTGGCTGAAGGGTTCGGGACAGGGCTGGATCACCGCCGAGTACGGCATGCTTCCGCGTTCGACGGGCGATCGGATGCGCCGTGAAGCCGCGGGCAACGGACAGGGCGGCCGCACCATGGAAATCCAACGGCTGATCGGACGCTCCCTGCGGTCGATCACCGACATGCATGCCCTGGGAGATCTGACCATCACCCTGGATTGCGACGTGATCCGCGCCGATGGTGGCACACGCTGCGCCTCGATCAACGGCGCGGCGGTCGCGTTGTACGACGCGATGTCACGCCTGCGCCTGAAAAAGCACCCGATGCGCACCTTGGTGGGCGCGATCAGCATGGGCATCGTGCAGGGCGAAATCCTGATGGATCTGGACTACAAGGAAGATTCCACCGCCGAAACCGATATGAACCTGGTCATGGCCGAGGGTGGCGGGTTGATCGAGATCCAGGGCACGGCCGAACTGCGCCCCTTCCAGCGTGAGCAGTTGGACCGCATGGTGGACCTGGCCGGCGCGGCCATCGAAAAAATCAACCAGCTGCAGCGCCAGGTGCTGGAAATAAAGTAGGTTTTTATAAATGGGTGAGAAGCGCAAGGTCGTTCTGGCCAGCCGGAACCGGGACAAGGTCCGCGAGCTGAAACAGGTGTTCGCCGGGATGCCTTTTGAAGTGCTGTCCGCGAGCGATTTCCCCGGTCTGCCCGACGTGGTCGAGGACGGCACGACCATCCTTGGCAACGCCACGCGCAAGGCCATGATCACCGCCGCGTTTACCGGCGAGATTTCCCTGGCCGACGACACTTCGTTGGAGGTGCGGGAGCTGAACGGTTTTCCCGATATCTTTGCCGCGCGGTTTTCGGGACCGGACGCCACCTACGACAGCAACGCTGCCCTGGTGTTGGATCTGTTGCAGGATGTTCCTTCGGGAAGCCGACAGGCCCGGTTCTCGACGGCATGTGTGTGGGTTGATCCCCGGCCCGGGGCGGCGGATTTTTCGGTGGCCCGGCCGGCGGTTCAGCGTTGGCTGCGCAATCCCTGGGAGCGTTCCATCGAGATAAAAAATCCCGACGAAGAATGGGAATTCTGGAACGAGATCAGGGATCGCCGCAAGGTCTGGCACGAGTACGTGAGCGCCATGACGAATGATTTGGCGAGTTGGGGACATGATAGTGGCCGCTTGCGTGATATTGCTTCCGGGTTGTTGGCCGGGTGTGACGAAGGCGGATCGGTTGCGGGCTCATTGCGTATGCCCGATCCCCGGATCTGGGCGATCGATGAACCCTTCACCACCGAGGATCCACCGACTCTGGTCGCCCCATCGGGTCTGGATCACGAGGCGCCTGGTCGTGGCGTGAACGGCCCCTACTGGTTGGAGATTTCAACGGAAGGCCGCCTGCTGGGGGATATCACCCTGCAGCCGGTGGGTGGGGAAGGATTCGGGTATGATCCGATCTTCCGGCCCGCGGGCGAGCAGCGGACTTTGGCGGAAATGCAGCCCGAGGACAAGAACGCCATCAGCCACCGGGCTCGGGCGTTGCGGCGGCTGATGCGGGCCGTGCGTGGGGCATATGGAGTTTGACAGGAGCGGTCGGGGAGATTACTTGTTTGATCCCCTTGGAATTCAGATCGGAAATATGATCAGGTCGGGGCGTGGCGCAGCCCGGTAGCGCACCTGCTTTGGGAGCAGGGGGTCGGAGGTTCGAATCCTCTCGCCCCGACCAATTTACTTTGATTGAATTAAAAAAAGGCCCCCTCGGTTGAGGGGTCTTTTTTTGTAAATCAGGTTTTTTATTGAGTCCCACCTGCCGAGGCGGGATTTCGGGTAGGAAAATGCTGTTGGCTGCAGCACCTCGAGTTGATGACGGAGGGCTACATTCTCCAGGGCGGGGCTTCGACGCCGCATGGGGGTCGTTACGATCCTCTGATATTTTTTCTTCCAAACGATTCCGGGTCATCGACCCGCTCCCCATTTGACTCACCCTTTCTTTTGTGATAAGCTATTTTCACTTGCCCGAGAAAACTGGACTTGCCTGCCAATTTCCGACATTTCGAATGTACTATAAAATATGTAGCTGGGGGGTGTTTGAGCAAAATCGTGGATATCGGCTCAATGCCCTAAGTCGTTATTTCACAGGGAAAACGGAATATTCGGTAGGCACAGCATATACGACGAAAGAACGGTGGTGAGCAATGACGGGAGAGTGAGATGAAGACGGCAATCACCCGAACGGGACGAATCCACGGACGATCCCACGCACGTATGACCGGAACTCTCGGCCTCATTCTACTGACCCTGTTTCTGCCCGACTCCCTGCACGCGCATCAGGCCATTATCCGCCAGGGTGCCGAGAGCAGCGGATCACCCGAGGCCGGCGACCGCATGGGCGCGGCCGTAGTCGCCGGGGATTTCAACGGCGACGGCTACGAGGATCTCGCCACGGGCGCGCCCTTCGAGAACATGGGCGCCGGTGTGGTGAACATCAGTTTCGGCTCGTACTACGGCCTGACGCATGTGGGCGCTTTCCATCTCTTCGAAGGAGACGTCGGCGGTACGACCGCCGCCTCGCATGAATTCGGATCCGCCCTCGTGGCGGCCGATTTCAACGCGGACGGTATCGATGACCTGGCCGTCGGCGCGCCGGGCGCCGAGGTCAGCGGGCACGCTTCGGCTGGCAAAGTCTATATCCTGAAGGGCTCGGCTGGCGGACCGGCCGGCTGGCTCGTTCTGACGCAGAATCTCCTTCCGGGACAGAGCGCCGAATCGGGCGATCGTTTCGGCACCAGCCTGGTCGCCGCCGATTTCGATCAGGACCCGACCGGTTACGATGACCTGGTCGTGGGCTCTCCCGGCGAGAACGGCGATGTGGGCGTCATCATGCAATTCCGGAGCGCGGCTGGTGGCGTGGGCTTCGGCGGCATGTCGTGGTTCAACGAGGCCACTCTGGGCGGGACGAATGCCGCCGGCAACCGGTTCGGCTACGCGCTGGCGGCAGGCAACGTTGTTCAGGGCACCGAGCCCGATCTCGTCGTCAGCGCGCCCTGGTACGATGATTACCTCGGCCAGCAGGACATCGGCCGTATCTATGTGATGAAGGGCTTGACTGGAGTGGGCGCCACCCAGGCCGACGCCACCTTCTACCAGGCAAACTATTGCGACCATGCCACGACCACGGGCAGATTCGGCACCTCGCTGGCCGTCGGCTATTTCCGCTACAACGACGAAGGCTACTCCTGCGTCGCGGCGAGCGAGCCCAACGCCTACTACTGGGATTCGGGCGCCGACTTCTACTATGACGGCGCCGGGCGGGTCCTCATCCTGGCCGGCGGTGCCGCCGAACTCGACACCGCGACCTTCGAGGAGTTGTACAAAGCCGACTGGACGCCGGTCCTCGTCGAGAACGAACACTTCGGAACGGCCCTGACGGCCGGCCCCTTCAACGGCGACGACGGCTACGACGACCTCGTGATCGGCTCGCCGAACGACGCAGCCTGGGACCCCCGGGCCGGCGGCTACGTCGACAACGGTTGCATCTACGTGGGAGTCGGATCACTCACGGGTATCTGGTCGGGACCGGACTTCATACTCTACAGCGGTTACCACCTGAACGACAAAATGGAGTCGGGCGACGAGATCGGCGCGGCGCTTTGCCTGGGGCGCTGGTGCGAGGACGGTCGATACGGGATCGCCGTCGGCGCGCCCGGCGAAGACGACGATACGGGGCAGGTCCACATCATCGCGCCGTGGCGGCAGACCTTCGGCCTCGCCTGCCGGACCGCGCTGGCTGTCGACTGCAACGACAATTACATCTATTCGCTCAAACCCTTCGAGCAGGTCTACATCGCCAGCACGACGAAGACGATGACCGTGCTGCTGGCTGCCGAACGGAGCCAGCTCGATCCCGGAAATCCCTACTACGTCGGCCTCGACGAAACCTACAACGTGCCTGCCTGGGCCTGCTATATTCCGGGCTCTAAATTCGGTTTTGGCATAGGTGAGCAGATGAGCCTTGGCGACCTCATGTACGCCTGCCTGTTGCGCTCCGGGAATGACGCGGCACACGCGATCGCCGACATGTTCCACGGGCCCGGAGACGAAAACGTGACCGTGCCGGCATTCGTCGCCGAGATGAACGCGAAAGCGGCGGCCCTCGGTATGAACGACACGCACTTCCACAATCCGGCCGGACTGGATTTCGAGGCGGTCGGCCCCGATCTGGGCGAGCACTACTCGACCGCCGCCGACATGATGAAGCTGAGCCGGGCGGCCATGAACAACCCGCTCTTCGCCGAGGTAGCTGGTACGGTGAACCACAACATCGTCCGTGTTTACATGCCCTTCGACATACCGGTCGAAGTACCGTGGACCATCCACAACATCTACAGCGGGGTGCTGCAGAACAGCGCGCAGGAAATGTGCGGGATCAAGGGCGGCGACACGCCGAAGGCGCAGAACACCGGTCTCTACGCCGCCGAGGACGGCGCCGGTCAAATGTCGCTGGCCGGCACCTTCTACACGCCGGCGGATTTCAAGGGCGCCGAGAGTCTGCCGAATGCGATCAGTCTGATGACGCTCGCCATGACCGGGTGCGGCTACGAACTCATGGCCACCCCCGGCAGCGATGTCTGCTCGTTGATCCTGCCCTCGATCTGGAGCCAGATCGGCCAACGGCAGGGTGGCGGCCGGGAGGTTCCCGACCGCGGTGACGACCAGGCCGTGTCTCTCTACCGCTTCGACGACGGCGCCGACTTCGCCAATGTTCGGCTCCTCATGAGCCGCACCAGCGAGGTCGTGGTCGAGGATGGCGATGACCTTGATCTGGGCATCACCAACTTCGACTCGCACGATGGCATCTTCTTCACCAACATGGGCGAGGCGCCGGTCCAGTTCCTGGTGGAATACGATTACGGCCGCGGCGGCACTGTCGCCTTCGACCTCGAGCCGCGGGAGCGGGGCACCCTCGAGGCCTATGACTCGGTCGCCGCCGACAAGTCCGCCGTGTCCATCGTCCTGAGCAACACGACCGGCGAGCCCGCGCACCTCGGTATCGAGGAACTTTACAGGTCCGAGGTGTCCGTGCCGCCCGTCGATGGCGGCGACTTCATTGTCTGGCAGACGCAATTCGGTGGCGACAACGCATTCATGGCCGTCGGTATCGACGTGGTCGTGGAGGGAACTGACCCGACGCCGGTGGCCCACGTGCGCGTCGTTCTCGACGATCCACGCTATCCGACCGGACTCATTCAGGAGCAGACGCCACTGTCGACGGGTGTTAGCATGCGTCTCTCACCTGCCTGGCCGAATCCCTTCAGTGGCGAGACCCATATCGCTTTTGAGCTCTTCACCGGCGGCGTGGTGAAGGTGCG
>JAUVII010000185.1 GCA_030592845.1 Candidatus Krumholzibacteriia bacterium | reverse complement strand
GGCTTTCCTCGCCCACGATCAAACGGAAGATGGTGGATTTGCCCGCCCCGTTGGGCCCGACCAGGCCGACCTTCTCGCCGGGGTTGAGCTGGAAGGAGGTCTCGACGAAAAGGATCTGACGCCCGTAGCGTTTGGAGATGTTGGTCAGGTTGATCATGGAGTTGGTCCGCCGGATAGGAATACAAGGTGTTCCAGATGGATTAATTTACCGTTACCGGACACGATAATGCTTTGGGCATGATTCGGCAACCTGTTATTTAATATAAAGTTATGGTATCGGTGAGACAGTGGTCACGGTTTTGGGGACAGGTGCCGGCCCCATGGTTTTTCGACCCGCCGGGAGAGCCTTGATTATCCTCCCTGATTGAATCATTATTGCGATTATGAGGTTTCAAGTTCAACAACTTCCAACCGATTCCCGATCACTCAACGGAGGAAAAAATGCTGAACCGAGACAGGACCGCATGGTGGCTTTCGTCAATCTGTCTTCTGATCGCCCTGTCCCTGCCGGGCTTCGCCACCGCTGCCGATGCGGAGGCAGAGGTCTCAAGCGCGGTGGACCTGAAGTTATGGGGCCGCGCGGTTTTCAACATGCAGTACGACACCGGTCTGCAAAAGGCCCGGGACTTCATGTCCTACCTCGAGGACGACAAGACGGAAGCATTCAGTTTTAATCCCCGCGATACACGCTTCGGTTTCAAGGCCAGTTCCGGCAAGGGCAACTGGCTCTACAGCGGAGTCTTCGAGATGGACTTCTACGGGGCAAACGCGGGCAACAGTATTCTCCCGCGCATGCGTCTCGGGTACGCTGAAGCAAAAAACAGCAATGGGTTGTCCATCCGCGGGGGGCAGGACTGGATCCCCGTGGCCCAGCAGAACCCCGGCACCATTGATTTTGGTGTCCAGAGCTGGTCGGGCAACCTCTGGTGGCGGGTGCCCCAGTTCACGCTGCGGTACAAGCCCAACAAGATCGAATTTCTCGTCAGCGCCATGAAGCACCGCGTTTCCAATGATACCGAGGCCCAGGAAAAAATGCCCTGGGTGCTTGGCCGCGTCGGTTTTTCCGATCTTCTCGGCGAAGGCAGCCTCATCGCCCTCGGCGGCGGTTTCCGTTCGGAATCCGACCTGACATTCACCAGGGAGGGCGCCGCCCCGATAACATCCTCCACCGCCGACTACAGTTCCTATCTGGTGGCCCTGGAGTTGAAGTTTCCCTTCGCCAAGGGCTGGGAAATAAAAGGCGAAGTTTATACCGGCGAGGGTGTCGGCCCCGGATTCGTGCATTACGGGTTCGACTACAACCCCTGGCATCCGGACGGCGCCCGGTCGATCCAGAGCCAGGGCGGATTTGTATCCCTGAAAATCCCCGCCGGGGAAAAGATCCACTTCAATGCGGGATTTGGACTGGACGATCCCAGGGACGAAGACCTTTCCTTCACTGATCCTGATGATGCAACCATGGTGGAGATGGGCGGCCCCTACTTTAGTAACCAGACCATCTTCGCCAACATGAAATACTCGGTGACCAAACAATTCGGCTGGGGGCTCGAGGTAATCGACTTCACCACCAAGGTGGCGCAGGACGATGGGACCACCGATCTCACCGGTCAGCGCTTCACGGGTTCCTGGTGGTATATATTCTAGAGGGAAATTCCAACAGTGTCGGATAAGGGCCCGGTCAACCGATCGGGCCCTTACTTCAACCCGATCCACCGCCACCAACCGGGCCGCCGTGGAAGCGCGACTTCGTGCTCAACGAGATCCGGCTCTCCGGCCCCGTCGATCAGCACGTATCCCTGCCAACTCTGGGGCAGACCCACGTAGCGGGTCCCGTCGGACTCCAAATCGTGCCACCGGTGATGATGACCGAAAAACCACAACTTCGGCCGCAGGTGTTCGGCGACCTGGGACAGACCCGTGATTCCCGGTCGGCCGAGGTGACCGAATCCGACTCCGCTTTTCACGCCGATGTTCGTGGGGCAGTCGTGGCTGATGACGATGTCGATACTCCCGGAGGGATTTTCCAGGCACCGGGCGATGTCCCGGTCGGTGATCTCGCAGCCCGGCGGCGTGGACCACGCGTCCATGTACTGCGCGCCGCCGATGCACAGCCAGTGTGCGGCGCCGAACTTGTGCACCGAGTTCCGGGGCAAATAAGTCACCACGTCCGCGTAGTCGCGGACCAGGTCGTCAAAATTCCGGAAGTCCTCGTGGTTGCCCTCGATGAAAGCGACCGGAAGCGCGAAACGCCGGCCGTCCCGTCGGAAAAAGTCATGGAGATTGGACCCGAACAGGCCGAAGTCACCCAGCACACGGACCTGGTCCACTGCGCGCCCAAGAGTTTCCCGGGCGTGGGTGATGTGGGCGTCTATGACGTGATAATGGGAGTGGAGGTCGCTGACCAGCAGGGTGGTGCCGCCGTCCGGAGGTGTCATATGCTCACACCCCCTTGAACTCGTGGTCCAGGGCCGCCTGCCACGCCTTGAGATTTGTGAACACCGTCTTGAGTTGTTTGCGCGCCGTCGTGTCCAGGGTCTCGGGATCAATCCGGTTGTCCGGTTCGAGCCGATCCAGGATTCGCCGCGCCTGGTGTTTCATGCGCAGGCCCATGAGAAAGTGGAATGCCTCGGTGATGTCGCGGACGGTTTCGGCTCGCAGATGGCCTCCGGCGGACAGCGCTTCGAGACGGTCCAGGGTTCCGGTGAAGATAATCCCGTGCTGCAACGCCCGAAGCCGGACGAGATCCACGATCTGTGCCAGGACTCCCTTGACGTCAAAAGTTCCCCGGTCCCCCTCGCGTTCCTCCAGCGCGAATCCCCCAAACAACTTCAAGGGAGGTTCATAAATCAGGATGCTGCGAGCCATCAGATGCAGGAATCGTGGTTGGCTGGCGATCTCCATCCTCAGGTGATCCCAGAGCTTGCCGGTAAGGTTCATCTCGTCCAGACTGCCGCGAAAATCGAAAAATATTTTGGTCTGCAGCAGATCTTCGGCCTCGAGAGTATGGATCCAGCCGGAAAAAGTCCGGCGCCAACCCGAAAGCGACTGGCAGCACCGGGGTTCTCCCGACATTATTCCGCCGGGGCAGAACGGGTAACCCGCCGCGTCGAGGATTTCCGAAAGACGCGTTCCCAGGCCCAGGAAATACTCCTGGACCACCGTCAGGCCGTCTTCCACGTCCGGGTAGATGATGGCGTGATCCTGGTCCGCCAGAAGGCTGACCTCGGTCCGGCCCAGGCTGCCCAGGAGCATGACCTCGAAGGGAAGGGGCGGGGGGCCCAACTCGGCTACGGCCAGTTCAATGCCTTTACGGACCGCGGCATCGGCATTCGCCGAAAGGATGCGGCTGACCTTCACCGCTTCGGCGTCGTGGCTCATCATGAGGCTGGCCATGGTCGCCATGTGCCGGTTGACGGCGGCCAGATCCTCGGCTGTCTCGGTCGCCATGAGGTCGATTTCCCGTGGTTTGGCCAGCCGGGTGACCACAGCCATGAACCCCACCCGCTTCTGGACCGCGATGCGCGACAGGGTGATCATGGCCCGGATGGTCCGGCCGTCGCGGTCGATCAGTTCTGTCTCGTATCTCGTGGGCGCCGTCATGCCGTCCATGACCGTTTGCCAGGAACGCCGGCCGCTCTCCAGTTCCGCGGCGGTGGGACGCACCAGGTCGGCGACGTCCAGGGCCGCGAATTCTACATGGGTGTAGCCCACCATTTTCAGCATGCTCGCATTGGCGAAGAGTTCATCACCGCCGATGGACATGAAAATCGACTCGCCGGCCGATTCGACCAGGGACCGGTACTTCTCCTCGGATCCCCGCAGAGCCACCGTCGCCCGCAAACGCCCGCGCTCGGCCTGGAAACTCGTCCTCAGAAGAATGAACATCAGGGCCGAGACGATGGCCAGGATCAGAAGCGCGGCGGCCTGCAGGCGGCTGGTCACTATGGCAATCTCGTTGTCGACGTCATCGGTATAGACCCCGGTGCCGATGATCCAGCCCCAGGGCGAAAACCCCTTGACGTACGACAGCTTCGGCACGATGCGATCCGGATCGTCCTTCCACTGCCACATGTAATTCACGTAGCCCGCCCCGTCCCGCTTCACCACCTCGGCCATCTCGACGAAGATCAGCTTGCCGTGGGGGTCGGCGAACGTGGACAGGCTCTCGCCCTCAAGATCGGTGCGGTAGGGGTGGAGGATCATCCGTGGTTCCATGTCGTTGATCCAGAAGTAGTCCTTTCCCTCCTGGCCGTAGTGGAGGATGCGGACCTGTTCCACGGCAGCGGCCTGGGCCTCCTGAAGGGTCAGGCGACCGGCGCTGTTTTCGGCCTCGAAGCGGGCCAGGACGTTCCAGGACGACTCGGTCAGCTCGCGGATCATGAGCCGTTTCTGATCCATCACGGCGCTTTTCAGGGAAGGAAGAAATGAGAAGAACACGACTCCCGAAAAGAGTCCGATGGCCAAAAAGGCCGGCAGGATGGTGCGAACGACGAGCCGCTTCATGAGCACTCCGGTTCGGGAGACAGGTTTCGTAATTATAGCCGATGCGGGGGTGGTTTCCAACCGGTGGTTTGCCCACCGGTGATTCCGTATTTGACCATGGAATCAGCAAATAGGCCCAACAGAAATTTAACTTTCATTTTATTTGTTATTCATTTAACACGGTGTTAATTTCGTTCCCATCATCCCTAATTGGCCGCAAATTCCGGCCATTGAGCCTCGGAACCCCTTCCTCAGGAGGAAGTCATGCACCAGGCACCCGCCCCCGAATCCGGACCTGATCCGGCGAGCCGCTACAAGACACGCCTGGGCGTAGTGATGTTCCTCATCTACTGCGTCGTGTACGTGGGTTTTGTCCTGGCCAACGTCGTGGCCGAGGGCAAAGTCATGCAGATAATCGTCTTCATGGGTTTGAATCTAGCCGTTGTCTACGGGATGGGGCTGATCGTCCTGGCTCTGGTCATGGCCCTTATCTACAACCACAAATGTACCAGTAAAGAAAAAGAACTCGCCGGAACGTCCGGCGGCAGGGAGGAAACCGCATGAATCTGCACGGAACTCCCCTGTCCATCGCCATCTTCGGCCTCTTCGTGGTCATGGTTCTTTCCCTGAGTTTCTTTTTCGCCCGCAAGGCGAAGTCAGCCGCCGGCTACTACGCCGCTGGCGGTCAAATCCACTGGGCGGTCAACGGTATCAGCTTTGCGGGTGACTACTTGTCGGCCGCCTCTTTCCTCGGTATCTGCGGGATGATCGCCACCCTCGGATACGACGGGTTCCTCTATTCCATCGGTTACCTGGCCGGTTGGGTCGTGGCTCTCTTCGTGGTGGCCGAGCCCATGAAGCGTATGGGCAAATTCACCTTTGCCGATGCCCTGGATGCAAAATTCGACAGCCGCGGAATCAAGCTGGCCGCCGCGATTTCCACCCTGGTGGTTTCCATCTGTTACCTCATCCCCCAGATGAACGGCGCCGGTTCGCTGGTCGAACCCCTGCTTGGCCTGCCCCACTGGGCGGGTGTGATCATCGTCGGTGTGATAGTGATAGCAATCGTTTCCACCGCGGGCATGACCTCCACCACCTACGTCCAGTTCCTCAAGGGCGGTTTGCTGCTGATCTTTTCAACCATCCTGGTGATTTCGGTATTGGTGCGTGGATTGAGCACCGAACCAGCGAGTCTGAAGGATGACCAGGGGCAGGTCCTGCTCAACATACCGGAACAGTCCACCGAGGTGGAGTTGGCCGGCCAGGGCTACCTTCTGAAGCATACGGCCGGAGACCTGCTGAAATTTTCCCGCGAGGGCATCGTTTCGTGGTGGAAAAAAGATGCCGACGGCACGCTTTGGCAGGCCCAGTGGAGCAGCGCGACCCTGGTCAACGGAAAGGCCGACGGTCTGTTCCATCCGGTAGGCCGGATCAAGGCCATCGGCGGCATGAATGAGGAAGAAGCCGCTCGGGGCACCGGTTCCCTCGGCCCGGTCGGCTTCCTGGCCCGCCTGACCCACCCCGACACCCGGATCGAGCAGTGGCACAAAAAAACCGTGTTTGATGAAGGCGGTGAGAAGTTCAGCGTCATCTACCCCAAAACCGTTTCGGGAACCGAGGAAATGAAGCCCGGCGCCAAGTTCAAGGTGAAAACGGGTTGGGAAAAGCTGAACTTCGTTTCCCTGATGCTGGCCCTGTTCTTCGGCACGGCCGCGCTGCCGCACATCCTCATCCGCTATTACACGGTTCCCAGTCCGGCCTGCGCCAGGAAGTCGACCATCGTGGCGATTGCGGCCATCGGTTTCTTCTACGTCCTGACCCTGTTCATGGGGCTGGGCGCGGCCACCAGCGGTACGGTGAACCCGGCGGACAACAACATGTCGGCGCCGCTGCTGGCCATGTCCTTCGGCGGCGTGCTGTTCGCCATCATCTCGGCCATCGCCTTCGCCACGGTGCTGGGTACGGTGGCCGGCCTGATCGTGGCAGCGTCGGGCGCCGTGGCCCACGACCTCATGGACCGCTTCGGCCAGATGGACCTCAGTGATCAGCAGAAGGTGCGCGCCGGCAAGATCGCGGCTTTCGCCGTGGGCATCGTGGCCATCATCCTGGGCATCGTGTTCCGCGGCGTGAACGTGAGCTTCCTGGTGGGCTGGGCCTTCGCCGTGGCGGCGTCGGCCAACCTGCCGGCCATCCTCATGC
>JAUVII010000036.1 GCA_030592845.1 Candidatus Krumholzibacteriia bacterium | reverse complement strand
TCTACAAGGAACCGCCGCGCGACGCGGACGCCGAATCGCGCCGTTCCCTCGGTGAAGTATTCGGCGGCATGATCGGAGTGGTGGGCAACGGCCGGTTCTTCCTGCTTATCGCGGGTATGCTTTTCCTGCTGGTCATGGGATCAAAGTGGCTCGACCCACAGGTCTATCTGCCTGCGGCCGGCGTGTGGCTGATCGCCAATTTCGCCTGGGATTTCGCCGTTCGCGGAATGACCCGATTGCCTAACGTGGCTCGCCCCTGGTTCCTCGAGCCCATGCAGGTGGGGGAGGGACGTTACCTCGTCTTCCTGGTCCTGATGGCTTTTTTCTGGACCAGCTTCAATCAGATCTTCATGACCCTTCCCGAATATATCCGCGACTACGCCGACACCAGCGACTTGATCCACAGTTTCGGGCCGATCGCCGGGTGGATCACGGGAGTGGCGCAGTCCATGGGTATGGATACCAGTCAATGGGGCCGCGCGGTGCTGGAGCACGGCCAGGTCAAGCCCGAACATCTCATTAACCTGAACGCCCTGGGTATCATCGTCGGCCAGGTGGCCATCGCCTACTCGGTGCGCAAACTGGCGCCTTTGACCTGCATCATCCTGGGCAGCTTCATCACCGTGATCAGCTTCCTGCTCTACATGATCGGGCAGGGCGGCTGGGTCATCGTCATCGCTGTTCTGGTGTTTTCGGTCGGCGAAATGCTTGCCAGTCCACGGTCCAAGGAATACGCCGGCAACATCGCCCCGAAGAACAAGGTCGGCATGTACATGGGCTATTTCTACTGGTGCGTGGCGCTGGGCAACCTGTTCGGCGGGCTGCTGAGCGGCGGACTGTACCAGCACTTCGGCCCGATAGAACGCGGGGGCGTGGACAATCCGAACGTCATGTGGATGATCTTCGCCGGCCTGGCCATGGTTTCGGTTGTGCTGCTTTCGTTCTACGACAAGTGGATCAAGGCGCATCCCCAGAAGTGAGGTTGTAGTGGCCCGGGTTGATCGCAATATCGAACCGATCCGGGTCACGGTTGATGAACTGACTGCGCACCTGGCCAGGCTGTGTCCCGAAAACCGGATCGATATTGCGGGAGCCGTCACCCTGCCCTGCACCATGCACCACGAGGCGAAGTGGTGGTCATTATTGACCGAAGGCCGGCACGCCGGTCTCGATTACCTGACCGGTGATCCCGCCGGTCGTCTCGACCCCACCATCGCCAACCCCTGGGCCAGATCGTTGCTGGTTTTTTCCCAGCGCTATACCGCCGGCTGGCCGGCCGGCGACTCCGCGCCCGTTTCGGGGGGACCCGCGGGGGATGCCGACACAACGCCCTGGACCGATCGGGTGTCCCGTTATGCGCGCGGACTGGATTACCATGACATTCTCTTAAAAGACATCAAGAAAGTCGTGACCGGATTACGGGAAGTCTGGCCAGGTCTGACAGCTTTTCCGGTGACCGACACCGGTCCCTATCTGGAACGTGAATACGCCTGGATGGCGGGTCTGGGTTTTCTGGGCAAAAACACCTGTCTGATCCACGAAAAACTGGGTTCGGGCCTGTTCCTGGGGGTGGCGCCCACCAATCTGGATATCGCCGGCCTGCCTCCGGCTGGCCAGCCCGCGGCCGAACCCCTATACGCGGTGACCGCCCGGCGCCGCCGGACGCCGGTGCGGGTGGCCGCCAGCCATTGCGGTAGCTGCACCCGCTGTATCAAGGCCTGCCCCACCGATGCCATACTGCCGAACGGGGGGCTGGACGCCGGAAGCTGCCTTTCGGCCTGGACCATCGAATGGCGTGGAAAGGCTCCCCCTGAGCGTCGCGCGGAACAGGGCGGCATCCTGTTCGGCTGTGATATCTGCCAGGCGGTCTGTCCCTGGAACCAGCGGGCGGCCGAATCTCCAACCTCCCCGCCGGTGCGGCGGGAATACGAGGTTTTGCCGGCCCATGCCGAAATTGGACTGGCGGATCTGCTGGAACTCAGCGACGATGAATTCAGGGAAAGATTCCGGCGCACCCCCCTGTGGCGCTGCCATCCCGCCGGGATGCGGGCCAACGCGGGGGTTGTGCGGGACAATCTGCTTAAAGAGGGGTAAGGCCATGATCAAGACAGCAGCCTGGTGGCGCCCGCTGGACAACGGCCAGGTCGCCTGTGATTTATGTCCGATCAACTGCCGCTTGCGCGAGGGACAAACCGGGCCCTGCGCCACCCGGGTCAATCACGGGGGAGAAATGATCCCCCTGCACTACGGCCGCATCGTATCGGCCGCCGTCGATCCTATCGAAAAAAAGCCCCTGTACCATTTTCATCCCGGCCGCTCGATCCTTTCGTTGGCGGCGCCCGGGTGTAATCTGCATTGCATGTTCTGCCAGAACTGGAACATCAGTCAGGACGGCGACGCCCGGACCGAGAAGACCTCGCCCGCCGACCTGGTGGCCATGGCGCAGGCGGAGGAGTCGGTGGGAATCGCCTTTACGTACAGCGAACCGCTGGTCTGGTATGAATTCGTCACCGATACAGCCGAGATCGCGCGGGAAAAGGGTTTGAAAAATGTTCTGGTGACCAACGGCTATCTGAATCCGGACCCGTTGGCGGAAATTCTGCCCTGGATCGACGCGGCGAACATCGATCTGAAATCCATGGACGACCTGTTCTACCGCAAGGTCTGCAAGGCCCGGCTGGAGCCGGTCCTGGCCGCGATTCGCCAATTCAAGGACGCGGGAGTCCATCTGGAAATCACGAACCTGGTCATACCGGGCCACAACGATTCCGATGATCAGATTGGCGCGCTGGTGGATTTCGTAGCCGGGCTGGATCCGGAAATTCCCCTGCATTTTTCCTCGTATCACCCGGCCTGGAAACTGAACGCTCCGCCCACGCCCGTGGAAACCCTGCTGAGAGCCCGCGACCTCGCCGGCAAAAAATTAAAGTACGTCTACCTGGGCAACGCGAGAACGAACGAGGGGCGGGACACCGCGTGCCCCGAATGTCAAACCGTGGTCATCGAAAGATCGGGCTACGCGGGCATCGCGAAAATGGTGGACGGAAACCGGTGTCCGGGTTGTAACGCCCAGCTTCCGGTGGTGGTGGATTGACCGTCCAGACTCAGGAGTTGTCCCACTCCTCGTCCACGTAGCTGACCGTGACGTTCGTGGTGATCCCACCGCGGATGAACCATTCCCCGCTGACATCCATCAGCCGCGGTTTGACCGCGGCGACGAGGTCGTCCAGGATCTGGTTGGTCACTTTCTCGTGGAAGGCCCCTTCATTGCGGAAAGACCAGAGGTAGAGCTTCAGTGATTTCAGCTCCACGCAATGTTGGCCGGGGACATAGGTGATGCGGAATTTGGCAAAATCCGGCTGTCCCGTCAGGGGGCACAGGCAGGTGAATTCCGGACAGTCGAATTCGATCTCATAGTCACGCTCGGGATTGGGATTGTCGAAGCTCTCGAGAATTTTTGAAGGCTTGGTCGCCATGAGTATCCCATTTCACTTTGGGGGAGTTGATTGTGTGGCCGCATTCTAAATCACAATGCCCACGGAAGCCAGTCAGGATGCCCGCAACTGGTGTCTCGGTAGTATGGTTTCAAATATTCTAAACAGTAGATATTATTGATTGTGAGGTTTTGGTTGTCATTGGGAAAGCCGTCCCGTTACATTGAGGCGAGGATTTGATCGGGAATTATCGGAGCATGCTGAAGCTGGTCCGTTTTTTTGGTGTAGCTCCCACCAACCACCTGGGCCACCATTCGGAATACCCTGATCCGAAGTGGCCAATCGAAAAGGTTTTTCATGGCAGACATCAAACCCATTCTATTCGACCGTAATGAGAATCGCTACGGCCCGGCTCCTGCGTGCCTCGAGGTGTTGCATCAGGCCGATGCCGAACTTCTTTTCAACTACACACGGGCCTTTCAGCAGGGCAATTACAGCGACCTTTCGGTCCGGGTGGGCAAAATCCACGGGGTCGAGGAAAAGCGGATCATCCTGGGATACGGCTGCGAGGACATCCTCAAGGAATCTGTCCACTATTTCCTTAAAAAGGGACGCACGATCCTCATTCCCTCAGCCTCCTGGTGGTATTACACGGCCATCGCCGACGAGGTGGGCGGAATCACGGTCCAGTTCCCCCTGGTGGAAAAACCCAACACCTACGAATTCGATGTCGATGCCCTGATCGCCATGCGCCAGGAGCACGACCCCGGCATGGTGCTGATCGCTTCGCCCAACAACCCCACGGGCAATTCGCTCTCCCGTGAAGACCTCATGCGGATCCTCGTTGCCTATCACGACCGCCCGGTGATCCTGGACCAGGCTTATTTCGGTTTGATTCCCGGTCAGACCGATGATTTCGGGCAACTGACCGATCAATTCCCGAATCTCCTGATCCTGCGCACCTTCAGCAAGCTTTTCGCGCTTGCCGGGGTCAGGATGGGGTATGGCATCATCGGGGAGGGACTGGACGGGTTCCGGAAGTTCTGCGCCCGCAACCTGGGGTACAATCGCCTTTCCGAGAAGTTGGCCCTGGCCGCCCTGGACAGCTCCGAATACTACCTGGATATCTCACAGCGCATGGCGTCGGACCGTCGGAAATTCTACGATTTTTTCCGCGCCTATGAGGGCTGCGAGGTATTCGAATCCGATGCCAACTTCATCCTGGTCAAGTTCCCGGTCCACGTCATTCCCGCGCTCAAGGAAGAACTCGTTTCACGGGGTTTGATCGTGAAATTCTTCACCGAACCGGGGTTTGTCGGCTACGCCAGGATCAGTCTCGGCACGGAGGCGGAAAACGCCCGGCTCATGGACGCCATGTTCCAGGCCTGGCCCGCGCGTGAAGCCGAGAGCGCATCAGGTGGAGAGGTGGCGTGAGCAATAAGCTGGGCCAGCTGATCCAGGAATATCGCTCCATGCTCAAGGCGCCGGAAATCGAGGAGTTGCTCGACCTGGTGCTGTTTCGGCCCGTTGCTTTTGTTGTCGTCAAATTGATCCAACCGACACCCATCACGCCCAACCATGTCACCCTGTTCAGCTTCCTGCCGGGTCTGGCCGTTGGCTGGTGTTTCTGGCAGGGCACACCCAATTATTTTATTGCCGGTTCCATCTTCCTATTCATTACCAACGTTCTTGATTGTGTCGACGGGATGCTTGCCCGCATCCGCGGCACCGGGTCGATCGTGGGGTATGTTCTGGACGGGTTTGTCGATTACGTGGTTCAGATCACCATGGCTGTCGGAGTGCTCCACGGCGTGGCGGTCCTGACCGGCCAGCCGTTGTACATCCTGGCCATCGGGGTACCCGCCAGTTTCAGCGTGGCCTGGTGGTCCGCCATGGTGGATCGCATCCGCAACGAGTGGCTGGATCGGGTTTACGGGAAACGGCGCGACCCGGCGGTGGAATTGGCCGAGCTCTCGAAGCAGACCGCCATCTGGAAGGCGGAAAAATCGCATCGACCGGAGCGCGTCCTGGTGGCCATCTATAAGGGTTACGCCAGGTTCTGGTATTCCGGACCGGCCCACCGCAAGATCGTCGACCACGACCGGGTTCCCCTCGAAGACTGGATGCGAGCCCGCAGGCCCATCCTGACCATGGCCACCCTGATGGGGCCGACCATGCACCTTTTCCTGATCATGATGGCCGGGGTTTTCAACCAGTTGGAATTGTACCTGTGGTTCGCCCTGGTTTTCGGCACCAGTTGGGGAGTGATGGTCCTGACCGTCCGCACGCTGATTGATCATCGGCTGGCCTCCCGGTTGACGAAAGGGGCCTGAGATCAGAGCCGTGCTGTTGGCGGCCGGGCAGGCGACCCGGTTGCGTCCGTTGACCGATGATTGTCCCAAATGCCTCCTGACCGTGGGGGATGAGACCATCCTCGCCCGGGCTATCAGGATCCTTTCATCGCGGGGACTGAAGCGCTTCACGGTGGTGGACGGATTCCGTGGGGACCTGATCCGCCAGGCCCTGACCGCCACCTTTGGCGATCTCGATTTCACCTTCGTTCGCAATGAAGACTTCACGACCACCAACAACGCCTGGTCCCTGATGCTGGCCTGTGAAGCCGGGCTCGGCGATGAGCCGGTGTTCCTTCTCGACAGCGACATCGTGTTCGAACCCGAAGTCATCGACCGGATCCTGGCCGGTGACGGACCGAACCGCCTGGGCCTGCGCACTACCGGTGGCGTGGGGGAAGAGGAAATGAAGGTTCGTCTGGATTCCGCAGGCCGGGTGGCTGATCTGAGCAAGGAAATGGCACTTTCGGCGTCGGCGGCGGGAGAATCGGTGGGGCTCGAGGTGTTTTCAGCCCCCACGGTGAAAGCCCTGGCCGGGATCCTGAACCGCAGGATGAAGGTAGAAAATCGGATCAATGAATATTACGAAGCCTCCTTTGTGGAATTGATCAAGACCGGACATGAAATCCTGCCCGTCGATCTGGCGCCTTTACGCTGCATGGAAATCGATACCCTCGAAGATCTTACCGACGCCCGCAGAGAGTTTTCAGGGTCATGATCAGCTCATTGATCGTAGGTTTTGCCATGGGCTGGGTCGGCTCCATGCCCCTGGCCGGGGCCGTATCAATTTTTGTATTCCAACGGGGATTGGCCGGACACTTTCGGCGGGGAATGGTCTTGGCGTCGGGAGCCGCGGTCGCCGAAGCGATCTGGTGCCTGATCGCCGTCGTCGGCGCCGAGCAGATCCTGTCCCGTTGGCCCAACTTGGAGACAGCCGCCAAATCGGTCGGGGGCGTTATCCTGCTGGCGTTGGGCGTCTATTTTTTGCGGAGCCGCAACACCCTGCCCACCCAGGAGGATGAATCGGACCAGGAGTCGGATACCTACGGTATGATGCGGCGTGAATTCTGGCTGGGGTTTGTCCTGGTGGCCGGCAACATTTCGATACCCTTTACCTGGCTGGCCATGATCACCGTCGCGGTTTCCCTGGGACTCGATCCTTTGGCCGGCCCCCCATGGTTGTTCGCCATTGCCGTCGCTGTCGGCATCATGGGCTGGTTCACCGTCCTGCTGAAGCTCCTGGGCGCCTTCCGCGCCCGTTTCCGCCCCAGCGCCCACGAACGCCTCATGAAGGCCATGGGCTTCCTCCTGATAGTCGTCGGTACCCTTACTTTGATCCGTGCGTGGTTCTGATGCCTCTCATGAAGTAGCCGTCCTCTATCCGGCCAGACACAAAGACGCCCAGAAAGTCCTCGTACCTGCGGATTATTCTGGGCGTCTTTGTGTCTGGCCGGATAGAGGACGGCTACTTCACGAGAGCCATCCGGCCTACGGACCGATCAGAACCGTTGGTAACCATGTAGAAGTAGACCCCGGCCGCCACGCCGCGGCCGCCATCATCATCACCGGTCCAGACAACCTGATGCGTCTGGGCGGGAAGTTCTTCATCCACCAAGGTTTTTATGTGGCGTCCGGCCACATCGAAAATGGCCACCCGGGTCCGGCCGGAAGCGGGCAGGGCAAACCGGATGGTGGTGCTGGGATTGAAGGGGTTGGGGAAGTTCTGGTCCACCATGAAGGCCATGGGGACTCCGATTTCGCCTTCTTCCACGGGTGAAAGGCAACTACCGTCGGTCAACGCGCCGATCAACCCGCAGCCGCCGCTGTTGGCGGCGGTGCAGGGAGAACTGCTGGTCAGGCTGAAGTCGCCGCTGCCGGAATTGCAGAACAGGGGATCCACCGAGATGTTGCCGTTGGTCCCCGTCGGATCAGCGATGCCGGTATAATCAGCGCCGGCGTTGCCGAAGACATCGTTGCAGTTGATGCTCGACGGAGCGGTCAAAAAGGCCATCCCGTTGCCGTTGGTGGCCCCGCCGGTATTGAAGGCGGAAATGTTGTTGGAAACATCGGGAGAGCAGAGATTGACGTAGATACCGGCGCCCCCGGTGGCCGTTGCATCGTTACCGAAGAAGGTATTGTTGGTAATGGAGCCGGTGGGGTTGCCCTGGTAGTTCAGTCCCCCGCCCCAGAACATGGCGGTGTTTCCGGTCAGGACCGAATGCATGACGACGGCGTCGGTACAGTCGGTCAAGTCGATGCCTGCGCCAATATGGGCCTCATTGCCGGTGACAAGGAGACTGTCCAGGGTCACCGAGGCCGCGGTGGCGAAAATGCCGCCCCCGTGCATGAAGGGGGCTGCCGCGGTCTTGACGTTGGCGTCGATGGCGACTCCGGTCATATCCAGCGTACCGCCGTTCATGTAAAGCCCCGCGCCATTGGTGGTCGCCGTATTGCCGGAAATTTCCCCACCGGTCATGTTCAGATTGGAACTGGTGTTGAAACCGCCCAGGTACATCCCGCCGCCGTCCTGGAGCTCCAGGTGGCCGGAGACGATGCAGTCGGTCATGGTCAGGTCGGAATCCAGGGCCTCGATACCGCCGCCCAACGGGGGGTTGGAGAGATTTGTCGTGATGATGATGTTGTCGGAGATATCACAGCCGACCAGGGTGGGAGAACTTTCATAGATGAAAATACCTGCTCCCAGAATACCGGAATTGCCACTGACTGAGACGTTTTCCAGCAGGGGGCTGCAGCCGTTCATCGAGATGCCGCCACCGCAACCGAGGTTGGAGCCGTCACCCACCGTATTGCCCGTCACATCAAGGTTGCGCAGGGTGGGAGAGTGGCCGTTCAACAGGATGCCGCCGCCGTAGCGGGCGAAGTAGGGAATTCCACCCACGATGACGCCGCCGCCGCCGGTGATCCGGAAACCGTCGACCTCGGTGTCCAGGCCGACGTCGCCACTGAATCGCAGGGCGGAGATGCTCAGGTTCCCGCTGATGACCGTGGGTGAAACTTCAACATCCCGGGTGACATAACCGGCATCGTATCCACCGAAGAACTTGATACCCCGGCCGTCCAGCGTGACGCCGTTGCTTAGGGCAACGGTGCCTTCGACCTTGACCGTGTCGCCGGCGGAAGAGGAGTTGATGGCGTCGAAGATGGTGGGATACTCGGCAGGGTACTGCTGTACGTTATCCCCGAGGGCCCTTTGCAGATTGATGCGGCCGCCGCCCAGAAGCCCGACGTAACTGGGGTTCTCGGCGTCGATGTTGTCGCAGCTTGAAACCAGGACCGAGTGCACAATGGTCCAGCCCCAGGTGGGGTGGGCCGACCAGATCAGGGCCGCCGCGCCGCAGGCGATGGGGGAGGAAAAGCTGGTTCCCTGAACCGACGCGTAGGTGTGGGAGTCCGTATCGGGAACGTAGGCCGTGGTGTAGATGGCCACACCGGGGGCGGCCAAATCCACCCAGGATCCGAAATCAGAGAAAGAGGCCTTGGCATCGTCGCCGTCGGTGGCGGCCACGGAAATGACCCCGGACATGGTGGACATGTAGTCGGGATTATCATCGTTATCGTTGCCGGCCGAAGTGACAACCAGGGCGCCGGCGTTCTGGGCGGCGGTCACGGCGGAAATCATCCCCGAGGTGTTTCCCCAGCTGCAATTGATGATTTTGGCACCGTTGACCGCGGCGTAAATCATGCCGGCGGAGGCAAAATCCATCCGCACCACGCCCTGGCCTTCATTGGTGGTCCATCCACAGCGCACGGCCATGATCTTGCAACCCGGCGCGGCACCGGCGACGCCGATCCCGTTATTGGTGATACCGGCGGCCATTCCCGCGCAATAGGTACCGTGACTCCCAAAATCCATGGGGTCGTTGTCCGGGGTCAGGGCGTCCTCGCCGGGCCAGGCCTGGCTGGGGCTGACGTTCACGAAATCCCAGCCCCTGATGTCGTCGACCTTGCCGTTGCCGTCGTCGTCGAGGCCCGGTGTTCCGTAATATTCCGTCCAGTTGGTCCAGATGGCGCCGGTGACCTTGTCGGGATGCGTTCCGCCCAGGTCCGGATGGTGCCAGTCCACACCCGAATCGAGAATGCAGATGATGATGTTGGAATCGCCCAGGGTTTCATTCCAGCCGCCCACGGCGCGGATATCCCCGCCGCCAAGGGACATGTTGCGCAGATACCATTGCGAGCCGCTGATGCCCGGGTCGTTGGGCAGGTAGCTGTCTTCCATCCTGCAGATATCGACCAGGCGAACCTCCTGGACCTCGGGCAGGGCCTCGTAGGCGGCCTTGACCTGGTGCAGGCCCATTTCAGCGGGAAAATCGATGGCCCAGACCCGGTCCAGGGCATCCGCCGAGGATTTGTCCTGCATCCGTTCCCTCAGTTTGACGATCATGTCGCCGTAGAGGGGTTCCATGTTGTTGACGGAGAATTTGGCGGCCACGGCGTCGAGGGAGGCAATTCCCACGCGGGGGGTTCCGGATGCCTTGTCCAGGGACATGGTGGTCCCGGCTATGACGGTGACGAGTACCCGGTCGGGCACCTGCCCCACCACGGAACTGTTTTCATAGACGCTAGCTTGGGCCGTTACCGTCCCCAGGACCAGGGCGATCAGGACGGGAAACAGGATCTTCTTCATGACCGGGTTCCTTTTTCAGTTTCATTCATCCGTGGACAGATAGCAGGGGCGCGACTCGGTGACCAACACTTGGTCTTGAAAACGCATGGCGAGTCGCGTCGAAATTCGGTTCATCTGCCGGCCCAGGGATGAATCTTGGGCGAAATTCAGCTAGATCTTGCAGCAGAATGAATTATAAAGGAAACGAAAGACCGATTCAATACGGTTGGTTTTTTGATCAATCCCGCCAATATTTTGACAGGCGTGGTTTCTTTATAAGAGGTTGTGGCATTTGAAAATATGCAAAGTGCTTTTCATTGAACCCTATGATGGAGGTTCTCATCGGGCTTTCCGCAAGGGGCTCGTGGAAAGCTCCCGCCACGGCTTTTCGAGCCTCGTTCTGCCGGGACGCTTCTGGAAGTGGCGCATGAGGGGGGCGGCGGCCTGGTTCGCCGATATCATCAACCAGGGGCTGTCCGAGGTCCCGGATCTCATTTTTCTGACCGGGTTTATCAATGTGGCGGACCTGCGGGGACTGCTGGATCCACCCCTGGATCGGACACCCATCCTGCTGTATATGCACGAGAACCAGCTGACCTATCCGCTGAGTCCGGAAGAAGAGTTCGATTACCATTTTGGATTCACCAACATCATCAGTTCGATGGCCGCCGACCGGGTGGTTTTCAACTCCGAATGGCACCGCGATCTGTATCTGGACGCCCTGCCGGGATATCTGAACAAGATGCCCGAGGCGGTCCCCCACAAGGTCGCCGACCGTTTGCGGAACCGGTCCGCCGTTCTGGGTGTGGGACTGGATCGGCCGCCCCTGCCCGAGGACCATTTTCCTTTGTACCGGGGCGGAAAATGTGATCCGGGGGCCGGCCCGGCGTGGCCCCTTGGCGAACGGCCCCTCATTCTCTGGAATCACCGCTGGGAGTTCGATAAAAGGCCCGATCTGTTTGCCGCCGTCCTGATCCGATTGCTCGATTTGGGCCTGGATTTCGACGCCGCCCTGTTGGGTGAGCCCCGTGGGCAGGAAAATGCCTTCGCCGACCTGCGTGACCGGCTGGGGTCACGATGCCTTGCCTATGGCCATCTTCCCGGGCGGTCCGATTACGAAGCCATCCTGGATCGCGCGGATATCGTGGTAAGTTGCGCCGAACAGGAGTACTTTGGGATCTCCGTTGCCGAAGCGGTCCATGCGGGATGTTATCCCGTCCTGCCGCGGGCCCAGGTTTACCCGTCTCTCTACGGGACCCGCTGCAAGGGGCGGCATTTCTACGAGTCCGAAGACGAACTGGTGGCCCTGCTGGCCGACCTCGTTTCCGGGAGCAGTTGTGGCCACGTGTGTTCTTTGGACCGGGACATGGATGCTTTCTGCTGGGATCGTCTGGCCCCTTGTTTCGACACCATGATTGCCGAGGTTGCCGAGGCGGGCCGCCTGACATCCGGAGGCCGTGAGGAAAAATGAAAAGATCGATCCCGGCAAAGGCTTATCTGATCGATATCGAGGGGGTGCTGGTGCGAGACAAACGCTACCGGTCCGTGCCCGGCGCGGTGGAATGGTTGACCGCTCTTGCCGCTGCCGACCGGCCTTTTTGCCTGGTCAGCAACAACACCACCCATCGCCCCGCGGATCTGGTGGAAGACCTGTTCCGGGCGGGTTTTCCGGTGAATGAAAACCACCTTGTGGGGGCCCTGGGTCTGGGAATGAAATGGCTCCGGGAGAGGAACAGGAATAAAATCCATTGGCTGGGAACGCCACATCTGGAAGATTATTGGGGTGAAGAAGGTTTTGAGCTGGTGGCCGAGGGACCCTGCGACGCGGTGGTTCTGGGGGTGAACCCCGACCTGACGATATCGGCCCTGGACAGGGTCCTGGGCCCGGTGTTGGATGATGGAGTGGATATTTTGTGTCTTCATCGCAACCAGTTCTATCTCGATGATACGGGCCGCCGCCGCCTCGGTCCGGGCGCCTGGGCGGCCTCCCTGGAGGGTGTCGGCGGAACCGGCCAGGTGGTTACGGTGGGTAAACCTTCCCCTGCCATCTACCAGGAGGGCCTGAAAAGGGTTGGCGTTGCTCCGGAAGAGGTCCTATTTATTTCGGATGACCCGGTGGCCGATCTCGTCACCGCCGGGCGGCTGGGTATGCGCACCGCATTTGTATTGTCGGGGAAATATTCCGATCACGCTGTTCTGGCCCGACTCGAGGAAAGCGACTGGCCCGACATCGTCTGCTCACGAATGAGCGATATCGATATACAGGAAGAGGAATCAGTTTGAAATCAGATGGACGCGACAACAACAGGAAGCGCGGCGGGAGCCAGCGCAGAGAAAGCGGACAGAGCAAAGATCGTTCACCGCGGCAACAATCCGGCGTGCGGCGGTCCTCGGGATCCCGGCCCTCCGGTCGCGGCAGTTCCTCCCGGGGACGTCCACCCCGTGGGAGCGATTCCAGACAATCTCCGTCACCAAGCCGGACCACACCGCAGGCTTCGGCGAGTCCCGTCACCACCAATACGCAGACCTTGACCCTGTCCGCCTGGGATATGGCCCGGACCCGCCGCCAGCTTCCCGACTCTCCGCGTGGCCATGTCATGACCCTGCGCGCCCATCAGCGTCTCGTCGCTTCCTTTGAAAAGGACCGCAAGATCCCCGACCCGGATCGCAGCGTGCTGAGAGTCAAGGAGGGCGCCAAGGGCTCCTGCCTGTTGATCCATGGGGTTTCCACCGGGCCGGGCGATCTCCATGAATTGGCGGAAATTCTCTTCGATGCCGATTACAACGTCTATGTCCTGCGTCTGCCGGATTACGGCACCCCGGGCAATACCATCAGCGAGGTGTCCTGGGAATCGGCCCTGTACCAGGCACGGCAGTGTTATCAGCTCCTGTCCCGCGGCGGAGGCAAGGTGCACGTTGTGGGCATGGGATTCGGCGCCACTCTGGCATTGCTCCTGGCCCTCCAGGAAAGCGTGTCGTCCCTGGTTCTTCTGTCTCCGGCCATCATGCCGCGGGAGTCGATTTTCCAGCGATGGCTGGTTCGCCTGAAACTCCATCGTCTGCGATTGGTTCACAGATGGCTGGGTTGGAACGCGGATTTGATGGAGGGTATGGACAAGGCCAGAGGCAAGATCGGTCAGATTCAGGTGCCTATTTTCGCGGCCCAGTGTGAAGACGATGACCGGGCATGTCCCACATCCTTGAGGTTTCTGCAAAACAAGTCGCGTAACAAGGGTTCGCGTTTCCAGGTCTTTCCTCACGGGGGCCATGCAATCCTCACGGAGCATGGGAAGGACGTATTGTACGACCAGATCCTCAGTTTCTGCGGGTCCGCCTAGAAGATCAACCGGGTGGCGGCTAATTCACCCGGCCAGGTCGAAAAGACCGGCCAGATCGCGGTCGCTGAGGACCGCGCCGAGGCCGAAGCGACGTGTCGCCAGCACACCCAGGACGTGGACATAATCCTCGTAATTTTCTTCCAGTTTTCGCAGGACCCGGACCAGCCCTGAGTTGGCGCCGGGTTTTCCCTCCATCAGGTTCGCGGCCATTCCATAGCAGCATTGGCCGATGCCCATATCCCGGCGGCGGGTTTCCTCCGCGGTCAGGCCGAAATGGACGCGGCGCCTTCGCAGGCCGTCTCCCCTGTTCATCAGCCCCAGGAAAAGCAACCTGTGGTCGGCATTGACCCGATACCGGTCCGCGCGTGAGGATGGGCCGAGCTCATTTCCGGGTGGGTGCAGCACGGGTCCTGCGCCCCACTGGATCCGGGGGTCGTTATGTCCGGTCAGGAAATCCGCCAACAGTCCGGCCAGGTATACGTTGACGTCCTCATCGGGGCCCGCGCCATTGGTGGGGAACATGGATTCGCCACGGGCTTCGAGGAGTTGTTCCATCATGAAAAAACTCCAGGGCAGGGGACCGGACCAGTCCGGGAACAGGCCTCGGAAACAGGGTGATTCGATTTTGCACAATGTTTTCGGCATGAAAAAAGCCCTTCCGGTTAACGGGTTTCCCCTGGGAGGGAAGCAGGGACCGTGCCGAATCCGGGTTCCGGGTTGACGTATAATTTATTGAAAATAAACAAGTTACACAGGCAGTGAAGATGTGACCGTTATTTTGAGATGCGCCGGTGGGTGATTTTGGACCATTTCTCACACCGCTGGAAACTTCCCGCCTTCATTTTGGGCTTTTGTTTCCCTGAAATAGGCCGATCACACTCGGGAATATTTGCATGTTCCGGGAGCGGGTCAGGATGGCCCCTGATTCCCTCCCCGGGCTTGCGGCGCCTGACGTTTACCGGGTAATCCGACTTTCGGGCGCTCCCAAGGTGAAAGGAACGGGGAATGAGCGAGCAGGATCGTTTCGATTGGAATGACGACATGGAATTGGATTCTACTTCCGTGGAGCAGGAGGACTTCGACGATTTCGAAGACCCCCTCGACGGGTTCGCGGATTTCGATGATATGTCGGACTATGAAGATCTTTCCGACATGGGCGCTCCGGCCCCCGAGGCCGCCAACGCTCAGGAGAGCGCCGAATCCGAAGCAACCGAGGTGGTGCAGAATGGTTTGGCGGAAAAGATTCCCACGGATGAAACCGCCGCCGCCGTCATCCGGAAGCAAAAAAGGCGCAGGGGAATTTCGGCCGTCGGTCTTGGTTTCCTTTTTACGGCTTCCATCCTGGTTGCCGGAGTGGGAGTTGGCGGAGCTATTCTTCTGGCCGAAGGTGTGCATCCCCGCACGTTGTGGCAGCCTGGAAATATTCTCCAGGTCGATCAGCTCCTGAACTTTGCCGACCATCCGTTGAACATCCTGTACATGGTCGCCATGGGCATCATCTTTTTGGCCCTGCTGGGGAGTTACAAGATGTCCCGGACGGCCATGGAGGCCAACAGGAGGATGCAGGACGCCGAGACCATGCTCGACCGCGTAACCGCGCTGAGCCTGGACAAGCAGGAAGAATGGCAGAGCCAGGAATTCAAGGAACATGCTCCCGCCGAAGCTTTTGTGATCCGGACCCTGGGCGCCTGGCGTCTCCAGGAAGCCCGCCAGAAAAGGCTGATGGGCGTCGAAGGTGAACTTCATCGGCTCGAGAAGGCCCTGAACAACAATTCCCGGGCGGAATTGACCGGCCGCTTCGACCATCCCGCCGTGGGCCGCCTGGCTGATGAAATGATCCGGTATTTCGATGCCCGGGAAGTCGCCCTCGGCAAGCTCGATGAGTACGAAGCCAAAGACAAGGAAAGTTCCGGGAAAATCCTCGGCCTGATCCAGGTATCAAGACAATGGAATGGTGTGACGCTCGATGGTCTGGGAGTCCAGTGCGCGGCTCTTGACGAGCTTGCGGGCCAGATGGACAACCTTGCCCGGCATCTGGAAACCAGCATCGCCGAAGCCCCTTCCAACGGTGGCATGACCGACATCATCGAGGGTATCCGCAGGGACCTCGACAGCCATACCGCGGGCGGCCACATGAACGGCCTGCCCAATTCCGAATTGAATGAACTGGTCGACCGGGGAAGCAAGCTGGCCTTCCAGATCGCCATGGAGGTGGCGCGTCTCGGGCCGCGCGGGGAACGCCTGCTGCCCATGAGTCAGTCTCTCGAAGACCTCACCACAGGGTTCCGTAAACTGGCCGACGTGGTGAACAGCCAGGGCAGCGATGCCGCCACGCCCCCTTCCTTCAGGAGTGTCCACAAGAAGCTGGAAACACTTGCGGTCCTGATTACCGAGGATGACCAGGCGCCTTTGCGTGACCTGGCCGACGAGGTCCCGGACTTTGGCCCCGCCGCTGCCAGGATATCCGGCAAGATCACCAGAATGGTTGATGGGTTCAACGAGCAGGAAGACCGGTTCGTCCGGATGGGAACGTCCTTCGCGGCCATGACCGGGGCCGAATTCGATTCCAGTTCGAATCCCCATACGGAGTCAACCGAGAAGGCCGAACCATCCCTTGAGATGGATCCCTTCGCTTCCCCTGGTTCCCCTCTCATGTCGCCGGATGACCATCCCGCGGATCCCGATTTTAACTCTTCGGTCATGCCTGGCCTGGAAACAAGTTCCTCGATACCGCCTTCCGATGAGGAAAAACCTGAACCGGTATTGGACAAGCCGGACAGGTTCAGCCTGGATGCGGCTGGTCCCCTGGATATGCCTCTTCCCGAAGATGAGGAAAAGGTGTACGATCTGGAGGACTTCGGAGCCTCTCCCGAAGCTGAAGAACCTGAAATGCCGGAAACCGACGAGGTGTTCGAACTTTCCGATTTCGGCGCCGTGCCCGAGGCCGTTGAAGATGAACCGGTCCCGGACGAGGTATTTGAACTTTCGGATTTGGGTGGAGTTTCCCTGGAACAGGAGCCCGAATCCAACGGTGAAGAAATCCATGACCTTAATGATTTCGGTGCCACGTCCCTGGACGCCATGCCCCTGGATCAGGCGGTGGGTTCGGAGCCGGAGGGCGCACCCGATGACGATATGGTCTTCGACCTTTCGGATTTCAGTGCCAAGCCCCTGAAATAATTTCCGGTCCAGTGGGTCGAGGCCCGGGCCGAGGCCCCAGCCACCGGATCAGGACATGAACGGAATTGAAAAAAAGGAAATCGGTCCCGGCCAACTGGCCGACTATCTGGCGGAACTGCTGCAGCAGTTCCGCCATTTTTGCGGGACCCTGGAAACCGTACCCGGAATGGTGTCCCATCTGACCCGCATCAAGGTGTCCGCGCGACTCTTGACCGCCCTGGCCGGGCCCTCCGGTTCCCGGGACGAAGGTTTCGCAAGGTTGGGTGGGGTGCTCGGCGAATGGGCGACTTGTTTCGATTCCTCTCCGGAATCTTTTCCTATTCATCTTTACTCTCCCCTGGAACGGCTGGCTGACTACCTGGAGGAAATCCTGGCCAGGAAAGACCAGGGTGTCCCGGCCGCGGACCTGGCCGCAGATGGAGGTTGGAGCGCGGCGGTGGCCTCGTTCCGTCACGCGGGCACGCCTCTGGCAGTCCTTGAAGATGTGGATGACCAGTTCCGCAGATGGGGATATCGCTGGAACGCCGACAACCTGACCCCGCTCCAGGAGCAGCAGTTGCACCGGCGTTGGCTCAGCTTGAGAAAAAAGGGGGATGCCCTTTTCCAGCCGGGAGCAGGCCCGGGCCGCCATGATGAAGATCGCTCGGGACCGGATCGAGGCGCGTCCCTGTTCCTGTTGCTGGTGGACAGCACTTTTCGCCGGGATCAGATCTCCGAAAAGCTGGCCAAACATGATTTCAGGGTGGAGATACCAGGTGACCACGGGCAGATGCTGGATTTTCTGGCCGCCGGGTCCGAACCCCGCGCGGTTCTCTGCGATAACCTCGAGCCAACCCGGTATCTGTCCCGGGTAAGGGACGGGTTGGCCGCCGGGCCAGGAACGGTGAAGGTTCCGTTGGTGCTGATCGTGGGAGGTTCCTCCTCTCTTGCCTCGGACCGGCAAAGAGCCATGTCCCTGGGGGCGGAGGGCGCCTGGAGAGAGCCCTATGACCCTGCGGATCTCCACCGCATATTGCAACGCCTTTCTCAGCCTTGATGTATCCTGCACAGCCGAACTGCGTCCCACCGTTCCCCGCTATTCCTAATAATTCCTGTTAAGTCCCTTAATAATAGCGTTTTCTGCCGTTTTGGGGTCGGCTTCCATGTGGGCATGGGAGTTGCAAGTTTCCCATATCGTGATGTGGCACGCATCACTCTTGAATTCAAGAGAGAATCCAGAGAAGGAGACCTCCTCAATGGCTGACTACAAAGATTCTTCCAGGATATTTATCGGTGGAGAAGACAATTTCGGTCAGGTGATGACTTCTATTGAAGCCGCCCAATACCTGAAAATGCACGTCAAGACGGTGTGCCGGCTGGCCAAGGAAGGCAAGATTCCGGCAAAAAAGGTTGGTAGCGAATGGCGATTCCTGCGATCGGTCCTTGACCGGTGGCTGACGGAAACCCTGGTCTAATCCATGGCAACCCGTTTTAATCCCCTGAATCTCAAGAATCCGAAGCTGTTCGGCATCGGGTTGTCGGGCATCATTGGTCGCTCGGACAAGGACAACCTGCTCGATCTGGCCGAACGCTGCCTGGACAAGGGCAAGGTCCACCTGATCCTGGACCTTTCGGGGCTTTCCTCGATGGGTGGTGGCGGGGCGGTCATCCTGGCCGATTTCCAGCGCCGTTTGACCTCGGAGGGTGGTGAGGCGGTATTCGTGGGGGCGAAGGAAATGGTGCGCCGTTTCCTGAAAATGAAATTCGAGGACCTGCCGTTACGGTATTTTGCCACCGTCAAGGACGCCGAGGCGGACCTGACCGGAGATGCTCCCGCCCCGGTGGAAGCGGCGCCTGAACCGAAGGCCGAAAAGAAACCGGACAAGAAACCGGACAAGAAACCGGAAAAGAAACCTGCGCCCACGAAACAATCCATGGATGAGATGCTGGCTGGGGAGTCCCAGGAACTCCCGGTAAAACCCATGGCAAAGGCTCGGAAACCGAAGAAATCGAAGAAGCCCGACGAAGCTTCATCCGCCATGAACGAGGTTCTCGAGGAGTTCAACGGACCCGTCGAGGAAACTTCCGTTCGCCTGGGGCGGCGCAAGGACCACCAGTACACCTCCCTGTCCGAGGCTGTGGCCGCGCTGGGCAGTTGGACCGAGTACAAGGACCATTCGGAATACGCGGCCACTCTTCGCAACCTCCTGTTCAGCCATGGCCTGGCCGAAGATGCCCATCTCCTGGTGGAACGGGAAGGCATGATGGAGGATCCGGACCAGGAATGGCAACTGCCCATTGATTGTTCGCTGGTTCGCCAGCTGGAACAGGTAGCCAGCCCCCTGACCATGCTGGATCTTCAGGAAGACGAACTGAACGAAGACGAAATTTGCCTTCTGGAGGAAATTAATCCCCAGATCATCCTGCCGGTCATGCGCGAGGATAAACTGGCGGCCATTCTCCTGCTCAATCGCGGGGGCGAGGAAATCGAGTATACCGTCGCTGAACACTTCGCGCTGGAATTGCTGCTGCAGGTTCTGGAAAGAGGCATGGACACGGCTTCCTCCAGCCAGGCCGGGGCAAGCAATAACGGCGAAACCTCGGGCTCAGCCGGTGGGGACGATTCTGATGATCATACTCTTCCGGATTCCTGGTCGATGCCGGCGGCTGATGACGATGCAACCGCCAAGGTCCTGCTGACCCTGGCCCTGAACCTTCCGGATGCCGATGACCGTCCCCATTTCTGGAGACTTTTCGCCCGGCACAGCTGGTCCGCGTTGCCGGTACGGAATCTGGCGTTCCTGGGCCCCGATATGACACGGCCCCAGGTCATGGTCGGGCAACACAATCATTGGGAAAGCCTGGACCTGGGCAACCAGAAGATCCGCCAGTATTTCAAGGGCATGCAGCGTCCCGTCGAGACAGCCAACATCCCGGCCACATTCCAGCCGGTCAAGGATCGCCTGGCCGAATGCCAGGCCGACTGGATCGTCAACCTGATTTGGGAAGATGAATGTCTGGGCACGGCCATCCTCGGTCTTGATGAGGAATTCACCTGCGACGATGCGGGAGACCGGATCCTGCGGATATTCAGTGAGACGGCCAGGTTGCTGGCCCGGTTCGACGACAACAACGACAATGCCGACGTTAATCTCCAACTGGTCCGGATTCTGGTGGCCCAGCGGGAAAAACGCTGTTTCGGCCATGACAGGCTGACCCAGGCGATCGTCGACCATGTCCACCGTCTGGCCCGAGTCATGGGATTCCCACCGGACCAGGAGCGGAACCTGACCTACGGCTGCCTGCTGCGGGATATCGGTCTGATCGACAAGGACGATGATCTGATGAAGCCGCCCGAGGAGATGGATCCCACCCAGTGGCCGGTGTACCGCCGTCATCCCGCCGATGGCGCCAAGCTCCTGGAAGAACTGAACCTGCCCAAAACCATCGTGGATGTGGTCCATTGCCACCACGAACGATTCAACGGAGAAGGGTTCCCCCGTGGACTGGAGGGCCGGGATATTCCCTTGGCCGCGCGGGTGGTGACGGTGGTTGAGAATTACGTTGCCATGGTTACCGGCACCAGCAGTCATGAACCCATCGCGCCTCAGACCGCGGCCCGAATATTGAGAGACAATCTCGGCCAGCGCTATGACCCGGATATCGTGGGTCTGTTCCTGGACGCCATCCTGGGCGAAGCTGATGCTCCGAAGAAGAACAAGCCCCACAAGAAGTCTGCCATCCGGAGAGTTCTGCAAAGGAACTGAGCGGGTTCGATCCTCGGAAAACGTGTCAGTGTCCCACCTCGGGGGAGTGAGGTGGGACACTTTTTTGTGAATACCGGGACAGATTTGGGATGGTTTTCCCAGGTCATAAGTTAACCCGCCCGAGCAGGGTGTTTTAAACTGTTGGCATTCAAAGCCATGGTGAAATTCTCCGACGGATGGTGCCGTGCGCCGGTTATTGGCCAAAGGGTTGCATTGAACCGGGGGCATGCGATGAGGCTGGGAGGACTCATTGTTTGCGACCGAAGCGGCCGCTGCCCCCATGCATGGGAAGGGTGGCGGCGGCTTCATTCCGTTGCCAAGTGGCACAGGTTCTGACATTATGACCACCAGTAGTTTTTACAATTCAGGGCTCACAATTTCATTGGGGTCCAATCCGGTGGAGTGTCATGTCCAGCACCTTTGGCAAAATTTTCAGGATTTCCACCTTTGGTGAATCCCACGGCGGTGGTGTCGGCGTGGTGGTGGACGGCTGTCCTCCAAGGTTGGCCTTGGAGGCAGCCGACGTGCAGTCCCAGTTGGACCGCCGCCGCCCGGGCCAGGGTCCCATGACCACGGACCGGAAGGAACCGGACACAATCGAATTCCTGTCGGGCCTGGAGAATGGCCTGACCCTTGGCAGCCCCATCGCCATGTTGGCTCGTAACCGGGATCAGAAACCGCAGGATTATTCCGCTCTCAATGACATTCCCCGGCCATCCCACGCGGATTTCACCACTCAGGCCAAATATGGAATCCGCGCTTCCAGCGGTGGGGGGCGGGCCAGCGCCAGGGAAACCTGGGCCCGGGTGGCGGCGGGAGCCGTGGCTGAAAAATGGCTCGCCGCCGATTTCGGTCTGCGGATTGTGGCCTGGGTCGACAGTGTCGGCGAAACAGGCCCCGCCGACGTGGATCCTGCTACCGTAACCCGCGAGATGGTGGACACCACCGCTATCCGTTGCCCGGATCAGACCATGGCCAAGGCCATGGAGAAAGCCGTCAAGGCGGCCCGGAAGGATCAGGATTCGGTTGGTGGAGTCATTTCCTGCGTCTGCCGGGGTGTGCCCGCCGGCTGGGGCGAACCGGTTTTCGACAAGATGGATGCCCTTCTGGCCCAGGGCATGCTTTCGATTCCCGCGGCCAAGGGATTCGAAATCGGATCGGGTTTTAGCGGCACCCGATTACGCGGGTCCGCCCATAACGATCTGTTTGTCCAGAAAAAGGAAGGGTTGGGTACCCTGACCAACCGCAGTGGCGGAGTGCAGGGTGGAATCACCAACGGGGAACCGATCGTGTTCCGCGTGGCCTTCAAGCCGCCGGCAACTATCGGCACCGCCCAGCAGACAGCAGATTTTTCAGGTGCGGAAACCACCCTGGAAGCTCGCGGTCGGCATGATCCCTGTGTGGTGCCCCGGGCGGTTCCCATCGTCGAGGCCATGGCGGCCCTGGTTCTGGCGGACCTGGCGTTGATTCAACGCGCGCGGGGGTAATTGCCCACCCAGCCCCTGGGGTGTGGTGGATGGGATAATGCGGTGACTGCAAGCAATTGATGCCTATCCCCTGAGGTCTTTATGGAAACAGATCCCTTGATATGGCTACTTTTTGCACTATATACTTCAAATTAGTTCAACTATTCTGGAGTTTGTGCCAAGATGTCTGAAATACAAAGAACCCTCTCAATCGACTTGCCGGCCGGCCAGTCAGCTTTCCTGTGGGGTCCGAGAAAGACCGGCAAGACGACTCTGCTTCGCAAGCAATTCCCCCAGAGCATCTTCATCGACTTCCTGCAAACCGACACCTTTCTTAACTATAGCAAAGCCCCTTTCCTGCTCAGGGAACGGCTGTTGGCCAGAAAAGACACGGCGGCGAAACACCCCGTCATTATTGATGAAGTTCAAAAAGTGCCCCAGGTCCTGGACGAAGTGCACTGGCTGATCGAGAATAGTGACATCAATTTTGTCCTTTGCGGATCATCGGCCAGGAAGCTGAAGCGGGGCCAGGCC
>JAUVII010000252.1 GCA_030592845.1 Candidatus Krumholzibacteriia bacterium | reverse complement strand
CTTGGAGGGGCAGAAGCCTCACCGAAGTGATGACTCTAACCCCTCCCAGAAGGAAAAGTGAGAGGACATATGGCCTTATTTTATCAATACCATCCTCTTCGACCCCTGGTTTTGCCCTTCCGGGATGAGTTAGGGCCTACGGAAGGACTTCGACAGCGTCGGTGCCGGCCTCCACGAGCACGAATCCCGGCCGACCGTACTCGGCCCTTTGGGTATGGACGATGAGGTTGGGAGCCATTCGAGCCGACCCATGACCGTGGGTATGCCCGCACAGCACGGTGAACCGGCATTCGGGATTCTCGCCGGCGACCTTCAGCAGCAACTTTCCGATTGCACCACATGTGAACGCAGGCAGCCAGGTCTCGCCCGAAATCCTACCCTCATGCCAACTCGCCTCCCGAAACGGCGGCACATGGGTCAGCACGATGACCTGGCGGCTTGTCTTGGCGGCTTCCGCGAGTTGCGGGGCCAAAGTGTCAGCGGCGTCACGGCCTAGGCGCCGGAGTTCCGCTTCAAGCGGCGTACCCTCACCAAAAACCCCGGTGAACTCGACTTCGTTGAAGGCCGTGCGCAGTTCCGCGATCACGAGGTAATCCGAAAGCACGACATCGGACCCGGCGAAGTCACCGATTCCCGCATCGCCCCAGCCTCCATGGCCGACCAGAGCAAGGCCGGGCATCAACTCCTGCGGCCCAACCTCGGGCAGCCAACGGAGATCGGGGTGGTCCAGCGCCCCGGCGCGCTGTCGGACCTGAGTGACGGACCCACCGTAATAGTCGTGGTTACCGAGCACGAAGTGGACAGTCATACCGGTCATATCCGCGAGATCCACCAAGTGCTCGTTTACATCAACTGCCGTGGCAATGTCGCCGCCCACGAGGAGGGCTGTGGCACCGCTCACCCGCACCCGCTCGATGAACGCCAGAGCGGCCTCCGGCCCGGCATGGTCGAGGTGGATATCCGTGGCCCAGGCAACCGTGGTTTCATTTTTTCCCGTCATGACTACTCCGTCAATTTCTTCGCCCGAGATTCCACCATAATTGAAGATAACCGACAGTCGCGGCAGGAAACACCCTTGGTCTTGACTGCCTGATTTTACGTTCCTAACTTCATCCACTTCCAAAGGGGCATATCAATTATTATTGGGGAGCGAATCCCATGAAGAAGACTATTGTTTTTGCCGGCCTGATTGTGACTCTGACCGCATTGTCAACGACCGCCTCGGGGCAGATCACCACCGGTGACCTCTTCCGTGAGGCCTACGCCAGTGTCATCGACCAGCTCCCGCCGTATGATGGACTTTCAGATGCCGTTTCGTCTGAGGAAGCGGGAATTTTTGAAGGCCATCCTTCTGTGTGGTGGGAAGATGGTCACGCCCAAGCCAATCATTCCTCCGAAATCGTTGCGGCAGAACAAACCATTTCCCTGACCGGCACCCTGCAGGGAGATATGGGCCGGGGCATTCCGGGCGAGACCAATTTTTACGAAGCCCGGAATCTCATTCTGGCGGAATTCAATTCCGTGGGTTCATTCGTAATCGAGGGCAGCCTGGACATCCAGGGCACCAACCACGAATCCATTGTCTCGATCATCGACCTTCAGACCATGGATATTGTTTTCACGACCGGGGTCAACCCTCCGTCTGGTGATTTCAGGGCTGTGTGCTCGGGTACGGGGTCATATCGGTTGGAGATCATTCATCACCTTCAGGTCTATCAGGCGGACACTGGGGGTAGTGATGCGGTCATGCACTTCAGCATGGTGCTGGCTCCGGAAAACCCGGTCGCTGTTCAGAAGGTGAGTTGGTCCGGGATCAAGGTGCTTTTTCGGTAGCCGGGGCTGAACACCTGATCATTGTCTGCGAGATTTAATAACCAATTAATATATTGACCTACTTGTCGTATGGATTGTTTGTATATAAGATGTAACCAGTCCGGTTTGACTGACACCATGCTCTGCAACGGACTTCGGGGGCCGGCAATGGAATTGCATCGGCTGAGCTTCTTAGCATTTTGCCTTTTGCGTGTCTGGGGCTCCACTAACTGGTGGATTCTCGACGGGCGACGATATGCTATGGAAGGATCATCGGAAAAGCATCGCCGGCTCTCGATTATATTTTTCTGACCTCAGATCTCACTTCAGCAACGTCATCCTCATGGTCTGGACGTTGCCACCGGCTTCCAAGCGGTAGAAGTACGTGCCTGACGGCATCATGCAGCCCTTTGCATCGCGGCCGCGCCAGACAGTCTCGCGCCTACCCGGCTCGACCATTTCACCATCCAGCAGCGTCCTCACCAGCCGGCCCGCGATGTCATGGATCTGCAGGTTGACATGCGCCCGCTCCAGTAGGTCGTAGCGAATCGTGGTCTGCGGATTGAAGGGGTTCGGCACGCATGGGTGCAACACGAACAGGGATGGAATTTCATCCGCAACGCCGGATGGCGGAGGATTTGCCGCCATCACGGTCTGGATGAACGAGTCGTACACGGAAACCCGGACCGAAACCGTGTATTCGAGCTCGCCCGCAGCGATAAGGGAGACGAGACCCGCCACATGCTGAATGCCGCCGATATCCAACAAGGCGGGCCCGCCGGCATCGCCCAGGTATGGACCCGCGTCGCTGTCGAGAGTGACGAATGTCATCGCCTCAAGATGGGAGACCATATTCGAACAGCTATGCCGGATCGTATTGCTGTCATCGTGCAGCGAGGTCCATCCGTACCCCACGAACAGGACGGTCGATCCGGGGAAGAGAGCGGACGGGGATGTCAAGTACGGGATGGGCGTGACTCCCGCGACCGGCGCCGCCAGACGGACCAGGGCGATGTTGTGGGCACCGGTGTCGGGATCGTAGTTCGGGTGGGGATAGACATCCGAGATGGCGTGGGCCGTGTCCGGCGTTGCGTAGTCCAGGCCAACGTAGAAAAAACCGTCCGTGCAGACGGAAACGAAAGCCGCCGAGGTCAGCACCCAGTAAGAATCGATCAGGACGGCCGAACCCATGTTCCCGACCCCATCCGAGACGACACCGACTGCGGCATGGTCCGTCTCGACCTGACCGTTGATGATCGCGAACCCGTCCGAAACAAAAACCGATGTCAGGAGAACAAACACCCCGATGGAACACTTGGTCTTCATCGACTTCCTCCTGATTCCGGATGATGCTGGAGGCGGCTACGGGACAGGACGCTCCGACGCCGATCGCCGCTCGGGAATTCCTGTCGAATTAGGAATTTTGATTATAACAGATCTGATCTTGCCTGTGAATTTCCGCCGTCCACGGCTCCACGCTACCAGGTTGGGAGCAAGAACCGGCCGGGTCGGGAATTACCGGCCGGGATCTGGAACATCGGCCCGCATAACAGCGGCATGCAGCTTGACGGGTAATTGTCCATTCTGATAATCTTCCGAGGGTGTTCGTTTTCCTGATCTGAGGGATTAACCCGGTCAGCGGAGACCGTTACTTTTTCTTCATATTAAGAGGTTGGCCGGCGGTTGGTATGTGCGGTGAATAAGCCACGCCCCTTTAGTGCCTACTCTCCGGAATCGGGCCAAAGCGAGGAAGGGCATGAGGAGAAGAATCGTCGTTGGCCTCGCTCTCGCCATTATCTATGCCACCTTTGTCCTGTTGGTTCCTCATGGCACGCCACGCGTGATGGGTCTGGAATCCGATCTGACCTTGATGTACATCAACGGCGCCGCGGGCGTCGACAACATGTTTGCGGGCGACTGGTCTCCCGGCCAACTGAACCTGCTCTGGCCCGACGTCAATCCGTTCACGGCCCACGGCCTCGGTTATCCACTGGTGCTTTGGATGTTTTCTTTGCCATTCTCCGATCCGGTGCCGGCCTGGTCTTACTTCACAGCCGCCAAGCTGGTATCTGTCCTGGCCGCCATGTCGGTGATCGTGCTGACGGTCATCTGGCTGGGCTGGATCCCGGGTTGTATCGCCGTCGTGTCGCTGGCAACGAGGCCGCTTTTCTTTCTGCTGAGCTATTCGGGCTGTACGGACCTTTTCGTGGTTGCCCTGCTTCTGTGGGCCGCCTTCTGCCTTTTCAGACACCGATTCCTGGTGGCGGGATTGCTCTGTACCCTGGCCGTCATCTCGAGATATGAATATCTGATCCTGCTTCCATTCGCTGCCTGGTTG
>JAUVII010000256.1 GCA_030592845.1 Candidatus Krumholzibacteriia bacterium | reverse complement strand
TTAAGAAGAGTTTGGAGATTGGTGCCTTTTTTGGGGCGTCCGACTACGCCATCCATGGCTACGGCAGACTCGACTCCGGAGCCTCCGCCATCCTGGCTCCAGCCCCTCCATACGCCCCCAAATACCCACCCAGCCCCCCCCACTCACCCCCCCGCCACAAAATAAAACCCCGCCCCCAGGCCGCGACGCGCCCGCGCGGGGGCGCGGCGCCCGCTCCTGGCGGGGGGCCGCCCCCGCTACGTCGGGGGGTCCGCGGGCGCCCCCCCCACCCCCCCCCAAAAACACCCCCCCCCCACCCCCCTCCCCCTGCAGACACAAAAAAAATGAGGGACGGCTCTCCAGCCGTCCCTCCCTTGCTCACCCATCGACAGGTTCAGGAGAATAAACCCCTGGCATCCTTATCGAGTGGACATGTAAGGGTATACATAATCCCGCGGCGGGTCAAATGTCTCCTTGACCGTCCGCGGACTGGTCCAGCGGATCAGGTTCAGATAACTTCCGGCCTTGTCGTTGGTTCCCGAAGCCCTGCTGCCACCGAAGGGCTGTTGCCCAACCACAGCACCGGTGGGCTTGTCGTTCAGGTAGAAGTTGCCCGCGGTGCCCTCGAGCTCGGCCTTCATCATGATCAAGGCGGCCCGGTCCTGGGCGAAAATGGCGCCGGTCAGGGCGTATGCCGATGACTTGTCGCAAATCCGCAGGGTCTTCAGCAGGTCCTTTTCCTTGTAGACGTGGATCGACAGCACGGGACCGAAGATCTCCTCGACCATCGACTCGTACATGGGGTCCTCGGCCAGGATCACCGTCGGCTCGATGAAGTAACCCACCGAATCGTCGCACTTGCCGCCGGCAATGATTCTGGCCCTGCCCTTGGCCGCCTTGCTGCGCGCGCGGGTGATGTATCCGCTGATGCTGTCGTAGGCGTGCTTGTCGATCACCGCGCCCATGAAGGTCCGGAAATCGGTCACGTCACCCATTTTGATGGAGGCGACCATGTCCACCAGCTTCTTGCGGACCTCTTTCCAGAGGTTGTCCGGGATGTAGGCCCGGCTCGCGGCGCTGCATTTTTGTCCCTGGTACTCGAAAGATCCCCGGACCAGGGCGGTCACCAGGGCGTCCACGTCGGCGCTGGGATGCGCAAAGACGAAATCCTTGCCACCGGTCTCCCCCACGATCCGCGGGTAGCAGCCGTAGTTGTGGATGTTGGTGCCGATCTGTTTCCACATTCCCTGGAACACCGCGGTGCTGCCGGTGAAGTGGACGCCTGCCAATTCCGGACTGGCCATGACCGGGTTGCCGATCTGGCCGCCGCTGCCGGGGACGAAGTTGATCACTCCGTCAGGCATGCCGGCTTCCTTCAGGATCTGCATGATGTAATGGCCCGAGAACACCGAACTGGAAGCGGGCTTCCAGACCACGGTGTTGCCCATCAGGGCGGGTGCGGTGGTCAGGTTGCCGGCGATGCTGGTGAAATTGAAGGGACTGACGGCAAACACAAAACCGTCCAGCGGCCGCTGCTCCAGCATGTTCCACATACCGGGAGCGCTGTCCGGCTGCTCACTCAGGATCTGGGCCCCGTAGGTGGGATTGAAACGCCAGAAATCGATCAGTTCGCAGGCGCTGTCGATTTCGGCCTGCAGGGCGTTTTTGCTCTGGCCCAGCATGGTCGAGGCGTTGAGCACCTGACGGTACCGGCCAGCCAACAGTTCAGCAGCCTTCAGCAGGATCGCCGCGCGGTGCTGGAACGGGGTGGCCGCCCAACCCTTTTTGGCCTTCTGGGCCGCCTTGATGGCCATCTTGACTTCTTTTTCCCCGCCCTTGTGGTACTGGCCCAGCTTGTGGCTGTGCTTGTGGGGCATCACGCAGTCGGCCAGGTTGCCCGTGCGCACTTCCTTGCCGCCGATGACCATGGGGATGTCGATTTTCTCGGAGGCCATCTTTTTCAGCGCGGCCTTCATTGACTTCTTTTCGGGGGATCCGTCGAGGTATCCCAGGATGGGTTCGTTCTCGGGGAACGGAACGTCGAACATGGCTTCGGACATGGTATTTCCTTCCGAACAGGACTGGTCTGAATCCGACCGTGGAGAATGCTGATTATGGGGCCACGATGGCAAACAAAATGGGCCAAAGCAAGAGAATCGTTGTGGGGATCGCACATACTGTTACTATGTTGACTGAACCCGATTTCCAAGACCCTGTCCGCCCTCCTTGCGGGGGTGCCGAGGCGGCCCTAAATGACCAAGATTCCCAAGAATCTGCAAACCATAGAATCCCACGTCCTTGACCTGCAGAGGCTGCATCCCAGTGCCAGTGGGGACTTCACCAGCCTGTTGAACGACATCTCGTTCGCCGCCAAGGTCGTCAGTCGCGACGTCACCAAGGCCGGCCTGGTCGAAGACCTCCTGGGCGCCACCGGCCAGGAGAATGTCCAAGGCGAAGTGATCCAGAAGCTGGATGAATTCGCCAACAACGTTTTCCTGAAATGCCTCGGCCGGCGGGGTCAGGTATGCATCATGGGCAGCGAGGAACTGGCCGATCCCGTGTTCGCCGACACCAGCCAGGGCACCGGCAAGTACATCGTGGTATTTGACCCGCTGGACGGCAGCTCCAACATCGACGCCAACGTTTCGGTGGGCACCATTTTCGGGATCTGGAAAAGAAAATCACAACTCGCCCACGTCAACCAGGACGACCTCCTGCAGCCCGGCTCCGAAATGGTCGCGGCCGGATATATCATCTATGGTTCCAGCACCATGTTTGTCTACACTGCGGGCAGCGGGGTTCACGGATTTACCCTCGACCCGGGCATCGGCGAGTTCCTGCTGAGCCACGAGAACATCATGACCCCGTTTACCGGGAAAATCTATTCCGTCAACGAAGCCTACGAGCCCAGGTGGAGTCCCCGGGTGAGGGAGGTCCTGCGCCAGCTCAAGTACGGCCGGGACTCGAAAAAATCCACCCGCAGGGACGCCCCCACCGATGGGGCGGGCATGTCGTCGCGCTACATCGGATCGCTGGTGGCGGACTTCCACCGCAATCTCCTGTATGGCGGGGTGTACCTTTACCCTCCCACCACCGAATACCCCAAAGGCAAACTCCGCCTCATGTGCGAAGCGGCTCCTCTTGCCATGATCGTGGAAAACGCGGGCGGCTACGCCAGCGACGGCAGCGGTTCAATCCTGGACATCGTCCCGGAGGACCTTCACATGAGAGTGCCGCTCTACATCGGCAGCCGTGGTGACGCACTGTGGATCGAGAAGATGCTCGGCGAAGACCCGGCGGCACTATAAAACCACTTGTTCCCGGCAATAAGAGAGGGCGGCCATCAGGCCGCCCTTTTTCAATCAATTCAGAATCATCAGCAAGAACAACAGCAATCAGACCTGGGGATCCATCTGTTTTTGCAGACCCCGGGTTTCAACCACCAGACCGAGGGCCATGTTCTTGCACCGCGGGCGGTGCAGGGTGCCGGCCGGAACCAGGAAAGCCTCTCCCTGGCGTACTTCCACTTCCTTGCCTTCCATTTCCAGGACCAGGGATCCCTCCAGGATATAGACGAATTCATCCTTGTCGTGGGAATGCACGATGTAGTCGCCGCTGTAGCGCACGATGAAGGCGTGGTGATCGTCGTCGATGTTGGTCACCTCGACCGGACGAAAGACCTGGGAAAGTCCACGGGCCATCTTGAGAACGGGAAACTTCGGCACCTCAGCTTCTCCTTTTATTCATCCCCGGAGTCAGCCTGCAAAAGGGCAGCTTCCTGGGAATCGGGGTATCTCTCCACCAGGGCGGCGCCCATGGCCGCGGCATCGCTGTCGCGCCCGAGGTTCACCAGGCAGGACCGCGACTTGTAAAGGGCCGCGGCAGCCCACTCGCTTCCAGGGAAACGATCCAGCATATCTTCAAAATAACCCAAAGCGGACGCATCATCACCCTGGCCGTAGGAAAGATCCCCCAGCCAGTAGAGGGCATCGTCCGACAATTCGGAATTTTCGTACTTGGAAAGGAAATCCTGGAACCCGGATTTGGCCAGATCGATGTTGCCCCGATTCCGGTCCAGCTCGGCCATCTCGAAGATGGACCG
>JAUVII010000003.1 GCA_030592845.1 Candidatus Krumholzibacteriia bacterium | reverse complement strand
CGAGGTGATTTCCATGACCGAAAAAACCGCGCTGGACGTGCCTTTCATGGAGGTCAACGGGGAACTCTGCAAGGGTTGCCAGCTTTGCCTGGCCGTCTGCCCCAAGAGTGTCATCGCCATCAGCGACATACTCAACAGTGCCAGCTATCACCCGGCTTATTACACCGGAGCGGACTGCACCGGTTGCGGCCTTTGTTTTTACGCCTGCCCGGAACCGGGCGCGATCCGCGTAATCAAACCTTAGCCTGATTGGTTTCAACTCGACGGGAGAAAGTCCATGGCGAAACAGTTCATGAAGGGCAACGACGCCATCATCGTCGGCGCGCTGGCGGCGGGATGCCGGGCCTACTACGGCTATCCCATTACCCCGGCCAGTGAAGTGGCCCACGCGGCCGCCCTGCACTTCCCCGCCCTCGGCGGCGTGTTCATCCAGGCCGAAAGCGAAGTGTCGGCCATCAATATGGTCTACGGCACCGCCGGCATGGGTATTCGCACAATGACCGCTTCCTCAAGCCCCGGCTTCAGCTTGAAGCAGGAGGGCTTGAGCTACTGCGCGGGCGCGGAACTGCCCTGCGTCGTGGTCAATATCGTTCGCGGTGGTCCGGGACTGGGCAACATCGCTCCCGAGCAGGCCGATTATTTTCAGATCACCAAGGGCGGCGGCCACGGCAATTACAGATTGATAGCCCTGGCTCCCAACGGAGCCCAGGAGATGTGCGACCTGACCATGAAGGCCTTCGAACTGGCGGACAAGTACCGCAACCCGGCCTGCATCATGGCCGACGGCATCACCGGCCAGATGATGGAAGTCGTGGATATCCCCAAGGGCGTTACCGACCTGCCCGACCATTCGGAATGGAGTGTCACCGGCGAGCCCGAAACCTCCGGCAACCTGGTCAGCTCCATCGTTCTGGATCCCCATGATCTGGAAGACCACAACCTGAAACTCGATGCCAAATACAAGGAAATCATGGCCAACGAGGTGATTTTCGAGGAGTACAAAACCGAGGACGCCGACCTCATAGTCGTGGCTTACGGCGTCGTCAGCAGGATCGTCTACTCCACCGTGGACATGGCCCGCAAGCAGGGGCTCAAGGTCGGGCTCCTGCGGCCCATTACCCTGTGGCCGTTCCCGACCGAGGTCATCGCCAGACTGGCCGGTACGGCAAGCCAATTCCTGGCCGTGGAACTCTCCACCGGACAGATGGTCGAAGACGTGCAACTGGCGGTGAACGGCAAGGTTCCCGTTCATTTCTACGGACGCTGCGGCGGAGTCGTTCCCGGAAGCAAAGAACTTCTGGACGAGTTCACCAAGATCATGGAAGGAGTCACGCAGTCATGAAAACCTTCGAAAAATCCAACGGCTTCTACCAGGTCTTCGAACGGAAAAGCGGACCGGCCAAGGAGGCCACCCACTATTGCCCCGGCTGCGGCCACGGCAACGTCCACAAGATGATCGCCGAATCGATGGAGGAACTGGGCCTGACCAAGCGGACCGTCTTCGTGTCCCCGGTCGGTTGTTCGGTGTTCGGGTATTACTACTTCGATTGCGGCAATTTCCAGGCCGCCCACGGCCGGGCCGCCGCGGTGGCAACCGCCGTCAAACGGACCAATCCCGATGCCATCGTCATCTCCTACCAGGGGGACGGCGACCTGGCCGCCATCGGTACCGCCGAGACGATCCACGCCGCCAACCGCGGAGAAAACATCACGGTGTTTTTCGTGAACAACGCGATCTACGGCATGACCGGCGGGCAGATGGCGCCCACGACCATGATCGGCCAGCGGTCGGCCACCACGCCCCTGGGTCGCAAAGCGGATATCCACGGCAACCCCATTCGCATGTGCGAAATGCTGGCGACCCTGCCCGCCCCGACCTATATCGAACGGGTGGCCATCGGCCACAGCAAGCACATCATGAAGGCCCGCAAGGCCATCAAGAAAGCCCTGCGCATTCAGGCCGAGGGCAAGGGGTACAGTTTCGTGGAGATCGTTTCGGCGTGCCCCACCGGCTGGAAGATGGATCCGGTGGCCTCCCGTGACTGGCTGGTCAATGACATGCTCAAGGTCTTCCCCCTGGGCGTGTTCAAGGATGAGGGCGACAATCTGGACGATGATTCCTGGAAACGCCACTTCGAGCCTTTCGACAAGGACAAGGTTGACGTTTACCTGGACCGGATGAAGAGCGCTGTCGGCGAAGTGGAACCGACTGTTCTGCCCAAGGATTTGAACTGCAAGTTCGCCGGTTTCGGCGGCCAGGGTATCCTGACCCTGGGACTGTTCCTGTCACAGATAGGCATGCGCGGCGGCCACCATGTCAGCTGGTTCCCGGCCTACGGTCCGGAAATGCGCGGCGGGACGGCCAACTGCTCGGTCAACCTGTCCACCAACCGTATCGGGACACCCCTGGTGGATCATCCCAATGTTCTGGTGGTCATGAACCAGCCCTCGCTTGATTTGTTCGAAAAGGATGTGGTGGATGGGGGAACCATCATCATCGACTCCACGGTGGTGGAGGGAACCGCGGACACCAAACGGTTGAACGTGGTGACGATCCCCGCCAGCGACATCGCCGACGAGGTGGGCACTCCCAAGGTGGCCAATGTCGTGATTCTCGGTGCCCTGGTCGCGGCCACCGATGCCTTCACGCCGGAATTCTGCGAGTCGACGCTGCGGGCCATTATCAAGAAGAAGAGTCTCATCGATATGAACATGGAGGCCTTCCGCCGGGGTTACGACTTCGTCAAGAACTCCTAGGCGGCCGGTCTGCCGGTGGAGGAATCATGATCATTGGCATTCCGCGCTCCCGTGTGGTGGATGAGTTCCGGGTTGGGCTGCCGCCGCGCGCGGTGGCCAACCTTTTTGACCGCGGCAGTGAAGTCATCGTTGAACGGGGAGCCGGAGCCGGATCCGGTTTCACCGACGACCAGTACGAAACCGCCGGCGCCCGTATCGTGCATTCGCTCGAGGAACTCTACGGCCGGGCCGACATCGTGGTTAAGGTCAACCAACCCGTCCCCGAGGAATATCCGCTGATCCGTTCCGGACAGATACTCATGTCCGTGATGCATCTGGCCGTGGCCGATCCCCGCCTGGTGGATATCCTGCTGGAGAGGGAATGCACCGCCATCGATTTCGTGACCATTCAGGATGAGAAGGGCAACCTGCCGGTGCTGCGTCCGTTGTCCCAGATCGCCGGCCGGATGGTTCCCCAGATCGCCTCCCGTTTTTTGCAGACCGACCAGGGCGGGCAGGGCATCCTCCTGGGTGGTGCTCCGGCGGTGCCGCCTGCCGAGGTTGTGGTCATCGGGGCGGGAACCGTGGGCCGGAACGCGGTCCGGGCCTGCATCGGCGCCGGGGCCCGGGTCACTCTCCTGGACAGCGATTTCGACAGGATTTCCGACATCGATTGGACCTTTCCCGGTCAGGTGACGACTTTCCAGGCCAACGAGGCGACTCTGCGCAAGGTTCTGGCCTACGCCAACGTCGTGGTGGGAGCAATCCTCATTCCCGGGGCCCGGACGCCCCACCTGGTGACCAAGGAAATGGTGGGGCTACTGCGGGACAAAAGCCTGATCATCGATATTTCCGTTGACCAGGGAGGCTGCTTCGAAACCAGCCGGCCGACCCGCCTTTCCGATCCTACCTATGTCGTGGACGGCATCACCCATTATTGCGTACCCAATCTGCCGAGCCTGGTGGCCCGGTCCGCGACCTACGCCCTGACCAACGCGATCCTGCCCTACGTTTCGGAAGTCGCCTCGGCTCCCCTGGCCGAGGTTTTGGCGGCCGACCCCACTCTTGCCCGCGGCGTCAATGTCCTGGGCGGGCAAGTGACCCACGCCGGTCTGGCCGCTGTCCGTGGGTGTGACCCGGTGACCGTGACCGAAGCCTGCGGCGGGGTCGGCTCATGAGCTGGATGACCCTGTACAGATCCCGGCTCAAGAGCGCTGATGAAGCCGTCCGGATCGTTGTATCGGGTAACAAGATCTACCTGGGTTCCGGTTGCGCCGCTCCTCACGCCCTGATAACCGCCCTGGTCGGCAGGGCCGAGGATTTGCAGGACGTTGAAATCATCCATCATCTGACCCTGGGAGATGCTCCCTATATCGCCGGCGACATGAAGGGCCACTTCCGCCTGAATGATTGTTTTGTGGGGGCCAATACCCGTGACGCCGTCAACGAGGGCCGCGCGGATTACGTTCCCGTCCATCTCCATGAAATGCCCCGGCTCTTTCGTCGGGGGGTCATTCCGCTGGACTGCGCCTTCGTGGTGGTCAGCCCACCCGATGAACACGGTTTCTGCAGCTTCGGCATCGAGGTCGGGGTGACCAAACCCGCCGCCCTGTGCGCGAAGGTGATAGTGGCGGAAGTCAACCGCCAGATGCCGCGCACCCTCGGCGACAGCTTCATCCACGTTTCCAAAATTCATTCCTTCGTGGAGGTCGACCGGGATCTTGATGAATTCCGGCCGGAACCCCCCTCCGAGGTGGAGAAAAAAATCGGCGCCAATGTGGCCGGCCTGATCCAGGACGGAGCCTGCCTGCAGTTGGGCCTCGGTTCAATCCCCAACGCGGTGCTGGATTACCTGGGGGACCGCCGGGACCTGGGGGTCCATACGGAAATGTTCACCGAAGCATTGCCGCATCTGGTGGACAGCGGAGTGGTCACGGGGGAACGAAAGACCTTCCATCCGGGAAAAGTCGTGGCGGGGTTCATCATGGGAACACGCGAAGTCTACGATTTCGCCCATGACAACGCCCTCATCGAATTTCACCCCACCGATTACGTGAATCACCCGGGCAACATCGCCAAAAACGACAACATGGTGGCGGTCAACAGCGCCATCCAGGTCGACCTGACCGGTCAGGTCTGTTCCGATTCCATCGGGGAAAAAATCTACAGCGGGTTCGGAGGTCAGGCCGATTTCATGCGGGGAGCCGCCATGGCCAAGGGCGGCCTGCCCATTATCGCCCTGCCCTCGGTCACATCCGGAGGAAACCTTTCGCGGATCATTCCCAACCTGGATCAGGGTGCCGGCGTGGTCCTGACCAGGGCCGATGTGCACGTGGTGGTCACCGAGTACGGGGTGGCTCACATGCTTGGTCGCAACGTTCGTCAGCGAGCGGAGGCCCTGATCCGGATCGCCCATCCCTCGTTCAGGGAGGCGCTTCTGCAGGCCGCCCATCAGCGGGGCCTTTTCGGAAGGCTTTTCCCGGGCGGATTACCCGCCTGAAGGCCCGGGGGAACCCGGTGAAACCCTGTTTTTCCATTGCCTGTTGACATTTAGTCATATCGTTGACAATTTGTCTCCTCGACCATCGACCTTTCCGTCCGGAACTTTCCGGACCCTTCCAGGGGATTTTGGACCAGATGAACAACAACGCCGACCTGCAAGGTCAGGGACCGGGGAGGACTTCGATTCCCGAACCTGAGCACGATGCCACAATTCTGGTGGTGGACGACGAGCCGGAACTCAGCCGCGCCCTGAGCAAATTGCTGGGACGAAACGGGTACCATGTGCTGACCGCCGGCAATGGGGAAGAGGGACTGGCCATCCTGCGGCGCGAAGAAATCCACCTGGTGCTTTCGGATCTGCAAATGCCCAGGATGGGGGGGCTGGACTTGCTGAAGGCCGCCCAGGTCGTGGCGCCGAATACCGAATTCGTCATCATCACCGGACACGGCACCATCGAAACCGCGGTGGGCGCCATGCGGGCCGGGGCCTACGATTTCATCGAAAAACCGTTTTCCATCAATACGACGCTGAAGGTCGTTCGCAAGGCCCTGGAAAAGCAGCATCTCATTGCCGAAAACCGCGACCTGCGCAAACGCCTGGCGGAAATCCAGGGCGTGAACGAGATCATCGGGAACAGCGATGTCATGCGCCAGGCCATCGACACCGCCCGTCAGGTTGCCGGCAGCAGCGCGACCATCCTGCTGACCGGGGAGAGCGGGACGGGGAAGGAGGTTTTTGCTACGGCCATTCACGGGTGGAGCGATCGCGCCAAGAGGACAATGGTGCGCGTCAGTTGCGCGGCCCTGCCCGAGAACCTGCTGGAAGCGGAGCTGTTCGGCTACGAAAAGGGGGCCTTCACCGGGGCGGTGGCCCGTCGGAAGGGCCGCTTCGAAGCCGCCAACCGGGGGACCCTGTTCCTCGACGAAGTTGGAGAGATGTCCCAGACAACCCAGGTGAAACTCCTGCGTGTCCTGCAGGAAAACGTCATCGAGAGGTTGGGGGGGAACGAGCCCATCCCCGTCGATGTCAGGATCATCGCCGCCACCAATTCGGATCTGCCGGTCATGGTGGCTGAAGGGAGCTTCAGGGAGGATCTTTTCTACCGCCTGAACGTCATCAATCTGGAACTTCCGTCCCTTCGCAGCCGGGGGGAGGATGTGGTCCTGCTGTCCAATTTTTTCCTTCAGAAATACAATGAGAAAAACGGCAAACAGTTGGCTGGTTTCACTCCGGGCGCCCTTGAAGTGATGGCGAAATACGCCTGGCCGGGAAATGTCCGGGAGCTTGAAAACGCCATCGAACGGGCGGTTGTGCTGAGCAAGGATTCCGTGGTCGATGTGGACGTCCTGCCCAACTCGGTGGTTATGGGCCGTCAGCGGTACGATGTGGTCAATATCCCCGTGGGCACGACCCTACGGGATGCCGAGATGCAGCTGATCCAGGCGACCCTGGACAGCGCGGGTGGGGACAAGGAGACGGCCGCCAATATTCTGGGCATCGCCTCGCGCACCATCTACCGGAAAATGCAGTAGCCCGAAGCCTTGACCGGGTTTTTGAGGGTGGCTATATTGGCGCGGCAAATTGCCGCTGAGCCTGTGGCGCCGCCGAACCGAAGACAGGATCTGTTGGGCGAGAGTGGCGGAACTGGCAGACGCGCAGGATTTAGGTTCCTGTGGGGAAACCCGTGGGGGTTCGAGTCCCCCCTCTCGCACCACCATCATCTGTTACAACCAAAATGAGGAATGAATTCCATGACCGAAAAACAACCCAAGGCACCTGAACCCATTTCCGGACCCATCAGCACGGTCATCGAATCTCCCGAGCCCTGGAAGCGCGTCGTCAAAGCGATCATCGATCGGGCTCATTTCGACCAGGAATATACCAACAGGCTCAAGAAAGCGGCTAAATCCCATCAAAAGCCCGGTTTCCGCAAGGGGCGTACACCGCGGGCGATCGTGGAAAAGGAAATGGGTGACCTGATCAGGAGCGAAACGGTGGAAGCCCTGGTGCCCAAGGCCTGGATGTCGGCCCTGCTCGAGCACAAACTGTCCCCGGTCAGCGACCCTTCCCTCGAGAACCTGGATTTTGGCGAAGAAGGCCCCTTGAAGTTTGATCTGGTGGTCGAAGTCCGTCCCGAGATCGAACTGGGAGACATTGACGCCCTGGCTATCAAACGCCGCGAAATCACCACCACGGACGAGGATATCGACCAGATTCTCGAGCGTCTGCGGGAAAGCAGGGCGGAATACGAGAAAGTGGAACGGGCGGCCGCCGAAGATGACCAGATCCTCCTGGACCTGGTCCCAGCCGGCCCGGAGGGTGATTTCCCCGAAGACGGCAAGATCCCCGACCAGCGTTTTATCCTCGGCTCGGCCAACAATATGCCCGCCTTCAATGAAGAATTGGTGGGCTGCGAGGCCGGACAGGAAAAGACCGTTACGGTCGATTATCCCGAAGATCATCCCAATGAGTCCCTCAAGGGCCGAAGCATGGCTTTCCAGTGCCTGATCCGCGAGGTTTCCGCCAAGAAACTGCCGGACCTGGACGACGAATTCGCCGGCGCCGTGGCCGAAGACAAGACCCTGGAAGAGTTGCGGGGCGATATCAGGGCCGACGTGGAGAAGGAAAACGCCAAACGCATCGAACAGGAAATGGACCGCCAGGTTCAGGAGGAACTTGTCAAGCGGCACGACGTTTCACTGCCGCCGTCCATGGTTTCCCGGTATCTGGCCTCGGGTCTGGAGGATATGCACAAGCGGAACGCCCAGATGGGCCGGCCCGATTCCGAAGACGAGGACAAGGAATACCTCGAAGCAGGTAAACCCCATGCCGAAACGGCCATCAAGGCCATGCTCCTGCTCGAGGCGGTGCGCGGGCAGGAAGATATCAAGGTTACGGCCGAAGATGTCGATGAACGCATCGAACAGATGGCCTTGGAAAATGGATTCGATGTTGACCGTTATAAGGAATTCGTCAACAGTGGCGAAGAAAAGGAACGCATCGAATATGACCTTCTGGAGCGCCGTACCTACGATTTTCTGCTTTCAAGGGCGGAAATCGAAACGGTGCCGGCGGACACGGATGTTTTTGGTGAAAAGGAGTGATCAATGCTTGTACCGGTAGTCGTCGATCAGACCAGTCACGGTGAGCGGGCTTATGATATCTATTCCCGGCTCCTGAAGGACCGGATCATTTTTCTGGGCTTTCCCGTGGATGACAATATCGCCAACCTGGTGATCGCCCAGATGCTGTTTTTGCAGGCCGAAGATCCCGAAAGGGACATCTATCTCTACATCAACAGCCCCGGTGGCAGCGTGATCGCGGGTCTTGCGATCTATGATACGATGCAATACATTACAAATGATGTGGTTACCATCTGTATGGGGCAGGCCGCGAGCATGGGCGCTGTCCTGCTGGCCGCCGGCGCGAAAGGAAAACGCTCGGCGCTGAAGAATTCCAGGGTCATGATCCACCAGCCCCTCGGGGGCAGCCAGGGTCAGGCCAGCATGTTGGAGATCTACACCAAGGAGATCCTCAACATCCGGGATAAACTCTATGGTATCCTTGCCAATCATACCGGACAAACCGAGGAAAAAATCGGCACCGACAGCGACCGGGATTTTTTCATGTCCGCGGATGAGGCCTGTACCTACGGCATCGTCGACAAAGTGATCGAGAGTCGGAGTGAAATCGAGCCGCCCAAGGACAAGAAAAATGGATCGAAGAAGAAATAGCGGGGGAATGGAGCTGGAGATCTCATGAAACGTCGCCAGAACGGCAGCCCACAAATGATCAAGTGTTCGTTCTGTGCCCGCGGCCAGGACGAGGTGGCCAAGCTGGTCGCCGGTCCTTCAAGCGTGTATATCTGCAGCGAGTGCATCAAGCTGTGCAATGACATCCTCGAGGGCGAACTTCTCGACGAGGCCTCCCTGGCGCCGCCCCAGTTCCCGAAGCCGAAAGAAATCCGGGAATTCCTGGATACCTACGTGATCGGGCAGGAGGACGCCAAGATCAGCCTGTCGGTGGCCGTTTACAACCATTACAAACGAATCCACCAGAAAAAGACCAGCGACGGGGTGGAGATCGACAAGAGCAACATCCTGCTCCTGGGAAATACCGGTACCGGAAAAACGCTTCTGGCACAGACTCTGGCCCGGTACCTCAACGTGCCGTTCGCCATCGCCGACGCCACCGCCTTGACCGAGGCCGGTTACGTGGGGGAAGATGTCGAGAATATTCTCGTCCGGCTGCTCCAGGCGGCGGATTACAGTATTCCCGCGGCCGAACAGGGTATCGTCTATGTTGACGAGATCGACAAGATCGGCCGCAAAAGCGGCAATCCTTCGATCACCCGGGATGTCTCCGGTGAAGGGGTTCAGCAGGCCCTGCTCAAGATTCTCGAGGGAACCGTGGCCAACGTGCCGCCCCAGGGCGGACGCAAGCACCCTCAGCAGAAATACCTCGAGGTCAATACCAAGAACATCCTGTTCATCTGCGGCGGCGCTTTCCAGGGTCTGGAAAAGATCGTCGAACGCCGGGTGGGACGGAACGTGTTGGGCTTCGGCCGCGAGGAAGAATTCTCCATCAGCGAAGAGCGGGAGGAATTCCTGAGCCTGGTCGAGTCCCAGGACCTGATGCAGTTCGGCCTGATTCCCGAACTCATCGGCCGGTTGCCCGTGGTGACCAATATGCATGAACTGGATCGCGACGCCATGTTCCGCATTCTTACCGAACCCCGCAACGCCCTGACCAAGCAGTACATCAAACTGCTGGAGATGGAAGACGTGGAACTGGTGTTCGAGACCGATGCCCTGCAGGCCATCGCGGATCTGGCCATCGATCGCAAGACCGGCGCGCGCGGCCTGCGTTCCATTCTGGAAAATATCATGCGCAACACCATGTTCGAGATTCCTTCCCAGGATGACGTCCGGCAGGTTACCATTACCCGGGAGACGGTTGCCGAAAAGGCCGAACCCGAAGTGGTGCTGGGCGAGCCCCCGATCGACATCAAGGAAGCGTAAGAGCAGCCAGAAACCTCCCAGCATTGTCATCACCGGGCCCCAGGCGGCCCCAGTTAGTGGACGACCCGGTCCTGAATGTTCGCCCCTGAATATTCGGCCAGGGGCGTCCGGTTGCGGTTATCCGGTTCGACCGGTCCGAGGAGAAAAATGAGTTCCAGCGATTTTATCATTACCCGGGATGGCGATGACGTCCTTCTGCCCGGTGAGCTGCCCCTGCTGCCTTTGCGGGATGTCGTGGTTTTCCCCTACATGGTGACGCCCCTGCTGGTCGGCAGGCCCCGCTCCGTGGCCGCCGTCGAAGCGGCCATGGAAAGGGACAAGTTCCTGTGTGTGATAGCTCAGAAAGAGCCGGAAACCGAGGAACCCGTCGGAGACGATCTTTACGAATTCGGAACCGTCATCAAGGTTCTGCAGATCATCCGCACCCCGGATGAGACCCTGAAAATCCTGGTCGAGGGCGTAGCCAGGGTCCGGGTGGAAAAGGTGGTCCTGGCCGAAGGTTTCCTGGAAGTGGATATCAGCCCGGCCGAGGAGATCAGCGCCGCCGGCACCGAGGTCGAGGCCCTGAGCCGATCCATCAAGGAACGGTTCAAGGAATATGTGCGCCTCAACAAGAGACTGCCCGACGAGGTTTTGCTGTCGGTGTTGAATATTGACGAGATCGCCAGGATGGCCGACTCCATCAGCGCCTATATCCTGGGCCGGGTGCCCCTCAAGCAGGAACTGCTCGAAGAATCCGATCTCGGCCTGCGCCTGAAACGCATCAATCAGATCCTGGCCAACGAACTGGATATCCTGGAAATCGAGCAGCGCATCGACGGCGAGGTTCAGTCCCAGGTTCAGCGCAACCAGCGGGAGTTCTACCTCAACGAACAGCTGCGGGCCATCCGCAAGGAACTCGGCTTCACGGCCGACGAGGACTCCGAGATCGAGGAATACAGTCTGCGGATCGACGAAAGCGACCTTAGCAGCGAGGCCATGGAAGTGGCCCGGCGGGAAGTGAACCGTCTGGAGCGGATGTCGCCCATGAGTCCCGAGGCCTCCGTGGTGCGCAATTACCTCGACACCCTGCTTTCCTTGCCCTGGAAAAAGAAATCCCGGGACCGGATGGATACCGCCAAGGTCCGTGAAAGGCTGGATGCGGACCACTACGGGCTGGAAAAGGTAAAGGAACGCATCGTCGAATTCCTTGCGGTCTACAAGCTGACCAAAAAGACGCAGGGGACGATCCTGTGTCTGGTGGGCCCCCCGGGGGTTGGCAAAACCAGCCTGGGCCGGAGCATCGCCGACAGCATCAACAAGAAATTCGTGCGGATCAGCCTCGGGGGTGTCCGTGACGAAGCGGAGATCCGGGGTCACCGCCGAACCTACATCGGGAGTAAACCCGGCCGCATCATCGATTCCCTGCGCAAGGCCGGCACGCGCAACCCTGTTTTCCTGCTGGATGAGATCGACAAGATGGGCTCGGATTTCCGGGGTGACCCGGCCAGCGCCCTGCTGGAGGTTCTGGATCCGGAACAGAACGGCACTTTCAGCGACCACTATCTGGAAGTGGAATTCGACCTCAGCAACGTCATGTTCATCACCACGGCCAACAGTCTGCATTCCATACCCCCGGCCCTGGAAGACCGCATGGAGATCATCCGGATCCCCGGATATCTGGAGCACGAAAAACTGGTCATCGCCGAACGGTTTCTTGCCCCGCGGCAGATGAAGCGCAACGGCGTCGCCAAATGGACCGGCGGGTTCAAACGGTCCGCCTTCCAGGCCATCATCGATGGTTATACCCGCGAATCGGGGGTGCGGAACCTGGAGCGGGAAATCGCCGGGATCTGCCGCAAGGTCGCCAAACACCACGCCGAAAAAAACACCTTCCCCGGGGCGGTGACCGACCGCACGGTCCAGAAATACCTGGGCATTCCCAAGTTTCGCCGCAAGCTGGTGGACCGCGAACCGGAAGTCGGTGTCGTGGTGGGGCTGGCCTGGACCATGGCCGGCGGGGAAATCCTCGAAATTGAGGTGGCCTCGGTTCCCGGCAGCGGAAAAGTCACCATCACGGGCAACCTGAAGGACGTGATGAAGGAATCCGCCGAGACCGCCCTCAGCTATGCGCGGGGGCTGTGCCGGGAAATGTCCGGCGACTGGTTCAAGAAGAGCCAGATCCATATCCACGTGCCGGAGGGCGCCATCCCCAAGGACGGGCCCAGCGCCGGGGTGGCCATGGCCACGGCCATCGTTTCGCTTTTGCGGGATATTCCCGTCCGTTCGGATGTCGCCATGACCGGCGAGGTGACCTTGCGCGGAAAGGTCCTGCCCATCGGAGGCCTGCCCGAGAAGGCTGTCGCCGCCGTCCGGGCGGGCAGCACGCACCTGATTATCCCCAAGGACAACGAGAAGGATTTCCGTGAACTCTCCGAAGTTGTTCGCGACAAGTTGACTGTCCATCTGGTGGAAACCATGGATGAGGTGCTGGTCCTGGCCCTGGTCGATGGCGGAAAATTGAAGAGCACGGCCCGCCGGGCCGCTCGTCGTGTTAAAACCACCGGCGCCAACAAGCCTGCCGCCCGCGCCCGGAAAGCCTGAGCCCCGCATGGAAGTGGAATTCATCACCAGCAGTCCCGACCTGAAGGGCCGACCGGATCTGATCCTGCCTGAGTTTGCCTTTATCGGGCGCAGCAACTGTGGTAAGTCATCTCTGATCAACCACTTCCTGAACCGGACCAAGATGGCCCACACCAGCAGAAAGCCGGGAAAGACCCGGCTGTTGAACTATTTCATGGTGGACAGGAAGTTTTATCTGGTGGATTTGCCCGGTTATGGATTTGCCAAGGTCAGCAAAAAGACCCGCGCGGCCTGGATGACCCTTTTTCGCAAGTATCTGATGGTTGGCGACCGGCCCATGGCCCTGTTCCAGCTTCTGGACGCGCGGCACCAGCCGACCAGCGAAGACCTGGAAGTCTCCGGCTGGATCCGTGAGTCGGGCCATCCCTTTGCCCTGGCCGTGACCAAGATGGATAAAGTGGGAACAAATGCCCGCTCCCAGCGATATCAGGATATTATTGAGGCTCTGGGTGTACCCCGTGATACCCCGTTTTTCCCCACTTCCGCCGTTCAAAAGACCGGGCGCGAAGAAATGCTGGGCTGGGTTGAGGCTCTTCTGGCCGCCAACGCCGAATAAGGGCGATTTGACGGTAATGAAGAGGAAGAGGTATAATGGATGTTGACGGACTGTATTTGTCCGTCCCGGATGCCAATGGTGGATTGACGAAAATGTGATTCTCCGACGGCGGTCGTTATCGAACGCGGCGTCGTCCCAGGTGGCAGGATGAAACACGGATTATCAGCAGGTTCGCTTGGCACAGCGGCCGCCTTGGCGGTTTGTGCCTTCCTGTCTGCAAATCCGGTCCAGGCCACCGATGTCGATATGGCCCGCCTGCCGGTGGCCGAGCCGAACCTGTGCCACAGCTGCCATATGACGGCCCAGCCCACCGCCTCCGACTTCACCTTGAACCCCTTTGGTGTGGATTATCTGGCCAACGGACGTCTCTGGGACTCCAATCTGGCCAACCAGGATTCCGACGGGGACGGCTGCCTCAACGGGGTGGAGGTCGGCGACAGCGACGGGGACGGCGAACCGGACGGCAACGTGGAGAGACAGGCCGGCAATCCGGGGGTCAAGGACGAGTGCGGATCGGGGTCCCTGGTGGATGAAAAAACCTGGGGCGCCTTGAAAGCTATGTTTGACGGGCGCTGACATCAGGGCGATACTTTCCGGGTAACCCGTTCTGAAGTGCGGGTCTTTTTTTTGGGCCTGATTGTTTTGGCCGAACCATGGAGTTGGACAGTGGAAAACCGGGTAATCATCGGCGGGCAGTGGGGTGACGAAGGCAAGGGCAAGATCGTCGACGCGCTGAGCCGTGATGTCGACTGGGTCCTTCGCTACCAGGGCGGGGCCAATGCGGGCCATACGATTCACATCGGGCAGGAAAAGCATGTGCTGCATCTCATCCCTTCGGGGATTCTCCACGAGGGTGTCCGCTGCCTGCTCGGTGGGGGCATGGTGATCGATCCCTGGAGTTTGCGGGATGAAATCCTGGCTCTGGAACAAAGGGGTCACGAGGTAAGGGACCGCCTTCACATTTCAGCCACGGCCACCTTGCTGATGCCCTACCACAAGAGACTGGACGAACTGCGGGAAACCCGCCTGAAACGCAAGAGCATCGGGACCACCGGGCGAGGCATCGGGCCCGCCTATCTGGACAAGATCCAGCGGACCGGGCTGAGGATGGGGGACCTCCTGATGCCCACCGAGAACCTGGAGCGCAAGGCCATTGAGAAGATCCTCTCGGCCAACGAAATTTTGAGCGAGTTCTATGACGCCGAACCGCTGCCCGCGCGGGTCCTCGCCGAGGAACTGGTGGTGTTGGCGCAGTTTGTCGCCCCCATGGTGGTCAATCCCTACGACGTTTTGCGTCCGGTCAGGGAGGGCACCGAGACCGCCCTGTTCGAAGGGGCCCAGGGCACCATGCTGGACATCGACCACGGGACCTTTCCCTTCGTGACCAGCAGCAACAGCACCATCGGAGGGGCCCTGACCGGAACGGGTTTGCCGCCCCGGGTGCTCGGGGACATCAACGGTATCTTCAAGGCCTACTGCACGCGTGTCGGCAACGGGCCCTTTCCCAGCGAGCTTCTGGGTGAAAAGGGTGACGCGTTGCGGGACGCGGGGGGCGAATACGGCGCCACCACCGGCAGGGCGCGGCGGTGCGGCTGGTTTGACCTGGTGTCCGCGCGGTACGCCGTCGACATCAACGGCATGACCGGTGTGATCATCACGAAACTGGATGTCCTGGACGACATGGCGGCGATCCAGGTAGCCACGGCCTATGAGTTGGACGAGGATGAGATCACCACGTACCCCGTGCTCAGCGAAGCGCTGCCTCGCTGCCGCCCCGTCTATCGGGAGTTCGCGGGCTGGGAAAAGCCGACCGTTGATTGCCGGCGGCTGATCGATCTTCCCGCGGCTGCCCGCAAGTATCTGGAGTTTCTGGAAAGGGAACTCGGAACCCTGATCGTCGGGGTTAGTGTGGGGCGGGACCGGGAGCAGATGATCTGGACCGAAACAGGTGTCACGACCTGATCCTGCCGATTGCCCCGAATCCTTTGACAGCGGCCGGGGTGTAATTTATATTGCGGAACCTGCGGTAATTCAGCACCCGATTCGGGTGGGCCACTAGCTCATCAGGTAGAGCATCTCCCTTTTAAGGAGGTTGTGCCAGGTTCGAGTCCTGGGTGGCCTACCAAAGATCAGCCCCCTCTTGCGAGGGGGCTTCTTTTTTCCGTTTCGATTGGGGCTGAAGCCCCTTTCTACATCTTCCCGTACTTCTTGGTCCACAGACGGTCGAATTCCTCAATGGTATCTTCGAACATCTTCATGGCGCTGACGATGGGCGCGGGGGTTTCGAGATCGACGCCCGCGTTCCGCAGGATCTCCAGCGGGGGCGCGCTCGATCCGGCCTTCAGCATGTTGTCGATGTACCGCTGGGCGGCCTCGTCGCCATGGGCGGTGATCTCGTCCGCAAGGGCCAGGCCGCTGGTCAGTCCCGTGGCGTAGGTGAACACGTAGAAGTTGTAGTAGAAGTGGGGGATGAACATCCATTCGCATTCGTCATCCGGACCCATCTCAAACCCGGCACCGTAGTATTCCTTGACCATTTCGGCGTACAGGGTGTTCAGGTACTCGGCGGTCAGCGGGTTGCCGGCTTCGGCGTGCTCGTGGAACCGCAACTCGAAATCGGCGAACAGGGTCTGACGGAAAATGGTCAGCCTGATCGACTCCAGTCTCTGGTTCAGAAGCATCAGCTTGACATCCACGTCGTCGGCCTCGGCCAGCATGTAGTTCGTCAGCAGGGCTTCGTTGCAGGTAGACGCGATCTCCGCCAGGAAGGTCGTGTAACCGGCGTAGATGGGCGGCTGGTTGCGGTTGCTGTAGACCGAGTGCAGCGCGTGGCCCATTTCGTGGGCCGTGGTGGAGACGGCGTCCAGGGTGTTGTCGAAGTTATGCAGCACGTAGGGATGGATGTCCTTGGCCAGCACGCCGTTGCTGTAGGCGCCGCTGCGTTTGTCCTCGTTGGGGTAGATGTCGATCCACCCGCTGTTCGGGTCCATGCCCTCGGTCAGCAGTCCCACGTATTCCTTGCCCAGGGGTTTCAAGCCCTTGGCGATGACTACCTGCGCGTCGGCGTAGGAGTAATTGGGTTCCACCCCTTCGATCATGGCGTTGTAGAGGTTGGGGAAGGTCAGCGGCCCCTTGAGGCCCATGACTTTCCGGCGCAGTTCGACGTATTTGTGCATCGTGCTGGGCAGATTCTCGCGCACGGTGTCGATCAGCATCCGGTAGGCGGCGGTGGAGATGTTGTCCGGCGACATGGAGGCCTCGAGGCAGCTGTCGTACCCGCGGGCGTCCTTGGACATGATGTGTGATTTGACCGCGCCGTCGAGCAACACGGCAAAGGTGTTTTCGTATCCCCGCAGGGTGCCGAAGAAGGCGTCCCGGGCCTGGACCCTGACACTGTAGGAATCGTCGGAGCGCAGTCCTGAAAAACCGCTGACGGTCATCGGAACGGTGTTGCCTTCGCCGTCGACGATATCGGGGAACTGCATATCCACACCCAGGAGGGCCTCATGGGCGTCGCTGGGAACCGAACGCATGTTTCCGGTCAGGGCCATCAGCCGCTCTTCGGGGCTGCTGAGGGTGTGCTCCTGCTGGCGCCACAGTTCGGAGAAATAGTAGTTGTAGACCGCCAGCTCTTTTTCCTCGGCCATGAAATTCCTGATGACGGCGGGGTCGATTTCCAGGAGCTCGGGCTCCATCCAACTGGTGGCTTCGCCGAAGGAGGGGAACAGCGCCGCGACCTGACCTTGCATCTGCCGGTGCTCGTTGTTGCCCTGGTCAACATCATAGAGGGTCTGGGCGTAGACATAGAGCTTGTACAACCGGATCATCATGTCGTGGGTGGCCCGGTTGGCGTCCAGCATGATGGCCGCTGATTCCCCCAGACGCCCCTGGAATTCCATGAGCTTGGGAATATCGTCGCCGATGGCGTCCAACTCCGCCCGCCAGGCCTCATTGTCGGGGAAGATGTGGCTGGAGTTCCACTGGTATTGTTCGGGAACGGTGGCGCGGGCCGCGGAGGGATCGGGTTCATAGTCGGCCAGGACGGGAACGGCCAGCAGCAGACAGGTTAGTGAGGCCAGGAGTGTGATCTTACCGGCCTTGCGGCCAAGACCCTGATGCGACATGGGGCTACCTCCGGAATGTGGAATTGGCGAACACCAGCCCGGTTCTCAGATGAGAACCGGGCCGTCGGGGATTTGATCATGCATCCGGCGAGTAAGGCCCTCGGCGGGCGCCTGCCGGACGGCTCAAAAAACGGGACGACCGAATTTATCCACGGCCGGTCCGGAATCCATTGCCTTGGAGTCGGGGAATTCAACATCGATCTCAATGAAGCTGAAATCACCCGTGACAGGATCATGGGAGCAGCGCATGAACTTTTCATCCATGTAGCCCACGACATAGAAATTTCCCGGATCCGTACCCCAGATCCCGGTCAGGGTCACGGTTCCATCGTACAGATTGGTTCGTTCCCCGGATTCCTTGAACTTGTAATCCCAGGTCTGATAGACGATGGCGCCTTCATCCGTGACCATATAGAGGTTGTCCTGGGGATCCAGCCAGATGTCCTGGATGCCTCCACCGGGACTGATGGTGACCGAGGGGGAGAACTTGGTCCAGACCGTGTCCCCCTGGGTGACGGAAAGCTGGAAAAGCCAGCCTTCTGATGTCCCCAGGTAATTACGGCTCAGATCGGCGGGGTCCGATGTGGAGGACAGCATCCACTCGGAGTCGATAATCTGTTCTCCACTGAGGGGCCTGAGAATCCAGTCCGGCAAAACCTCATAGGCACCGGTTTTCGGGTCATAAGCTGGGAACATGGTGTCGGGGGGGGCCAGAGCAAATACACCGCCCTTGGTGCCATCCATGTCGACGGGTATCCCCACAAAATTGGGATCGATATAGGCGCCGCCGATGAAAAAGCTGTTCACCGTGGTCAACGACATGATGTCCTTGGAAAATTCCAGGGTGTCCGTGGGCGCGCCGCTATTGTCCAGGATCCAGCTCAGGCCGTGGGTTCCGCCCCAGGAACTGCCGTTGAGCTTCCGAAAGGCTCCCTGGAAACCACTGGCGTAGATGTCTCCCTGGAAGCGCCCGATGCTGTACAGGTCCTTGGTGGTCCCGCTGGACATATGGCTCCAGGAACCTCCCGAATTACGAAGGATGACGCCGCCATGACCCGTGGCATAAAGGGTTCCGTCGCCGGAGCCCCATATCCTCGTGATGGCCTTGTTGGTGCCCACGTCAACAGCTTTCAACGTGTCGCCGTTAAAATTGCCGTTAAAATGAAAAAGCGCGCCCCGGGCTCCGCCGAAAAAGATGTCGTCCGGGCCGGTACCAAAGACGGTGAACAACCAGTCCCGGGCTTCCGGAAGAGGCTGGACGGGGAAGGGAACTTCCGTGACATCATCCGAGCAGGCTCCTACAAAAAGAACCAGGGTCAGGAGTGCCAGGGAGGCCAATACGGGCAGACACAGCTTCGCTTTCAGACTGCTATTGCCGGTCAGGACAGACGCAATTTTGTTCATTGCCGAGATATCCTCACGTTCAGCTGGTGGGGGAACGGTACGGCCGGCTACCAGATCCGGGGCATCCTCTTGATACCACCGGAAATTACATGCCCGCAAGGAGGCAGGGACCGCGTTTACAACCAATGAATATTAGGGCTTTGGGGAGGAAAAGTCCATACCTCTTCAAGCATAAGTTTCAAAGGGCCCTTGCAGAATCCGCCACCTGTGACAAAATTAGCAACATAAGAGGGTTACCGTCGTCCCCCGGCATGTCGACCCCGGGGCTCGAAATCAGGTTGGTCGAATCTTGTTGCCGGTTGAAACGAAAGGCCAAGAGCATGTTGTCTTCAGGGGCCGTTGATCCGAATCTTGATCTTTTTCAGGAAATCGACCGCCTGCGCAAGGATATGAACGCGATCATCCTGGCCCATTTCTATCAGGAGCCGGACATTCAGGATATTGCCGATTTCATCGGGGACAGCCTGGCCCTCAGCCAAAAGGCGGCCGAAACAGAGGCCGATGTCATCGTATTCGCCGGTGTTCATTTCATGGCTGAAACGGCCAAAATCCTCAATCCGGCCAAACAGGTCCTGCTGCCGGACCTGGAGGCGGGTTGCAGTCTGGCCGACGGTTGTCCTCCCGACGAATTCGCAGCCTTCCTGGAAAATTATCCGGACCACAAGGTCGTCAGCTATATCAATTGCTCAGCTGACACCAAAGCCATGAGCGATGTGATCTGCACCAGCAGCAACGCCGTAAAGATCGTGGCCTCCTTTCCGGAGGACCAGAAGTTGGTATTTGCTCCGGACAGGTATCTGGGGGACTGGGTTTCCCGCAGTCTGGACCGCGAGTTGGTGCTGTGGCCGGGTTCCTGCGAAGTGCATGAAATGTTCAGCGAAAAAAAGCTGGTCGAATTGAAGATCGGACACCCGGACGCCGTGGTCGCCGCCCATCCCGAATGTCCTGAAGCGGTGTTGCAGCACGCCGACCATATCGGGAGCACATCAGGCATGCTGGCCTTCGCCGGCAAGACGTCCGCCCGCGAAATCATCGTGGTGACGGAACCGGGCATCATTCACCAGATGCAGAAAGAAAATCCCGACAAGGTTTTCATACCTGCCCCGGGAAATGACGAGACCTGCAATTGCAATGAATGCCCTTACATGAGATTGAATACCCTGGAAAAACTGTACCTTTGCATGAGGGACCGCACGCCCGAGATCACGGTGGAAACCGCCCTGGCCGAGGCCGCGTTGGCGCCCATCAACAGGATGCTTGAACTCAGTCGCTGATTCGGGGATTTCCCCCGGATATTTCGGGAGCGGTCCATGGCCCTGCGCACCCCCATATATCTTGACCACCATGCCACCACCCCGATCGATCCGGGAGTTCTTTCCTTCCTGCAGGAAGTTCAGAGGGATCACTTCGGCAATCCCGCCAGCAGCGGCCACGCCTTCGGCTGGGCCGCCGCCCGCCTCGTGGAAGAGGCACGTGAAAAAGTGGCCGGGCTGATCGGAGGTACGGCCCGGGAAATCATCTTCACCTCCGGCGCCACCGAATCGGATAACCTGGGGTTGCTCGGCGCGGCCCGCATCTACGGGGGTGATGGAGGTCACATGGTGACCACCAACCTGGAACACGAGGCGGTCCGGGGACCGCTCGAGGAATTTGAGCGGCGCGGAGGCCGGGTTACCGTCGTTCAGGCCCTTCCCGAAGGGAGGGTCGCGGCCGGGGACATCGCCGCGGCCATGGAAAAAGACACCATCCTGGTTTCGGTGATGATGGCCCAGAACGAGATCGGAACCATCCAGCCGGTGGCCGAGATCGGCAGGATTTGCAAACAGCGCGGGGTCCTGTTCCATACGGACGCGGCCCAGGCTGTCGGGAGAATCCCCGTGGATGTCCAAAGGGTCGGGGTTGACCTGCTCTCGCTGTCCTCCCACAAAATCTATGGGCCCAAGGGAGTGGGAGCGCTCTATGTCCGCCGTCGCGATCCACGGGTGACCCTGGCGCCGCTCCATTTCGGCGGCGGCCAGGAAAGGGGGCTGCGGCCGGGCACCCTCAACGTCCCGGGCATCGCCGCCTTCGGCGAGGCTTGCCGCCTGGCCGGTGAGGTCATGGCGGATGAGGCCCCGCGCCTGCGGGCCCTGCGTGATCGGATGTGGGATACTTTGAAGGGATCTCTTGATGGCGTGCATTTGAACGGCACCATCGAGGAGCGGTTGCCGGGAAACCTCAACGTCAGTTTCGAGGGAATTCGCGCCCATCAACTGTTGAGCGCGCTGACCGTAATCGCGGTTTCCTCAAGCTCCGCCTGCAGCAGTCTGGAGACCCGGCCTTCGGCGATTTTGACGGCCATCGGCGTAGGGGATGACCTGGCGGCCGCGAGTCTGCGGATCGGGCTCGGGCGGTTCACGTCCGGTGAGGAAGTGGACTTCGCCTCGGCCAGGATCGTCGCGGCGGTGTCCGGGCTGCGGACACCGGGTCAGTCCTCCTCGTAATCCGAGGCCTGTTTCCGGGACAGGGAGATCCGCCTGCGGTCCAGATCCACATCCAGGATGCGAACATTGATCTGTTCGTCTTCGTTCAGTACTTCCCGGGGATGGATGACCCGCCGGTTGGCCAGTTCGGAAATGTGGATCAATCCTTCCACACCCGGCTGAAGTTCAACAAAGACACCAAAGTCGACCAAACGCGTCACGCGGCCCTCCACATCCTGGCCGGGAACCATGGAACTGGCCGTTTCGGGCCAGGGATCGGTGGCCAGGGCCTTGATGGACAGGCTGATCCGTTCGGAACGCCCCATTCCCAGATTCTGAATTTCCAGGATTTTCACCTGGACGGTCTGGCCTTCCTTGAGAACTTCCGAGGGGTCGCCCACGCGCTGATGCGAAATCTGGGAAATATGGACAAGCCCTTCCAGACCGCCAATGTCGACAAAGGCCCCGAAGGGAACCAGCCGCGTGACGACACCTTCGAGGTTGTCGCCCAGGACCAACGACCCGCGTGTGGATTCGGCCTGGGATTCCCTGTCCGCCTGGAGCAGGGCACGGCGGGAAACGACGATGTTGCGCCCGTCTTCGGAAAGCTCCAGGATCTTGAACTGGTAGGTTTGGTCCACGAAGATTTCCGGATTGTCCGCCCGTCGCACATCGATCTGGCTAAAGGGGCAAAAGGCCCTGGTCCCGTCCAGGTCGATGGAGAACCCACCCTTATTCGTGCTTCCCACCTTGCCTTTTACAGGAGTTCCGGCCGCGAAGGCGGCGATCAAGGCTCCGCTGCCGGCCTCTTTGAGGTTCACGGCCTTGGTGAGTTTGAGGCCGTCGGGGGATTTTTGGACATAGGCGGTGATTTCGTCTCCGACCTTGAACTTCATTTCCCCGTCGGTGTTTTTCAGTTCCTGCACGGAAATGGGCAGTTCGTTTCGCAACCCGCAATCCACGAAGGCGTCGGGCCCATCGATCTGTATGATCCTGCCGGTGAGTTTGTCCCCCGGCTGGGCTTCGGTGGGTTCGGCATTTTCAGAGGCAGCCAGGAGTTTCGCGAATTCATCGGAATTATCCGTGGTATCGCTGGTTTCCTCAACCACCCCGTCATCGGGGTGTGGGGTCGGGTTTTCGTTCTGATCGCTGGTCATTTCCTGGTCCTGTTCTTGTGGGTCATGGGATTCCGGCCCGCACTGTCGAGAAACGGGGACTGGTTTTCACAGCCCTCCGGTACGGACCCTGCCCGAAAAATATAGCACAGATGGGAGGTTATTCCCATACCCTGAATGTGGAAAATTTGGGTTGGGTATGGCAGATAGCGGCTTCATTCCTGAAGGTTTATCCGCTATTTTGTCGTATGTTCGATGGGACTGGAATAATCCGCCCCGTCAGGGGAGAAAGGTGACATGCCGAATCGGGACCTGAATGGAAAATGGATCCGCCTGGCCGCGACATGCCTTGCCTGTTTCGTCTGTTGTGCCTGGATGGAAACCGGAACGGCCGGGACCAGGTCCGAGGCCGCGGCCCAGGCCCAGGCGGGAATATCTGAAGTGGACAGCCTTTTGGCGGCTGGCCAAGTCGCCGCGGCGACCCTGGAGGCCCAGCGGCTTTACAAAATACTGGGTGAAGATCCCCTGTACGGGTGGCAGATCGAAGGCCGTCTGGGACTGGCCCTTTTGCGGAGCGGCCATCCGGAGCAGGCTCTGCCCCACCTTGAAGCAGTGATGCGGCAAAATCCAAATGACCACCTGGCGCACCGCAATTTTGCCGTGGCGCTGATGGCCCTGGGGAAAAAAGGCAGGGCCCTGACCGAGTTCAGCCTGGTGGTGGAATTGGCGCCCCGGGATTTCGAAGCCCGCCTCGAGTACGGACAGTTCCTGGCCGAATTCCATGATGTCCAGGGTTCCCGTACACAATTGGAAATCGCCAGGAAGTTGTGTCCGGATTGTCTGGAGGCGGACCGGGCCCTGGCGGGAGTCCTGCTGGGCGCGGGGGAGTTCTCCGCCGCGGTGGAACCTCTGCAAAAACTCATGGCCGCGGACCCTTCGGTGTGGGTGAGGAGGAACCTGGGCCTGGCCCTGGCCGGCGCAGGACGGAATGCCGACCTCCTTGAATTCCTGGATGGTCTGGCTCCGGACGGATTATCGGCCGGGGAAACAAAACTGTCGGTCGAAACCGAGGGGAAGCTGAATGAATCGCATCGCTCGCTGGCTTGTCTGCGGTCTCTCTCCGACCCGGAAGCCCTGCCGCGGGGACTTGCGGAGGAATTGTTGACGGATTCCGGATTCTGGGGCAGGATTTCTCTAAATCTTCTGGAATCAGGTCATTACGTTGAGGGGTTGGAGGCGGCCGACAGGGCCGTCAACCTCGATCCTGAAAATGTTGTCTACAGAAACAACCGTGTTGTCCTGTTGTTGAAACTCGGCCGCGAGGATGAAGCTGCCGGCGAATGGGAAGAAGTGCTGCGCCTGGATCCCTCCCTTGAAAAAAAGGAATCTGAATGAGAATGGTCTGCTCCATATCCATGACCCGCTTGATGGCCCTTGTCCTTCTGCTGGTTCTTTGTGCCTGTGCGCCGGGGCAGCCGGATGTGGCTGTCGAAAAATCCTCATCGCCGCTGGACAGTCCCGGGGATCTTCGGGAAGTTCCGGCGCCCGATGGCCAATGGAGGCCTCACCGCCTGAGTGATTGCCGCGAGGATCCGGATGTTCCCCAGGTTGTTGAACGTTACCTGGGGATTTGTTCCGAGTACTTCCGCGACGGATCGGGTTCCGACGGGATGATTGAAATGGAACTGGGGCTTGCCGATGGACATCGACATTCCCTGATGCTGCTGACCCTGGGGCAACTCTATCTTCTGGCTGGTCAGGGGGACCCCGATCTGCTGCCCGTCGAAGGACCGGCGGCCGATGTGGGAAACTGGGAGAGGAACAGGGCGCGCCTGCTGGGCCGTGCGCAAGAACTCCTCCAGGAGGCTGCCGAAACCCGTTTGGATGACGCGGCCGTGGATTATCTTCTCGCGGACGTGGCGCGTGCCAGGGGCGATCGGGACCTGGCCGCCACCCTGGTGGCCTCTGGTATGGACAAGTGCACCGGTGGCCGAAGCTTCGGCACTTTGTGGCTGTACCAGCAATTGAACAATTACCCTCCACGGTACCTGGGCGGTCCATCTCCCGAATTTCCGCAAACGGCGGTGGACAAAGGTGTTTCCGGGGACGTGGTTCTCGATGTCCTTCTCAGCCCTTCGGGAAAGGTCCGGCAGGTGGTTGTGGTGGAAAGTCCCGCCCGGAGCCTGACGGAATCGGCTTCCGGAAGTTTACGAAAAGGTGGGTTCGATGCTGCCAGGGTGGGGAAATACCCCATTTGGTCCTGGTTGCGGGTGACCACAGCCTTCAACCTGGAGAGCTGATTTTGAACTGCCGGTTGATTTGCCTGGGGTTCTTGCCTTATTTTTCCTAGACACGGCAGGCTTTGGCCTTGGGTCTGAGATCCGGTGCCCCAACCTGCTTCCCGATTCCCCGTGCTGGAGGTTCCATTGAATATGAAGTGGCCGCGCAACCGCTTCCTGTTGCTGCCTTATGTTGCCTTGTTGATCATCTTCGTCACCGTGGGCTGCACCAGCAAGGAAGATCCCGGAGAAACCCTCGCAGTTTCCGGGAATCATTCCACCGGCAACCTGACCATGGTGACCACCGATACTTCCAGTGACGGTTACCACTACCTGAATCCCCAGTTGTCCCCCGACGGGAAAACCATCCTGTTCTCGGCGGATTGGTGGGCTATCCCGACGGTAAGGGATCCCGGGGACGCCACGTTTATCAATCACCGGCAGATGATCCTCATTCCCCTGCAGGAGGGTTTCCAGCCCGAGACCAGTCTCGAGGACCAGAACGCCGTGCTGATAAACCTGCAGGATATTGCCATTCCCATTTCCGGCAGGGACGAATTTTTTACCGATACCGAGAACATGGATAAGGGCAACCCCATCTGGGAAGACGATAACCACGTGCTGTTCTGGATGAACATCAATCGGAATGGAGTTGGGTCCAGGCTTTTTCGGGCGTTCATTCCCGATCCCCTCGACCCCTCCTTTACCCAGATCGAAGTTCTGTTCATGGAACCCACGGATATGAACCTTTCGCCTTATCCCTTGAATCACTTGGACTGTGCTTTGTCACCCAACAAACGGTGGTTGGCCTTCACCCGTTTCTATTCCGCCATCCAGGACTCGAACCCCAATGGTGTGGCGATCCATATCCTGGATATGCAAACCGCCGCGACCAACAGCGGCTACGATGGGGAAATCTATGCCATGACCGGCGAATACTCGCGGATCGAAGCGCTCGATTGGGACCCATTCGGAACCAAGATCATTTTCTCGGGCGGTATGGATGTTGGGGGAGCGGGTGTCGGATCGGGCACCGAAATCTTCACTCTTGATGTGGATACGCTCGCTCTGGAGAGCGGGAACGTGACCCCTGATGGCAAAATTACACGTTTGACCTTCACCTCCATGTCGGAAGGTGACCCGATTTCCGGAATCCTCAATGGCGACCCGGTCTTTTCCCTTGATGGATCAAGGGTTTATTTCGTGTCCACCCGCAGGGCGCCCACGACCACCCTTCATGACAGGAATATCTGGGTTATTCCCTCGGACGGTCGTCTGGAGCCGGAGATATTTTACTTTACCCGGTTCGATGACGTAGATCCTTTCGCCATGGAGCCGGACGGAACTCTTCTGCTCAGCAGTGCGCTGGGCTTCCCCACCGAGATGCTGAATCGTTTGGAGGAAGAGGCCTACCAGAGATGGGTCAAAAAGAACGAAGATGAGAATCTGGGCCTCAGCGAAGTCCAGATGCGGGAAAATGCCGCGGATGAGGTTCGGAATGTCGAATTCTTCGAAGGTGTAATGTCGCACCTCTACACATTCTCGAAGTAGGGAACCCCGTGTCCGTAGCCCGGCCTAATTTGGTCGTGATGCGTCGGGAGATGGTCACGGTCGGATGCCGGATGTATGACAAGGGCCTTATTGTGGCCGCCGAAGGGAACCTGTCGGTTCGTCTCGGCGGCCATTCCTTTCTGGTTACTCCCGCGGGCAGGTGCAAGGGAAGTCTGCGGGTCCAGGATCTGTTGGAAATCGACACCTTGGGCCGGTCACCGCAGGGGACAGCCACCAGCGAGTGGCCGCTGCATTCACAAATCTACGCCCTGCGGCCGGATGTCAGGGCCGTATGTCACGCTCACCCGCCTTGGGCCACTGCTTTTGCATCCGCTGGACGGGACCTGGACGGCAGCCTCCTGACCGAAACGGCCGCCCAATTGCCACGGGTACCGCTGGCGGCCCGCTCGTTGCCCGGTACGGAGGCGCTGGCGGATTCGATCGTGCCCTTTATCCCGACCTGTGACGCGGTGCTGCTGGGTAATCACGGAGTGGTGACGGTGGGTGCAGATCTGCTGTCCGCTTTCAGCCTTCTGGAGACCGTGGAAAGATTAGCGCAGGTCACCCTTCTGGCCGAGGCCGCCGCCGGAAATTCCGGCCTCGATCGGGAAACCCTGGGCAAGTTGCAGAATCCCTCCGGCTGAAAACGGGATCCCTCCACCTGCTCTTATTTTTCCTGGTAGATTTCGGTTAACTGGTCGGTGATGGCGGCCCAACTGAATCTGGTCTCGATGAGGTGTCTGGCGGTCTCGGCCCGGCGCCGGCAACCGGCCGGGTCCTGTGCGGCGGCCAGGACGGCCGGAGCGAATTCGTCGTCGCATGGGGCGATGACAATGGCCCCTTCATCCGCGGTTGAAATTCCCTCTGCCCCGACCGGGGTCGTCACCACCGGAATTCCCCGGGCCATGGCCTCGAGGATCTTGATCTTGATGCCGCCGCCTTCCGGCAACGGAGCCACGAACAAGTGGCACTTCCGGAATAACCCGGTGAGATCCTCGACAAAACCCAGGGCTTCCACACCTTTGGCACCCCAGCTTTCCAGACTGTCCATGCGGCTCAGAAATGAGCGTGAACCCCGGCCGATGATGGTTAAACGGGCTTCCGGCAGGGCGGCGGACACCGCGGGCCACATGGTGTTGACCAGGAAGGTGGCCGCCAGCCGGTTGGGACGGTGGTCAAAGGACCCGACAAAAAGAAGCCGCAGGCCCTGGCCGGGATCCCAGTCGGCCCTGATTCTGAGAAGATCCATGCCCAAGGGCACGGTTACCAGGTTCCTGCCGCCCATGTTTTCAAACAGGGTGTGATCCTCCGGGGTGACACACAGCGTGCGGTCGGCCCAGAGGGTGCTTGCCACCTGGAGGCGCCGCCAGCCTTCCGCCTGTTTTTTAAAGGCGTAGGCGGCCAGGGGGTTTGAAGCGCGGGCGGCGCGGCGTTCCCGGGGAAGAGATCCCAGTTCGTGGCTGTTGAGGACCAGCAGGGGCGCGGTCGCATTCCGTTGGTGGCGCCACCGCCTGAGGTCGCGGACCAGCAGGGCCATCTGCAGATATTCGACCTGGATCACGTCAGGGTCAAATGTCTCGGCGATGGAAAGGACCTGCCGCGAAATTTCCGGTGACCAGTATTTCTCCACATACCATGGAAAACCCGATATCCGGGACCGGCCCCAGGCGCGGGTGCGCTCGATGAGCATGGCCATCCTGTCGGAACCCTGGGCCTTCCTGTCCCGGAAGGGGATGGGGGCCAGGGAAACGCCCAGTTCCTCGACTTCACCGGACAGGCTCTCCTCGCCCGGCCTGACCAGGGCGGCAACCTGGACTTCGTGCCGCCGGGCCAGCCAGGTAACCAGGTCCCGGACGGCGGTGCCGCCACCGTGGCCGACACGTCGGTGGGGAAGATAGGGTGTCAGGACCAGGATTTTCATGGCCACTGAAACAGGGGGGGGGGATTGGGGGAGCCCGCTAGCGGCGAGTGGGAGAGAGGAGCCGGACCAGCAGGATTCGCTTCAAAAGGAAACATAACCGCGGGCAATCGAGAATTCCTCCTTCTTCCGTTCCAGCTCGACATCCCATTCCGTGGAACCTTCTTCCAGGTTGGGTTTGGTCTTGAGCAGGAAGGTAGTGGCCTCTTCGTCAATTTCGTCCTCGATTTTCAGATCCTTGAGGATGAGGTTTTCAATTTGGAATACGAAATCGTTCTCGGCGATCTCGAGATCCACCAGCTCTTCATCCAGAAGTCGGTCACAAATCATTCGGGCCAGGACGGCCACGCGTTCTTCAGACAGTCTCACTCAATTCCTCCATCGTATGCGTGCCAGGGAATTCCACGTGGCGTCAAAGGGTAAAGCCGTTCTTTCGCGCAAGTTCCCGCTTGATCTTGTTGCGCAGGGCTCCAAGGTCCATTTCCATGGCCCGGATCTCGTTTTTGTTCTGGTTGACGAGGGCTTCCACCTGTTCGTCGAGTTCGTCTTCCTGGTTCATGTTTTCGAAAATCGCATCGTCGATGGCGCGGGTCACGAGGTCGGTATTGGAGTCCGAATGAATCATGGGATGCTCCTGGAGCATCTTGAGAACCTTGTCGGAAAGGTATTCGATTTTGCGCTTGCTGATCCGCAAGGTGGTCTCCCTGGCCTGGGGATCTGCCCGCAATGGTCGCTGGTGGGCATCTCCCGGGTGATTCCTGAGTTTGGGCCGGGTAGTGTGTCCCGGATCCGTGTGGTGAATATTGAAAGCCTTTTCATAGGTGTTGGCAAGAAAAAACGGGTTGGGTATTTTTGCTCAGCGAAAGATGCGGCCCGAATGGAACTTGCCGTGACGGCCCGCGTATGAACATATTTCTTTCCCCGGTTTTAATTTCGCCTTTGGGCCAGAAAGGGTGCCATGTCCGAATACCAGTCTCTCGACAAGGTTTACGCCGAGGAATTGTCAGGCCGCCTGAGCGCGGTTCTTTCCGAAGCGGGCAAAGTGATCGTCGGCCAAAGGGATATGATGGAAGGCCTGATGCTGGGCCTGATCACCGACGGACACATCCTCCTGGAAGGCGTGCCGGGCCTGGCTAAGACACTGGCCGTCAGCACTTTGGCAAGGACCGTGGACACGGGTTTCAAACGGATCCAGTTCACTCCGGACCTTTTGCCCGCGGACATTACCGGCACCACCATCTACAACCGCGATACGGGGGAATTCACGGTCAAGAAGGGGCCGGTGTTTTCCAACATCATATTGGCCGACGAGATCAACCGGGCTCCGGCCAAGGTCCAAAGCGCGCTGCTCGAGGCCATGCAGGAGCGCCAGGTGACCATCGGGGGCGAGACCTTTCCCATGGCGGATCCCTTTCTGGTCCTGGCCACCCAGAACCCCATTGAACAGGAGGGTACCTACCCGCTGCCCGAAGCCCAGGTCGACCGGTTCCTGTTGAAGCTGCGGATCGGCTATCCCACCCGCGAGGAAGAACGGACCATCCTGGACAGGATGGCGGGCCGGTCCATTCCGGAGGTAAGCCAGGTATTGGACCCGGGCGCCCTCAAGGAGATCCGGCAGGCGGTGAACACCGTTTTTGTCGATGAAAAGATCAAGGACTACATCCTGGAAATCGTGTTTGCCTCACGTGATCCCGAGGCTGCGGGGCTTGATCTGGGGCCCCTGATCGCCTGGGGTGCTTCTCCCCGGGCCACTCTGGCGTTGACCCAGCTGGCACGCGGCCGGGCTCTTTTGAGGGGCCGGGCGTTTGTCATCCCGGAAGACATCAAGGCCGTGGGTCACGACGCCCTGCGGCACCGTATCCTGATCACTTACGAAGCGGAAGCCGAAAACCTGACCAGCGAAGACATCGTCAGTTCCCTGCTGGATAACATCGAGGTTCCCTAGATCCGATCATGAAGCAGCCACGCAACACATCCATTCCACCGGAAATCCTGGCCACCGTCAGGAGGATCGAGATCCGAACCCGCCGTCTGGTGGATGAGGTTTTTTCCGGGGAATACCACTCCGTGTTCAAGGGCATGGGGATGGAATTTCGCGAGGTGCGCGAGTACGTCGCGGGCGATGACGTGCGTACCATCGACTGGAACGTGACGGCACGAACCGGTGACCCCTTCGTCAAACTCTTTGAGGAGGAACGCGAACTGACGGTCATCCTGGTGGTCGATATGAGCCGCAGTGGCTGGTTCGGGTCCGGTGAAAGAACCAAGGTGGAGGTCGCCGCGGAGTTGTGCGGTGTGCTGGCCTTTTCCGCCATCGCGAACAAGGACAAGGTCGGCCTGCTGCTTTTCAGCGACCGGACGGAAAAATTCATTCCACCCGCCAAAGGCAAGAGCCACGTTCTGCGCTGCATCCGCGAACTGCTGACCCATGAGCCGGAAGGGCGCGGCACCGATCTCAACGAACCGCTGCGTCTGCTGGGCTCGGTTCTCAAGCGCAAGGCCACGGTTTTCCTGGTGTCGGATTTTTGGGCGGGAGATTTTTCGAAAAGCCTTTCGGTCCTTGGACGGCGCCATGACGTGGTGGCCGTGCGGGTCCGGGATCCCCGGGAAACTTCACTGCCCAAGGTGGGGCTGGTGAAGTGGGTCGATGCCGAAACCGGCCAGGTCGCCCTGATCGACACTTCCTCGGACGCGACCGCCCGCCGCCTGGCCGGGCGGGCTGCTTCTCATGACAGGGCCCTGGAGAAACTCCTTGCCTCGCGCGGGGTCGACCTGGTTGAAATCGACGTAACCCAATCCTACGTGGAGCCTCTCCGGAAATTTTTTCTCGCCCGTGAAGGCCGACGATCCAGGCGGTCGTCACGATGACCCCTTCACGGATTACGGCCGCTGCGGTTTTCTTGTGCCTGTACGTAACTCCAGGACTGGCCCAGACAGGCCATCAGCCCCCTGGCTCCGTACCGGCAATGCAGCCTGGAACTCCGGCCGAGGCAGTTATCGACACCGCCGCCGCCATCCTCGATTTTTCAGGTCTGGAGGTGGGTCCGATCCGGATCCACACTGTCCAGGACACCGTTGTTTTCGGGGGTCTGTTCCACCTCATCATGGATTATCCCGAGGCGATGGGGACGGCACCGGATATTCCCCTGGTCGCTGGCGGAGAGTGGCTGGTTCCTGAGATTATCCGGGCCCCTGGTGTCATTGGCAGGCTACTGGGAGGCGGTTCCGGCGCGGGACCCGATGTCGGCGATCTTCCTTCTGTCCCGGATGGTACGCGGTTCGTCGTTACCTTCCGCGTCTACCGGACTAATCCTTTTTTGATTCAGGCTCCGGCCTTCAGCTCGTCGGTTATCCATGTGCTGGGCCGTGTGGAAGGAACCGCCGAAACTGCCCCTGTCCGGACCCCGCGGAGGGTCCCATGGTCGCCTTGGGTCGTCCTGGGACTGGTTGCTTTCCTGGCCCTTGTCCTGGTGATCGCGAGACTGTTGTGGGACCGGGGGCGCGGCAAGGAGGAATGGATCGATCGCAAAATTCCGGCCCCTGCCTGGCTATCCGCCTCTGTCGAATTACGGGATCTTTTAGCCAGGGGTTTTTTGAACAGGGGGGAAAGCCGGCCCTTCCTGGACGGACTGGCGGGAATCACCCGCCGTTTCGTAGCCGGACGCTACCGGATCGCCGCCCAGGAAATGACCGGCAGGGAAATATTGGGGGCCTGCGGCGACCTGGGTTTTCTGTCTCCCCATCCCGGAGTCTTTGGCCGGTTGATCGATTCCATGGACCACCACCGCTACAATCCGGAGCCCGCCCCGCCCGGCTGGTGCCGTGACCAGGCGATCCTGTTTTTTACTGAAATCGGACGGGTGCGCGTGTTGCCCCGGTATTCCGAGGTGCCCGCCGGTCGGGTCGCCGATGGCGAAACCGCCTGGAAGGACCTGGGCCGTGAACTGTCCGCGGGGTCCATCCGCAGGGGCGGAGCCTCTACCGTGACGGCCGGGGGTGAGACATGATGGAATTCGCCCGCCCCCTTCTGCTGTTGCTGACACCCCTGGTAGGGGTGGTCATGTGGGTCCGTTTCAGGCAGGGCGGGGATCCCGCCGCCTTGCGGCATCCCCGGTTGGGGTTGCTTGGTGAACAGAGCACCGGTTTTCGGGCACGCCTGGCTGCAATGCTCCCGCTACTGTCGGGCCTGGGCCTTGTCTTGTTGATCATTGCCGCCGCCGGACCCAGGGTGGCCCACCGCAGTGAACAGGTGGAGGGAGAGGGGATCGACATCATATTGTCCCTGGATATCAGCGGCAGCATGAGATCCCTGGATTTCCATCCCCTGGACCGATTGGAATCCGCCAAGGAAGTGATCAGGGGATTCATCGACGGCCGCACCAGCGATCGCATCGGCCTGGTGGTCTTCGCCGCCAAATCCTTCACCCAATGCCCCCTGACCCTGGACCATTCCATTTTGAAGGGCTTTCTGGACGAAATCCAGGTGGGTCTGATCGACGACGGCACGGCCATCGGTTTGGGCCTGGCCACGGCGGTTGCCCGCCTGAAGCATTCCACTTCTCCCAGCCGCACGGTGATCCTGCTGACCGACGGGGTGAACAACGTTCCCACCCTGGAACCGGAAACGGCGGCCAAACTGGCCCAGTCGCTGGATGTCCGTGTCTACACCGTGGCGATCGGCCGGGAAGGAATGGTGCCCTATCCGGTGGACGACCCGGTATTCGGGCGTCGCACACGCCAGGTGGAAACCAAAATCGATCTGGCCCTGTTGAAAAGAATCGCGGATCTGACCGGGGGTGCCATGTACCAGGCCACGGATCCGGAAGCGTTGCAGGAAATATTCAGGACTATCGACGGACTCGAAACCGCCCGCTACGAAACAACGGTCAGCACCTGGTACAGGGAAAGAATGATCTGGTTCGCGATGCCTGCCTTGCTGCTCTTTCTGCTGGAAGGGCTCTTGGCTGGCACCTGGTTGCGCCGGGTGCCGTAGTTCATGCCGGGCTTCCCCATGCGGGGGGCTGTTGGAAAAGGAATGATGTGAGATTTGCCCAGGAAATTTGGCTGTGGTTCGTTCCGGTTCTTCCGGTTCTGTGGCTGTTGCTGCGCTCCGCGGACCGCGGTGCGGACGCCAAGATGCGTCTTCTGCTGGGTAGCCAGGCCGGTCGCCATGTGGAGGGCGCCAACCCCCGTTTGCGGAGTTGGCGGCGCTTCCTCTTTTTCGCGGGTCTTTTCTGGCTTTTGATGGCCCTTGCCCGGCCCCAGTGGGGGGCCAGTGAAGTGACCGTCACACAACGCGGCTCCGATATCGTGGTCGCGCTGGATATTTCCAATTCCATGCTCGCCGAGGATGTCCCGCCCAACCGGATGGAACGCGCCAAGACCGAACTGGGCAGTTTTCTGGCCCGGCTTGAAGACAGCCGCATCGGGCTGGTGTTTTTTGCCGGTTCGGCCTTTGTGCAATGTCCTTTGACCCTGGATTACGGCACCGCGGGAATCTTCCTCAGGATGGCGGGACCGGACATGATGTCTGAACAGGGGACAGCCATCGGCGTGGCGCTGAAAACGGGTCGCGAACTGCTGGCCAAAGGCAGGGAAGGAGCTCCCGGGGGGACCTTTCAGGCGATCCTTCTGGTCACCGACGGAGAAGATCTTGAGGGGGACTGGATCAAGGAAGCGGAAGCCTGCCGGAAAGACGGGATCCGGGTCATCCCGGTTGGCGTCGGCGAAGAAACCGGCGGTTTGATTCCCACCCTGGATGTGCGGGGTCGCGCTTCGGGTTTCATGAAGGATGATGACGGCAAAGTGGTCATGACACGGTTGGATATGGCTTCCCTCGAGAAACTGGCGTCGATCGGCGGAGGCAGCCCCTTCCGCATCGGGGTAGACGGGCTTGCCGGTGACCGCCTATTTGCCGAACTGCAGCGATTGGGAAGGCGTGACCTTGAGGAGCGCAGGATATCCGCCTACCAGGAACGTTTTCTCCTGCCCCTCATCCTGTCCCTGTTGAGCTTCGGGTTGCGCTTGCTCCTGCGTCCCCGGACCTCCGCCGGAACTTCCGGCAAGGAAGGTCATGGAGTCATTACCGCGCTGGTATTGGTCATGATGGCGTGGCTGGCTTGCGCCGGCCCTGCCTCCGCCGTTTCTCTTGGATCCGGAAACAGGGAATTGGCAAGAGGGCGGGAAAATTTTCTGGTGGGACGATTTGAAGAGGCGCTGGACGAATTCGAGTCGGCTCTCGTTCAGGATCCCGATGATCCCCTGGTCAGCCTGGCCGTGGGGGAGACTCTTTTCGAGCTCGAAAGATATGAAGAAGCCCTCGCCGAGTTTGAACGCACCCTTTCCCTGACCGAAGACGAGGAATTGAGAGCTGAAGCTCTTTACAACGCGGGAACTTCCCTGCTGGCGTCGGGAGATCCCGGCCAGGCGGTGGACAGGTTACTCAAGTCACTCTCGCTGGATGTGGATCAGGCGGATGCCTTGCACAACCTGGAGGTGGCCATGAAGCGGATCCAGGAACAGCAGCAGGAACAGCAGCAGGAGCAGCAGGACGATCAGGAAAAGAAGGAAGATCAGGATAAGCAGGACGATCAGGAAAAACAGGATCAGGAACAACAGGATCAGGAACAACAGGACCAGGAACAACCGGACCAGGAACAGCAGGATCAGGAACAGCAGGAACAAAACCAGACTGATCAATCTGAAGAGCAACAGGAGCCCAACGAGACTGACACCGAGGAGTTGACCCAGGAACAGGCCCTCCAGATTCTCAAGGCACTGGATCGGGACGAGGAAGAGCTCAAAAAATCGGTGCAGAAGAGGCTCAAGGGCGGCAAACCGAAAAGCGGAAAAAAATGGTGACCCGAACGATGCGGAATATATCACGACCCATATGCAGGATGGTTTCGCCGGTTCTGATCCTGCTGGTGTTGCTGTCTCCCGTCCGGGTGGGTGCTCAAACGGATATTTCCTGCTCGGCCCAGGTCAATCGTTCCACCGTTCCCAGGGGGGAAAACATCGTTCTGACCGTTTCGGCCACCGGGCAGATGGGGTGGTCCGCAGATTTCCGGTTGCCTGAAATCCCGGGCGTCAGGATCCAAAGCGGCGGGACCAACCAAAGCATGAGCGTTGTCAACGGCAAGTCCCGGACTTCGGTTTCCCGGACATGGTACCTGAGGGTGGATACGGAAGGTGATTTAACCATTGGTCCCGTGGTTGTTTCGGCGGGTGGTTCAGAATGCAGGACCCAACCGATCAGGATCAGGGTCACCGCTCCGGTGCCTCCCAAGGCCATTCCACCGGCCAATACGGGGAACCGTCTCTCGCCTCCGGCGGTGAGCGCCACCGGCAACCAGTCGGGGCAACCCGGCGACGACATTTTTCTGACCCTGGACGCGGATTTCGAGGAAGCCTGGGTGGGGCAGCAGATCATTCTCACTTTTCGCTACTGGCGCCGGATTCAACCCTGGAACAATCCTTCCTACCAGGCTCCCCGCACCGAGGGGTTCTGGCGTGAAGACCTGGGTGAGGAAAAGAACTACCGGAAGGTGGTCAAGGGGCGGGCCTACAACGTCACGGAAATCCGGTATTCCCTCTTTCCCACACGCAGCGGGGAACTGATCGTCGAACCGGCTGAGCTGTCTTTTGCCGAAGGGGTTTTTGACCGGTTTTTCAACTCCCGCCGTTCACGGCGCGGGCCCAATGTTCTCCGCACGAGATCCCTGACCATCAAGGTCAAGGAACTGCCGGCGCCCAGGCCGGCCGGGTTTTCCGGCATCGTGGCTTCCCGGCTCAGTCTTCAGGCTTACGTTGATCAGGATTCCGTTCCGCGGGGTGAGGCCCTGGGGCTGAAGGTCACTCTGGTTGCGGACGGATTCCTCAAGGGTTTTTCCGGGTTGAAAATTGTCGCCCCGGCTGGAACCCGTATGCACGACGCGGCAGAAAGTTTCCAGTCGCGACCCACGGGTGACAGGATGTCCGGCACGATCTCCGTGGAAAAAGTCCTCATCGCCGGTACCGAAGGGGTGCTTGCCATACCGCCGCTGGAACTGTCCTGGTTCGATTCCCGGCGAGGCGAATACAGAGTGTCCCGCGCAGCGGTCGGCGAGGTCCGGGTAACTCCCAGCGATCTCCCCCTGGCAGGGGATGAAAGCTCCGGATTCCTGCGCAATGAGATCAGCAGGTTGAGCGAGGATCTGGCTTTTATCCACAAGGTACCAGGCAGACTGGGACGACGGTCCGGTCCCTGGCTGGGCAGTTTCGGGTGGTGGGTGGTTTTCCTGCTTCCGGTCCTGCTGATCGGCCTGCTTCGGTTTTACCTGAATCGGCTGTCCGAAGACCGTCGAAATCCCGCCGGGCGCCGCCGCCGGTTGTCCCTGGCCATGGCCCACGCGGAACTGGGGAAGGTATCTCCGGAGGAGAGTTCCCGGGAGTGCATGACCGGTATCGCGCGGGCCATCTCCGGTTTCGTGGCTGACTGTACGGACCGGCCCCCGGCCGCCATCGGAGTGGCTGAGGTTCTGGAGTATTGCGCCGCGGTGGGTCAGCCATCCGCGGGAGACCGTCTGATTGAAATTCTCGATGAGTGCGACTCGGCCCGCTATGGGGGAGGCCTGGCCGGGATCGGAGGCGCTCGCTTGATCGCCGAAGTGAAAGAGTTGCTGTTGGAACTGGACGAAGCCCGGAAATCCCGGATGCCTTCCGCCACGCGGATCGGCGGGCCTGCCGTAAGCCTGCTGCCGGCCGTTCTTTTTCTGGCTCTGGCGGCGTCTGTGGTCCAGGCGGCCGAACCGGATCCTGCCCACCGGCCGGGAAAGGACCCCGTTCGCCTGTTGGCCGAAGGTAACCAGGCCTATACGGCAGGGGAAACCGATCTGGCCCTGGAACTCTATCTCGGGGCCTGGAACCTGGGGGCCAATGACGCGGTGCTTCACTTCAACCTGGGTAATGTCCATGCCCGCCGGGGGGAACTCGGCCAGGCGGTTGCTTCCTATTTGCGCGCCAAGCGCCTGGCCCCGCTGGACCGGGACATCGGGGCCAATCTGGCGTGGGTCCGGCATCATATCAAGGACTTGGAACTGACCGACGAGGAATGGCCCCTGTTTATCGCGCAGGTCGCCTGGATAGTCTCCGCTCTCACCCTGGACCAGTGGGGTATGGTTCTTCTGGTGATGATCTGGTTGACCGCGGCCCTGATCGGGTGGGGCTGGTTTCGCGAGGATATCGGAATTCAACTGAGGCGTCTGTTGCTGGCCAGCGGGGCCGGTCTCCTCATCGTGGCCATTGTGACCGCCGGTCGCTGGTATCACGAAGAAATCCGGAACGAAGCGGTGGTGATCGTCAAGGTGGCTGAGGTCAAATCCGGGCCCGCCGACAATTTCCCGGTTTTGTTCGAGGTTCACGATGGTTTGACCGTCAACATCGAGGGCAAGCGGGAGGGCTGGGTAAGGATTGGAATGGGCGGTGAATGGCGTGGCTGGCTGCCCGCCGAAAGCGTGACGGCGGTTCGGCAGGACCGGAATTCTTCCTAGGATTCCTCTCCCCGGAAGACCGCGGTGGCGGTGGGGGTTTCACAGACAGTCACGTCGGTCAGCAGGGGGAGATCTTTTTTAAGGCGGTCAAAAATCCAGGCCGCCATGACTTCCGCGGTCGAATTTTCCAGGCCTTCAATTTCATTGAGACAATGGTGGTCGAACATATCGAGGACCGGGGCAAAGGCCCGGGAAACCTCTCCGTAATCCTGGACCCAGCCCATCCTTTCATCCAGGGGGCCTTCCAACCCCAGGATGATGGTATATGTGTGCCCGTGCAGCCGGCCGCATTTGTGGCCCTCCGGGACTTCCGGGAGCCAATGGGCCGCATCCAGAGTGAACGATTTTGTAATTCTGCAGTTCATGTTTCCCCAATTATGGTGGCAGTCCCAAGGTCTATAACGGTCCGGATGCGCCAAATTACCCCCTGATTGGTACAAACGCAACCAGTCCCCCGTCAAACGGCCATTCCCGGATCGATCCCAAAGGGCAAAAAACGATAAATAACCCGGCATTTGCTGCCGATTATGTGGACAGAAGAATTTGTCCGGGAACCGGGGCCGGGAATATCGTATTTCCACGGCCGCCAAACGAATGAGGAAACCCTTGGCCACACAAACGGATGACCACCAGGGCGTGGAAGAATTGCTCGATACCCTGGCTCAGAACAACGATGAATCCGTGGAAGAACTCACTCAGGACGGGATGGCCCTGTTGCGGGTGGGTTTCGATGAACTTTCCGACATGGGGCAGATCAAGGAATTTCCTGAATTCTTCCTCCGTCTGGCCCGGAGCACGGGACTTCGGCTTGTGCTGCTCAAGCGATGGACCAGCGGCCTGCAGGTATTCCTGGAGGAGAACATCCAGCTTCCCGAGGAGGCGAAGAACAAACGCCGGGACGGCAAAGCGCCCATACCCAGCACCGATGAGGATATTTTCCATGCCCTTTCAGAGGATGCCACGGTGTATGCCGGTCCCGTTCCGGTAAAACATTTTCCCCTGGACCTGACCCTCATGCTCGGCCGGGGCAGCCGTGACCGGCGGATCATCATTCTGCCCCTTCCATCACAGAACCACTGGAACACGTTCCTCTATCTGGATGCGGACAAGGAGACGGAAAAATTCCTGGCCATGGCTGAAATCCTGGCCCAATTCTCCCTGGCGCGGATGTGTCTGATCAATAAAGGGATCGCCAACCGCAAGGGGGCGGTGGACCGGATCCTGAAATCAGAGATCAGCAGACGACAAAGTGATTTGGCGAAAAAATCCGTGACCGGTCCCGAACCGACAGCCGATCAGGCTTTGGATCCATTTGTGACCGATCCGCCGACAGAGGATCAAACCCAAGCCGGGACCGCGGTGGAAACCGCCGCCGCTCCGGCCTCTGCGCCGGTTCAGGAAATTGAAACGAAAGGCATGACCCCGGAATCCATCCTGAACCACAGTGGGGAACTGCCTGCTCTTCCCAAGGCGGCCTGTCACATCATGGCGGTCATCGAGGATCCGGGAACGACCGCGACCAAACTGGAGCAGGCTCTGGCCATGGACCAGGCCCTGACGGCAAAGGTTCTGCGTATAGCCAACAGTCCCTTCTACGGTGCGGTACGTGAAATCGACACCGTGAGTGAAGCCATTGTCCGTCTGGGTTTCGTGGCCATCAGGAACTGGACCCTGGTTACCGCCGCCCGCTCGGTTTTTCTCTCCCCGGGAGCGGGAATGCTATACCAGAAGATATGGAGGCAGTCGGTGATGTCCGCCATGTCCGGGCAATTGGTGGCCCAAACCCTCGGCAGCAGTAATCCCGACAGCGTTTTCATCGGTGGGCTGATGCAGAATATCGGTCAACTGGTTCTGGCGCGCAGCCATCCCGAGCTATTCCAGGAGATCGTCAACGATTCCGCGGCCCAGGGGCTGCCGTACCATATCGTGGAACGGGACCGTCTGGGATTTGATCACGGAGAGCTGGGGGCGCTGCTGATAAAGGAATGGAACCTGAGTCAGGAGCTCGAGGAAGCGGTCCGCTGGCATCATGGTTTCCAGGAGGAAGGCGCCACCAACAACCGCGTCGCCGCCATGATTGCCCTCGGAGAGGAAATAGGGCTGACCAGCGGTGACACGGGGGAAAACAGGGACAGCGGACCGGAGGAAAATCTCAGTCTGGCCGCGAATTATCTGCAGGTCACTCCTGAGACGTTGGAAGATCTGAAGGCCCGCGCCGCGGAACTGAAGATCGACCCCCATTTCTTCAGCTGAAAAACTACAGATAAATTCCATCAACCCCGGGCCTTGTCCTTGCGCCCGGGGTTTTCTTCTTAGGTCGGTTCGAAATGACGGCGGCAGCGGGCTTCGTAGGTCTCGCTGGCGCCGACCACGATCTGGTCCGTGGACGGGGTCAAACGCTGGGTGAAGTTGGCGGGGTCCCCACAGATCATGCAGATGGCCAGTTGTTTGCTCACGTATTCCGCGGTGCACATCAGTTGGGGCATCGGCCCGAAGGGGTTTCCCTTGTAGTCCAGGTCGAGGCCGGCCACGATCACCCGTTTGCCCTGGTTGCCGAGCTTGTTGACCACATCGATGATTTCGTCGCTGAAAAACTGTCCTTCGTCGATAGCCACCAGTTCGGTCCGGTCATCCACGAGTTCGAGAATGTCCTTCACATCGGTGACCGCAATGCCGGGTATGCTTTGCTGGCTGTGGGACACGATACTGGTGGCGTCGTAACGGGCGTCGATGCCGTGTTTGAAGATCTGCACCCTGCGGCGGGCGATCTGGGCCCTGCGAATCCGCTTGATCAATTCCTCGCTCTTGCCGCTGAACATGGGGCCACAGATGACCTCTACCCAACCCGTTTTACCGTTGATGATCTGCATGTTGCTCCTTAATCCCTTGTGAAACTCCTGAAGGATAATTTATTCTATCATATCGAATCCGCCAAGCAAATGAACGGCGCTGGATCTTGAAAGGCGAATTATAAACATGTGGACCAGATCCGATTTCCACGAACTGATCAATCCCGCGGTTCTGGGCATGATCCATCTCCAACCGTTACCCGGCAGTCCCAAGTGGGGCGGAGACATGAAACGGCCTCTCGAGGCGGCCCTCGGCGATGCCGAGGCATTGGTCAACGGCGGGGTAACTGACGTAATGATCGAGAATTACCATGATGTGCCGTTTTACCCGGGCAAAGTACCCGCTGAAACCGTGGCGGCCATGACCGTTCTGGTCCAGGCGGTCAAAACGGCCTATCCTGATCTCCTGCTTGGGGTTAATGTCCTGCGTAACGATGTCGATTCGGCGTTGTGCATCGCCGCGGCCACAGGGGCCCGGTTTGTCCGGGTCAACGTTCACACCGGATCCGCCCTGACCGATCAGGGCACCATCGAGGGCCGGGCTTGGCACACCCTGCGCCGCAGGAGTGCGCTGGGCATTGAGGTGGGCATCCTGGCCGACGTCCGGGTCAAGCACGCCCGCCCCCTGGTGGAAAGGCCCCTGGAGGACGAAGTGAAAGACCTTCGGTTGCGCGGGCTGGCCGACGGCGTGATCGTTACCGGAGCGGCCACCGGCTCGGGCGCCGACCCGCAAGAGGTCGCCGCGGTGCGCGCAGCGCTCCCGGATTGCCCCCTGTTGGTGGGCAGTGGAGTGACGTCGGCCACGGTGGGCGGTTTCCTGCCCCAGGCCGATGGTTTTATCGTAGGTTCCTCGTTGCAGGAAAACGATCCCGCCACGGGCCGTGCGTGCGTCTCCGAAGCGAAAACGGCGGGTTTTGTCAGGGCGCTGAAAACGGCGTTCCGGAAGGAAGAAACGCGATGAATATTCTGGTGACCGGCGGCGCGGGGTTTATCGGTTCGAATTATGTTCGTCTGTTGCTGGAAGGATCCGGGGACCGGGTGGTCAACCTTGACCTCCTGACCTACGCGGGCAACCTCGCCAACCTCGCCGGATATGAGAAGGACCCGCGTTACCGTTTTGTCCGCGGTGATATTTGCGATCGCGAACTCGTGCGTGGAATTTTGGAGGATGAAAAAATTGAGGCAGTGGTTCACTTCGCCGCCGAAAGCCATGTCGACCGCTCGGTGGAAGGTCCCGAGATCTTCATCAAGACGAATGTCCTGGGCACCGAAATTCTCCTGGAGGAATCCCGGGCCGCCGGGGTGGAACGGTTCGTCATGGTTTCCACCGACGAGGTCTACGGGTCGCTGGGGGATGACGGGCAGTTTGTCGAGAGCACGCCCCTGGCGCCGAATTCTCCCTATGCAGCGAGCAAGGCGAGCGCCGACCTGCTGTGCCGGGCCTTTTTCAAGACCTTCGACTTTCCGGTGATGGTCACCCGCTGCAGCAACAATTACGGTCCCTTTCAGTTTCCCGAGAAGCTGATTCCCCTGATGATTGCCAACGCCCTCGAGGATAAACCCCTTCCGGTCTATGGTGACGGGCTCAATGTCAGGGACTGGTTGTATGTCGGGGACCATTGCCTCGCGGTTGATGCGGTGTTGCGCAACGGTGTCCCCGGGGACATCTACAATATCGGGGGCTGCAATGAAATGCGGAATCTTGATCTGGTGCGGATGCTGGTGGACAAGCTGGGCAAAAGTCACGACCTGATCACCTTCGTCAAGGACAGGCCGGGTCATGATCGGCGGTATGCCATCGACGCGGCGAAAATCATGACCGAATTGGATTGGAAGCCGGATGTGGACTTCCAGACGGGGTTGTCCCGAACCGTGGACTGGTACCTGGAAAACCGGGTCTGGTGGGAGGAGATTCGCAGCGGGGATTACACTTCCTACTATGAGAAGATGTACGGAGACGGGGGACGGCATACATCCGGAGGACCGTCGTGACTCCGGAGGTGTCCTGCCCATTGCCGGACGGCCGGCGGGTGACGATAGCCCCGGAGGCGTCAAACCGACTGTCCTGCGGCGTCCTGGTTCTGGACGGAATCAAGGTGGCAGAAAACCCGGCTGTGGGAGCTGCCACGACCGAACTCGGAGCCACCCTTGCCGAGCGGTATCAGGGACTTCTCCCTTCGGAAATTCCGCGACTCGGCGAAGCGCGCACCCTCTACAAATCCTTTGGTATGGACCCGTCCCGCCGCCGGCCCAGCAGCGAAGCTCTTCTGCGCCGGGTCCTCAAGGGGAAGGATCTCTACCGGATCAGCAATGTGGTCGACAGCTGCAATCTCGCTTCCCTTGAATTCCTGCTGCCGGTGGGGATGTACGATCTCGAACGGATTGACGGGGACGTAACGCTGCGGACCGGCGTTGAAGGGGAACAGTACCCCGGCATTCGCAAGGGTGACGTCCATCTGGAGGGCCGTTTGGGCCTGTTTGATGACGGTGGGCCCTTCGGTTCACCAACCAGCGATTCGGCTCACACATGCACCACCAACGGGACCCGGACCATTCTGGCGATCATCATGGCCACCGGGGCGTATGACCGGCGGGACATGGAGGCTCATTTGTCCACCTTCAGCGGCCGGTTCCAGACATTCTGCGAGGCCAGGGAAACCTACCGAAACATTCTTCAAGGCGGGTCGTCGTGAAATTCAAGTTTGCCCCGGTTCTGTTGGCTGTCCTGTCGCTTCTGTGCTGGCCGGGATTGGTCGCGGGAACCGAACCAGTGTCCCCTTCGACGGATCTGCTCCAATACCGCTGCAAGGTGCTTACTGACCCGGAATTGGCGGGCCGGGGCAGCGGGACACCTGAAGTGGAGGCCGCGGCGGAAACCCTTGCCGTCTGGATGGCGGAGCTCGGCCTGGAGCCTGCTTTTGACGGTTCCTGGTTCCAGGAGTTTCCTCTCTCTGGAGAGGGTTGGACCGGTGATGACCTTTCCGGAAAAACAAGCCGCAATGTGGCGGGGATTTTGCCCGGCAGAGGACGATTGGCCCATCGCTATGTTGTCGTCGGTGCACACTACGACCATCTCGGACGGGTGACACCCACCGACGGTCCCGCGCCGCCGGCCCCGGGAGAATTTTATCCGGGCGCCAACGACAACACTTCGGGTGTTTCGATCGTTTTCGAAATGATCCGTCTGGCTTCCGCGCCTGACCGGGGCGCAGGTGATTTGCGCAGTGTGATTTTTACGAATTTCTCAGGCGAGGAGGTCGGGCTCCAGGGATCGGGTTTCATGGTGTCCCATCTGCCGGTGGACCCCGACCGTGTGGATGCCATGATCAACCTCGATACCGTCGGGCAGCTGAACGCCGACCGTCTTTATGTCAGCGGGGTGGGGACCACGCCGTCATTCACCGACCGGGTCCATGCCGCCAATGCCGGTGATCTGGAACTGTCCCTGGCCCCCGGGGGATGGTCCGGCAGCGATCACATGTCCTTCAATACGCGGGAGATCCCTGTCCTCTTTATTTTCGGCGGCGCCTATCCCGAATACAACCGCCCCACCGATGACTGGCCGACTCTCGACTACCCAGCCATGGCGAAGGTCACCGCATATACGGACCGGTTGCTGCATTCCATCCGGCAGGACCCCGATGATCTTCCCTGGATAATGATCGCGGAAAAAAATCTCCGTGCCGACGGAGAGGAAGGACAGAATCGGGATACCTGGTTCGGGTCCCTTCCCGATTTCACCACGGAAATAAAGGGCTACAAGCTGGCCGGTGTTTTTGACGGCAGCCCTGCCGCCATGGCGGGACTGCAGAAGGGCGACGTCTTGGTGGGGCTGGGCGGATCCGAGGTGGAGGACCTGGCGTCTTTCACCCGGGCCCTCAGATCACATGGACCCGGTGACCTGGTCGAGGTCCGGGTGGAAAGAGACGGCCGGCTGATGAATTTTACCGTGGTCCTGGGGGATCGCTCTGATCGGGAATGACGAACCGCCGCGGTCAATCCCGTGAATTCAGATTGCCTTGGGGGCAGTCATGCTCCTGGTCGCGGGATCCGGGTTCGACATGGACAAACACCCTGGTGACCCGGCCCACCTTTTCCATGATCTCGTCCTCGACGGCGTGGGCGATCACGTGGGCGGACTCGATGGTGTGATCAGGGTGGACCGCGATCCGCATGTCGACCATGAACCAGGATCCCCTTTGTCTGACCTGCAGGTCGCGAACTTCCTGCACGCATGAAGTGCCCAGGGCCGCGGTGCGGATTTCCTCCAGCAATTCCTCGTCCGGCATGGTGTCCATCAGGGCCATGACGTTTTCCCGCATCAGGTCCCAGCCCATTTTGAGGATGAACAGTGAAATGACCAGGGCGCCGACGCTGTCCAGGAAGGGCCAGCCGAGCATGGCTCCGCCGATCCCCGCGGCGGCGGCCAGCGAACTGATGGCATCCGACCTGTGCATGGCCCCGTTGGCCAGCAGGGCGGGGCTGCCGTGCAGGCGGCCCACGAACAGGGTGTAGCGGGCCATCACCTCCTTGACGAAGACCGCAACGATGGTGGCCAGCAGGGCAGGCAGTTGGGGGACGAGGAAATTGCCCTCGACGAGGTTCTCAACGGCACTCTTGGCGATCATGACCGCGGTGACCAGCATCAACAGGGCCACCAGCGTGGCGCCCAGGGTTTCAAAGCTGTGGTGTCCGTAGGGGTGGTTCTTGTCCGGGGGCCGGGTGGAGGCCTTGAGGGCCAGCATGATACCCACATCGCTCAGGACGTCGGCCAGACTGTGGAAACCATCGGCGACAAGGGCGGCCGAGCCTGCGATCAGGCCAAAGGCCAGTTTCCCGCCCGAGAGCAGGATGTTTCCCACAAGCCCCACGCTTGTGCAGACCATCGGCCTGGTCCAGGGGGACGACCGGGGAGTCTGCCGCCGGTCCAGCGCCGTTCTACCCATTTCAGTCGTCTTCCCCGTCCAGCGGCGCGGGGTACATGGTGTCGATGGTTTTCTTGTACAGACGATTGATGGCGAATCTCTTGATCTTCATGGTGGGTGTCAGTTCACCGTCGTCCAGGGTGAATTCACGGTCCAGCAGGGCGAATTTCCTGACCTGGCTGAACCCAGGCAGATCCTTGTTCATTTTTTCGATGATCTCCTCGAACAGCGCGTTGACCTGTGGGTGTTTGACCAGGTCGGTCGGCTCCATTGCGTGAATGCCCTTGCCTTCGGCAAAATCCGTGACCGTCTCGAAATTGGGAACGATCAGCGCCGACAGGAACTGGCGACGGTCTCCGATGACCACCGCCTGGGTCACGTATTTATTGGCGACGTATTGGTTCTCGATGGGCTGCGGAGCAATGTTCTTGCCGCCGGCCGTCACGATGATGTCCTTTTTGCGGTCGGTGATGAACAGGAATCCGTCCTCGTCGAGATGGCCGATGTCCCCGGTGGCAAACCAGCCGTCCTTATCGAGAACTTCACTGGTGGCGGCTTCGTTCTTGTAGTAACCCAACATGACCTGGGGACCGCGGGCCAGGATTTCTCCGTCCTCCGCGATTTTCAGTTCCGTATCGGGGATCGCCTTGCCGACACTGCCGTAACGGAAGTTCTCAAAAGTATTCGCCGTCAGGATGGGACTGGTTTCGGTCAGCCCGTACCCTTCCAGGATATTCAGGCCCGCGCCATTGAAAAACTTGTTGATCTTGGCGTTGAGCGGGGCCCCGCCCGAAATCATCATCTGGATCCTGCCGCCCAGTTTGGCGCGAATCTTACTGAAGACGAGTTTATCCGCCAAGGTGTACTGGAAATTGAACCAGGCGCCGGGCTTGTGGCCGTCGGCCCTCAATTCAGCCATGCGTATGGCGACGTCCCGGGCCCAGAAGAAAATGTTCTTCTTGGGAAATCCGGCGGCCGAGGCGGTGGATACGGCCTTGGCGTAGATTTTCTCGTAGAGCCTGGGAACACTGATCATGAAGGTCGGCTGGACATCGATGATGTCCTGGGGGACCGACTCCATTTTTTCCGCGAAGGCGATGCTCGCCCCGACGGTCAGCATGGTGAAAAGGCCGCCCATCCTTTCCAGTACATGACTCAAGGGAAGGAAGGAAAGGCAACGGTCGGCGGAACTGATGGGAACCTGGCCCTTGATGTTCAGGACGTTCGAAACGAAGTTCCAATGGGACAGGACCACTCCCTTGGGATTGCCCGTGGTGCCGGAGGTGTAAATGATGCTGCAGGGAGAATCCTTGTCCACCTCGACACATTCATCCCGGGGTGCGGGAGGGTTGTCTTCCAGGAGATTCTGGCCTATCTGCTTCAGCTTGTCGAAAGTCAGGATGTCCGGCAGGCTGGTCCGTTCGAAGGAAATGACGTCCCGAATCGACGGCAGCCGCTCCCGGATCTGGTGAATCTTGGCCGCCTGCTCCTCGGTCGATACAAAAATCACCACCGGCTCGGATTCCTTCAGAATGTACTCGATGGTATCAGGAAGAAGGGTGGGATAGATGGGGACCGATATGGCACCGGAGCAAAGGGAGGCCAGGTCGGCCAGTGCCCATTCGATCCGGTTTTCCGACAGCAGCGCCACTCGGTCACCCGGCTTGACGCCCAGGGATTTCAAACCCATCCTCAGGGCTTTGACCCGGCGGAGTGCTTCCTCGCTGGAAACATCCACGTACTGGCCTGTCTCGTCCCGGTAGGAGAAACAGTCAGGACGGGGAAATTCCCGAACTGCAGTCAGGAAAAGTTCCGGGATTGTCTGAGCGGCCATGGGTTTCTCCTTAATGTCATCTGAACCTGGTTGCCTTGAACAAGCACAACAGTCACAATGCTTACCCCCGGCGCCCTTATTTGTCAACGGGCGAACGATCCTGCCCAGGTCCTGCAGCAAGGGAGCTCCTTGATCTTGAACCCTGATTTGCCCCCGGCCATTTTTCTGTCCGACCGGCCGGAAAAGTACCGCCGTCTTCTGCTTGCCTGGTTTGACAAGAACAAACGACAGCTGCCCTGGCGCCACCATCGCACCTTGTATGGAACCTGGATTTCCGAAATGATGCTCCAGCAAACCACGGTCAAGGTGGTTGTTCCCTATTGGGAGAAATTCCTGACCGCCTTCCCGGACGTGAAGGCCTTGGCCGCCGCCGATCTTGAAGAGGTTCTGTCCCTGTGGTCGGGGTTGGGCTATTACCGGCGGGCCCGCCAACTTCACGAAGCAGCCCGGATCGTGGTCACCCAACTGGATGGTGAACTGCCCTGCCAGATCGAAGGTTGGCTGGCTTTGCCGGGTATCGGGCCCTATGCCGGTGGGGCCGTGGCCAGTATCGGCCTGGGCCGGAGGGTTCCCGCCCTGGATGCGAATGCCCGCCGGGTTTTTTCCCGCTGGCTCGTTGGTGATCCCCATGACCTGGCCCATCTCAAGCCCACTCATCTGGACCAGGTGGCCACCCTGTTGGTGGATGAAGATCGGCCGGGGGACTGGAATGAGGCGGTGATGGAACTGGGTGCGCTGGTTTGCCGCGCCACCGGCCCCGGTTGTTCAGTCTGTCCAGTTCGTTCCCTGTGCAAGGCGAACCTGGCCGGGACGGTGGATCTGGTGCCGCCGGCGAAAACCGCTGCCAAATCCCTCGGTGTGCATTTGGGTCTGCTTGTTGTCCAATGGAAGGACCAGGTGCTCCTGTTGCCGCCTGGGACTGGTCCGGTGGCGGTTCCCACGGACAGCCCCCCTCCGGTCCGGGCAGATATTTCCGGAATCCATGGGGGGCTCTGGGGGTTGCCCTCGACGCCCTGGCTTCCTGGTCCGGCAAAGGGGGACATCGGTTGGCCCGGCCATATCTGGAGACCCTGGCTGACCGCAATTCCGAATCTGGAATATACCTCGGTCGGTGGAGATCCGGTCCTGCTGGGCAGCTTCCGGCACGCCATTACCAGGTACCGCCTGGTGGTCATGGTTTACGGTTTGGGTCTTGCCGACACCCTTCCCCATATGGATGAATTATTGGTGGCGCCAAGCAAAACACAGTCCGGAGGTGGGGAATTTGCCGAAACTTCAGCCGCCGGCACAAAGTCCATGGGCGCCCATTTTTTAGGGATTCCATCCCCAAAACATCCCATTTCCAATTTAGTGGCCAAGAGTTTGCGCCTTGCCGCCGATTCAAGTGTTTGACAACAATCCCGTCAGAGTCCTAATTGTCCGAGGGAGATTGACAATAAGCCGGGTCATAGAAGGAGAAGGTCTCCGATGTTGCAGATTACCAGACAAACTGAATACGCTATCCGTGGGCTCCAGGAACTTGCCCGCCGAAACGAGGACGCACCGGTCCAACTGAAGGTCATTGCCTCGTCCTGCCAGGTATCCGAAGCTTTTCTGGCCAAGATTTTTCAAATGTTGGCTCAGGCGGGTGTGGTGAAATCCCATCGGGGAGTGAAGGGCGGATTCAGTCTGGGCCGGCCCGCCGATGAAATCACCTTGCGTGAAATCGTCGAAATCTGTGAGGGTGGCATTGCCCTGAACCACTGCCTGCGCAAGGTCGATCCCTGCCAGGACGCCGACACCTGCGCGGTGGCCAACGTCTGGCGTGAGGCCCAGGCGGCCCTGACCGGAGCCCTGGACAAGACCTCCCTGGCCGACGTCCTCTGATCCGAATCCACTGATAATTCAAGGCCCCTCCTGGGAGGGGCCTTTTTTTTGGAGATTTTCCCGTGGACAGGCCGCCGACAAATCCGGATGTCCGGATCAGGACTGCAGATGTCTCCGCCGCAACTGGCCGCAGGCGGCGGCGATATCCCGCCCGCCGCTGATCCGGATGAAGGTGTCGATCCCCGCGTCGGTCAATACCCGGCGGAAGGCCCGGATGCCATTTTCGTCCGGTGGCAAAAGCTTGGCGTCGTCCAGAGGATTCATGGGGATGAGGTTGACCTTGAGCGGCTTTCCCCGCAGCAGGCGGGCAAGCCTTGCGGCCTGTTCCGGGTCGTCGGTCTGGCCGGCGATCAACACCCAGGCCACGGTGGCCCGGCGTCCGGTGCGGCGGACGTATTGCACCACCAGGTCCAGAACTTCCCGGATGGGTGTGCGACCGGGAACGGGCATGACCGCTTTGCGCTCGGCGTCCGTACTTCCGCCGAGGCTGATGGTCAAGCCGACCCCCGGTTCGGCCTCGACCATCTTTTTCAGGCCCTCGCCGGGGCCGCTGGTGGATATCTGGATTCTCCTGCGGGACATGGCCAAACCCTTCGGGTCCATCATGCAGGTCAGGCTGTCGGTTACCGCCGGCCAGTTGTCCAGGGGCTCGCCCATTCCCATGTAGACGACATTGAACTGGCGGTCGCCCAGACCCTCGACGGGATTGGTCAAGGTGTCGCTTCGCAACCGCAGAACCTGTTCCAGGATTTCTCCCGCTTCCAGATTGCGAACCAGGCCGCCCCGGGCTGTGGCGCAGAACCGGCAGGCCATGGCGCACCCGACCTGGGTGGAAATGCAAAAGGTCACGTGTTCGTCCATGGGGATGATCACGCTCTCCACGGTGGCGCCATCCCTCAGCCGGAAGAGGAATTTGCGGGTGCCGTCACCGGAAACTTGACGCTCCACCGTATCCAGGGCGGCCAGGTCGAATCGTTCGGCCAGGTTCTCGCGCCAGGCTTTGGGAAGGTTGGTCATTTCCTCCCAGCTGAATACTCCCCTGGCGAAAAGCCAGTCGGCCAGTTGGTCCGCGCGATAGGCAGGCAGGCCGGCATCTTTGATGAGCCCGGCGAGCTGGTCGGGAACCAGGGACCGCAGCAGGGGTTTGCTTTCCATCGAGTATTCCTTGGTCAGGTGCTTTGGCCGGATACAGATACGAATCGGGTCGCCTCTTGACACCCGCTCGCCAGCCGGTGCAAGCTGTGGTGGAGGATGCGCCAAACAACCCCAATAACCTACCGGCGGGCTCAACGCGCAAGCTGCCGCCTTTGAAAAGGGAAGACCATTGAAAACGGTCCTGATCATTGATGATGAAATAGCCATCCGTGAAACCCTCGAGCAGATCCTTTCCTATGAGGGTTACGATGTGAAAAAAGCCGGGTCCGGCGCCGAAGGCCTGGCGGTGGTGGCGTCGGCGGTCCCCGATGTCATTCTGCTGGACGTCAAGATGCCGGGGATGGACGGTTTCGAAGTCCTCGATCGTCTGGCCGCCGGGGGACACCGTATGCCCGTGATCGTCGTGTCGGGCCATGGCAACATCGAAACAGCGGTGGAGGCGGTCAAGAAGGGCGCCTATGATTTTTTGGAAAAGCCCCTCGACAGGTCCCGCCTGCTGGTGACGCTTACCAATTGCCTGGACCATCAGGAAGTGATTTCCGACCGGCGCATTCTTCAGGACCAGGCCGTCGCCACACATCCACTGGTGGGTGAAAGCAAGGGGATCCGCGAAGTCCGGGCCTTCATCGAAAAGGTTGCCGCCAGTGAGGCCACCGTCCTTATCACCGGCGAGAACGGCACGGGCAAGGAACTCGTGGTCAAGGCCCTGCACAGGACCAGCGCCCGCCGGGACCGGCCCCTGGTCGAGGTCAATTGCGCGGCCATCCCACGGGAATTGGTCGAAAGTGAACTTTTTGGACATGAAAAGGGCAGTTTTACCGGCGCGGACCGGCAGAGAATCGGTAAATTCGAGTTGGCCGACGGGGGGACCCTGTTTCTCGACGAAATTGGCGACATGAACGAGGAAGCTCAGGCCAAAGTGCTCAAGGCGGTGGAGGAAAACAAGTTCCAGCGTGTGGGCGGAAGGGAAACCAAGTCCGTCGATGTTCGCATCGTGGCGGCTTCGAACCGCGATTTGTCCTCTGCTGACTCGCGTTTTCGGAGGGATCTCTTCTTTCGCCTGAATGTCTTGTCCATTCATTTGCCTCCCCTGCGGGAAAGGGAGGGGGACATTGAATTATTGCTGGAATGGTTCCTGGCCGATCTGGCCGCCCGGTTAAAATTAAAGACCCGCCGGCTCGCCCCTGAAACCCTGGCGATTCTGCGGGAATATTCCTGGCCCGGGAATGTTCGCGAATTGCGTAACCTGGTGGAAAGAATGCTGATTCTGGCTCCAGAAGATATCATAAGGCCCTCGGATCTGCCCCCTTTGCCCGGAGCTGCCCAGGAAACCGCGGGGGAGTCCGCGTTTTTTGAATGTGGTGACTTTCAGGACTTCAAATCATCGAGCGAGGGGGCATTTCTTCAACACAAATTGAAGGAAAACCTGTACAATGTCAGCAAAACGGCGGAAGCATTGGGAATGCAGCGGAGTAATCTCTACAAGAAGATCACCAAATATGGACTGCGGACCCAACCGGAATCGATCTGATTTTGGAAACGGGTTGACGGAATGGCACTAGATCCGTAGATAAATAGAGAAATAAGTTGTTCTCGCGGCTCCAGGGCATGATCAGGAGTCCGGCGAGAGTTTCCCAAAGACGGGGTGTTGTTTTGAAGGAGAAGGACATGAAAAGGAATCTTACGGTTCTCGTTCTTCTGGTGATGTGGTCTTTATTGTCCCTTGCCTCGCTTTCTTCTGCCGCCACTGCGGGTGTCATTCCCGAAAACCAGGGTTCCTCGGACGTGTTTTCCCAGCATGATGTCATCATTCATGTCAACGGGGCCGTCGACGACGACCAGGGTGGAGATCCTGGCGACGCGGGGGATGGTTACGGGATTTCCGATCATCCGGATGATGTGGGTTCATTGAACGGAAGCGGTGGTTTGGATAATTCGATTCTGGGTGAGTTCATGCTCATTCTGATGTCACTGGTCCAGCTGGCTGTTTAGGGTGCCCATGAGGGGCAGTCCTGAAGCCGGGACAAAAATTCGTTGTCACCGGTCCACTTCCTCGCCGAGGGATGCGGTTGATGAGAGATAATTTCAAAGACCAAAGTCGGTCAAATCCGGGTAACCCGGACAGGGCCCGTCCCCGCCAGGGGACGGAGTGGTCCCGTCTGGAGGAAATCGGAGATCTCCATTTCCACGCTTCCGCCTATTCCACTGCCCTGGATTATTATCATCAACTCATCGACGAGGGTGTTATTGCCCTGATGGACCGTGAACAGGCTGTGCGGGTTCTGCGCAAAGCCGTTGATTCCTTTATCCTGTTGGGCAACTTCGACCAGGTGGATCTGTTGCTTGACCGGGCCGAGGATCTCATCGCCCGGACTTCGGCCGTTTCGGATCCCGAGGAAATCGCCGTCAACCGTGCCATTTTCCAGACACGGCGCTCCACCGCCCTGCGTGAGCGTGGACGGCTCAATGATGCCCTGAATCTGGCGAAACGCGCTTTTTCGGTTTTGGCCCTGACTGATGAACATACCGATGTGGCCATTCTCCAGGTGGGGATGGGTATCTGTTACCTCCGGCTTGGGCGTCTGGAAAAAGCCGAGGAATTTTTCAACGATGGATTGTCCACCTTCCGACGTATCGGTCACGATCTGGGTGTTGCCAATCTCTTGAACAACCTGGCGCTTCTGCATAAGATCCGCTGCCACTGGGCCCCGGCTCTTTCCCTGATGGAAAAAGCGGTGGAACTGGCCCACAACATCGGCGCCAGTCATTTGTTGCCCGGCTTCTACCTCAATCAGGGTATTATCCTGCAGAAGATGGATCGCCTGGGTGAATCCCGTTCCCTTTTGGAAAAGGGTCTGAGGTTGGCGATCAGCCTCGGTGACAGGATGAGGCAGACCCGTCTCTATCTGGCCATGGGACGTCTTGAGACTCTTTCCGGCCGTCTGGCCCGGTCCGAGGAACTGATCCTGGAAGGAAAGGCCTACGCCGATCAAAACCGTTTCCTGCGGGAATCCACCATTGCCGATGAATATCTGGGAGATATCCTTCTGGCTCGGGGAGAGCACGAAAAAGCCCGCTTCAACTACCAGTTGGGTCTGGAAAAATCGCGGACCATCGCTGCCGGGAACGACCTCGAAGGGGAATTGCAGCGCCGCATGGGTGAGGCCCATCTGATGGCCGGCCGTCTTGAAAAAGCGGTGGCCGTCAGCCAGGCCGCACTGGCCGTTTGTGAGAAGTGCAGTGAAAACTACGAAATTGGTTTCTGCCACGCCACCATGGGCAAGGCCTATTCCGGCCAGGCGGATCAGAAACAGGCGGACTACCATTTCCGCCAGGCCATCGCCACGTTCGGCGAGCAGAAGCTGACCCACCACTGGTGCCGGACAATTCTCGAATTTACCGACCACCGGTTGGATTCCGCCGGCGAACCCGAACTGCTCCTGTTGCGGCGCTTCTTGATGGACGCCCAGGAAAACGGGGCCTCCGCCGTCAGTGACCGGATGTTGTGCGATATCCTGGAGCGTTTGGCGGAAGTCCAGATTCGTCTGGGACAGTTCGACGACGCCCTGCTTACCGTTTTTGAACTGGAAAGACACGCGGCCGGCTTCGACGACCCCGTATTGGCGCCCATGGTGGTGGCCTTGAGGGACCGGATCGAGGGCGGCCTGCTGGGCGGGGTCCAGAACACGGAAAGCCATCTGCAGGCTATTTCCTGTCTGCCCGGCCTGTTTGCCAAGGGAGACGCTTCGGTGCCTCGCAACCTTGGTTCAGTCCTGGCCGCGGGGATGGAGCGGGTCCAGGCCGGCTCGGGTTTTATCGCCATGGTTGACGATTCCGCCGACGGTGACGGATTGCGGATCACGGCCCGCCACGGCCTGACTGAAAACCTGGGCCAGCAGCTGACCCACTGGTTCGACCGGGAATTGGCGGAAGGCCACCGGTCCGGGACTTCCCTGTTTTCGAAACTGGATGAGGGCGACCCGCTCTCCCGGGCCGTGCCCGCCCTGGCCACGGTTGCTTCCAGTTGCGTATTCATGCCCATCGCTCTTCACGGGCGGCAGTTTGGACTGCTGTTCCTGGGCAAATCCAGCCAAGGTACCGCGGGGCCTGCCTTTGACCGGGCTTCCCTTGATTTCCTGGCGACATATATGGGATTCCTCGCTCTCTTCCTGTATGAAAAAGGACGGGGCGGATCGCCGGACTCCGGGCTTGGGGTTTTTGAAAAAGTTGAAAGCTTCGAGAACATCATCACGCAGAATGTGAAGATGCTGGAGATGCTGGGTCTGGCCCGGAAGGTTGCGCCCAGTGATTTGACCGTTCTGTTGAATGGTGAGACGGGGACCGGCAAGGGGCTGCTGGCCTATTCCATCCACGCCTTGAGCAAAAGGGCTGAAAGCCGTTTCCTGACCATCAATTGCGCGGCCATTCCCGAAGCATTGCTGGAAAGTGAATTGTTTGGTCACAAGCGAGGCAGTTTCACCGGGGCCCACAGTGACAAACAGGGACTTCTGGTGGATGCCGAAGGCGGCACCGTCTTCCTGGATGAGATTGGGAAAATGCCCCTCAGCATGCAGGGCAAACTTCTTCATTTCCTGGATACCAAAGTGGTTCGTCCGGTGGGGGCCAACCGGGAAATACGGGTGGATGTCAGGATTATCTGTGCCTCCAAAGCGGATCTGCACCAGATGGCTCAGGAGGGCCGTTTCCTCGAGGATCTCTATTACCGGTTGATCGATTTCCCGCTGGTGATTCCGCCTTTGCGCGAGAGGGCTGACGACATTGAGCTTTTGGCCAACCATTTTGTGGACCGGTTCAGCCAGGAAATGGGTGATGCGCCTTCGAGCCTGGATCGGGTGTCCCTCGACCTGTTGATTCATCATTCCTGGCCTGGAAACGTACGAGAGCTTGAGAAGGCTTTGCGCCGCGCCATCGTACTGGCTCAGGGGGATTCCGTGCTGAGGCCCGAACATCTTCCTTCCGAAATTGCCGCCGGGGTCCACCAGGAGGTTTCCGGGGAGGCCGTCCTTCCGTTGCGGGACACCATCGCGGGAATCGAGTGCCGGGAAATTCGCAGGGCTCTGGAACTGTCCGGGGGTAACAAGTCCCAGGTATCCCGATTGCTTAAGATCAGCTATCCCAATCTACTTAAAAAGATTCGTCACTACGGGTTGGGAAAGGGCTAGGCCGGGGCCGGGCCGTGGAAATTCCTTTCTGTTAACTTGCCATCTTCTTCTTTAAATGGGTCTTCATTTTTTTTACATCTGAACCTGGTCAAATAAAACAACTTACAACCCATGCCGGGAAATTTATAAAATTTATTAACAATCCCTGTTGGTCGGGGTCTCCGTCAATTATTAGAGGCTCTGTAACACCTTTAATCACAATGAATTAAAAAATTCACCCAAACGATGTAGTTGGTACGGGTCCTGCTTTAACCAAGTTGAAGGGGTGAGTTACAGGGATCCTCTTCTGGAATTAATCGTTGTTTGAAATTTCGTGTTTTCGGGAGAGTTGAGGTTCTTTCCTTAATGCTTACCGGCAAAAAGGAGTTCTCATCAAGAAGGGTCGGCGGATCGGTTGTGACGAGGTGGGGTCTGATCAATCAATTCCCGTCGGCAAGAGAGAACTGGAATCCTTTTCTCCCGAAACACGAATAAATGAAATTTAGGGCCTGACAACAGGTCCCGAATAAAGAGCCCGCCCGATCTTGAAATGGCGAGATTCAAGATTGGGATGCCGTAAGGCAGGGCTCTTTTTTTTTGCCCGCCATGTTCCGCTTCTCGTCTCTTTTAGGGTAATCTGTCCTTCAATTCGCACAAATATGACCTCTGATTGTCATCAGGAGGGGCCTTGGGGGCCACCGGAGCCCAGGATTAATCCTGTTATATCGAGGCTCGGGTGGGGCTGTATGTTGTTGCAAAGCAGTTGGATAACGCTTAGAGAACCCCTGCTGACCCGGAAAATCCACCCTCATTTCCAGCTCAAGGGAGCCGCCCTGGCAGAAGTAGGGTCAAGTGGCACAAACCGTGCGTATACCGTGGCAGGGAACACTGAACCGATGACCTGGAGGTCGTAACATGAAGTGGGCCAAGGAAAATAGCCAAAGGAACGCCGGGTTCAAGTCGGCAGCATTCAAGGCTTTGGCCATGGCGGCTGTTCTTATAGTCACCGGTGCCCTGATGGCCGGTTGCGAGTCCGAGGAAGATTGCCTCAACTGCGTGGAACTGCCGCCTCCGGTCGTCCCCACCGGTGTCCACACCATCAGCGGTGACAACCTGGTCATCGTCCAATGGTATGACATTTCCTATGCCCCCTACGACGGCTCCTACAATCCCAATGTGGAAAAATACGCGGTTTACAGCCGTTTCTTTGAAGAGGGGGACGAGCGAGACCCCAATCGTGAGTTTTTCTTATCGGCGAAGTGAACTGGGACGAAAACTATGATGAATACACCGGTCTTCACTGGTTCGACGATATCGACGTGGAAAATGGACTCCGGTATGAGTACGCCATCGCGGCGGTCAATGCCGCCGGCCTGGAGAGCGCTCTCAGCTATGAACTCGTTCTCGATGCCCCTCTGCCCATGAGTCCCTGGTACAATGGTGGATACCTATCCGTTGAGTTGTCGGATGGCAACGGTTCCAAGCCATTCGAGTCGGGGTTTAACTTCGCGATGGCCGCAGCCAAACCGCTCGATATCCCCGCGGGCCGGGTCGATCCTTCCAATACGGTGGCCGATTTTGTCATTTCCTTCACCAACGGAATTCCCTATGTGGATGCCAATCCTTCCAGGGTCGTCCTGCAGGATTTCGGAGTGTTTACCAGCGGCGGTACCCTCATTTTCGAGGGTGTTTCCTGGGCGCCGGCCGACGGCTATTCCCAGACCGGAAAAATTGAACTGGTCACCGGACACATCTACGTGGTTGAAATCGTGGACCCCCAGGAGGGTCTGCACTACGCAAAATTCGGAGTTACCGGCATTAATGCGGGATCAGTAGACATCATTTGGGCCTACCAGACCATTGCCGGGTTGCCGGAACTCAAGGCACCCGAGGATCTGGAAACAGGTCCGGTCAAACCGCAGATCGTCAGCTTTTGAATTGCGGACGCACTGAGCCAGAGGAGCGTGAAACCATGAAAGCGAAAATCACGATTACCAACGGTGGACTGCCGGGGACTTTGTTCCGGCGAAACACCCTGCAGGCGGTCATCCTTGCCTCGCTGTTCCTGGTTCTGAACCTGAATGCCGTGGCGTTTGGCCAAAGCAACGAAATCGGCAACGTTGAGGGCTACGCCCCCAAAAAGACCGTCCGTGATTACGAAGTGGGCGGAAACTCCTCCGGTAGCGATTTCGACTACGGGAAGGTGGACCTGCGGGTCGGCATCTGGCTGGATCGCGACGAAAACGAAATCTATCAGCGCGGCGAGGAAATGGGGGTCGGATTCCAGACCAACCAGGACTCATACGCCGTGGTCTACCGGATCGATGTCGATGGCCTGGTCACGGTACTTTGGCCCCGCAGCAGGATGGATGACGGGTTTGCTTTCGGCGGCCATGAATATCTGCTGCCGGTGGCCGGGGCACACCAACTCCGGGTGGCGACCAACGAGGGGGAGGGGTTCGTCGAGGCGATCGTCTCCAAATATCCCTTCGATCTGAGGGATCTGGAAATCGATTTCCATCATGAACCGGATAGGGGCAAGTTCCATTTCCAGGTTGCCGGGGATCCATTCCTGGCCATGAACGAGGTCAATTTTGCGGTGACGGGTCTGGAAAACTCCGAAGAATACGTGGTGACCAATTACTCCAGCTATTTTGTGCATCGCGAAGTCGAGCACCCGCGATACCTGTGTAACCAGTGCCACTTCGAGGATGATGTGGCCTATGAACCGTACCGGGACACCTGCACCCTCGAAATCAATTATGATTATGGCTGGGTCAACTCCTGGTATGACGATTATGGATATTACCCCGTCTACGCCAATCCGGTCTATGTCTACGTCGATCCGTGGACCTGGAGGCCCTGGGTCAACTTCTGGTACTGGCCCGCCTATACCTGCGCGCCCTATTACGGATACGGCTGGTACGGTGGTGGATGTTATTCTTGGGGCTATTCGCCCTATTACGCCGGCAATTGCTACACAAACTACAACAGCGGCTATGGAAACCAGCGCTACAAGCCCCTGACCCAGGGTGGCAGGGACGGAGCGGTAACCAAGACCAGGGAATATGCCTCGGTCAGCCGGATGGTCAGTTCCGATACCCCCGATTCCCGTCAGCGGGATGCCATGAACAACCGGTCCCGAATGGCCGACCCCGTTGGCGGCAAGGGCCGAACCGGCAACCTGACCACAACCGGTGTCCGTGGCTCCAGCGGTGGTGGCGCCAAGGTCACTTCCCGGGCGAGACCCCAATTTGACGAAGGCGTGAGGATGCGAGGCACCGCCGGGTTGCGTATCCGTGATGGCGGGAGCACGGCTTCCCGTTCACGGACAAGTGGCGGATTGAACACCGGCGCAGGCGGCAGCCGTTCGACCGAGGCCGGTCTCAGGCACCGCTCCGGCGGGGGCGGAACCCGGTCGGGGCTGGTTCCCGTGAATACCGGCTCACGAGGTGGCACGACTGTTCGCGGAGGCAGCTCCACAAGCCGTACCGGGGGATCGGTCCAGGACCGTAAGGCTGGAACCCGATCCGGACAGGGGACGACCCAACGAACCATCAAACCGACAGACTCCAGGAAAAAGGGTACTCGGGTCTGGAACTCGGGCCGCTCGGGGAAACCCGGCGATCGTAACGATCGGACCCGGCAGGTACGCCCGGGAAGCAGCCGCTCGAACAGTTCCGGCGTCGGAACCCGTTCCAGGTCTTCCGGCAGCGTAAAACCCACTTCCAACAACAAGAAATCGAGTGGTACCAAAACCCGGGGCAGCACCGTGAAACCCAAATCGGGTTCCTCCCGGAACAAGGGGACCACAACGCGCAGCTCCGGCTCCGTGGGCAGTAAATCAAATTCGAAATCAAGCGGCAGTCGCAGTTCCGGCGGCAGCCGCAGCAGCGGTGGCGGATCCAAGGGCGGCAGCCGCGGCGGCGGCACCTCCGGCAGGAGGTAGGTTTCCGCACGGAAAATTCAGTGTTGTGTTGGTGGTTTCCCCCCATCACCCGTCGGCCGGTGAGAAACCGGATTCTCGAAGAGGTTGGCAGCCATACGGGAAAGGTAGCAAACCGATCGGACGGGGACACCGACACATGACGGAGAGCCCAGCGAGGGAATGTCGATCAGGGGTGACAGGTACCGCGCTTGGGCTCTCCCGATTTTTTTGAAGAAGGACTGTCGGGGATTCGTTTTCAAAATCGAAGACCCGACAATTGACCGTTGATCTGGTCCTCTATATAATGTCCCGCGGATCCCCCTATTCGCCCGCGGTGAGCAACTTGACCGGTTACGTTCCCGAAAGGTCCCTGGAATCCATGCGTATCAAGCCGCGAGCCATTTTTATGGTGCTGGTGACCGTCGTTTGGATTTTGGCAGTGGGGGCTGCCCTGGCGGCCGATACGTCGGTTCCCTCGCGCGAACTCCCATTTCCTCGTGGTTCAAAGTCTGATGAGGCGCGGGTAAAAAACATACTCCAATCCCGGATCCGCCCGGTGTGTGATGATGCATCCAGGGAACTGCAGGGCCGCCGCCTGGCCGGGGAAAAGGCGCCTTCCACCTTGAACGCGATCGTCCTGATGTGTGATTTTTCCGACAGCCTCATGCTGGGCCGGCATGGCCAGGTTCCCGGGGATTTTCCCCCGCCCATGCAGACTGACCGGTATTACGCAGCTCATGATTCGATTTTTTTCCAACATCTGATGGGGGATGTGGCGGACTATTTTGATGAAGTCAGCGGCGGGCGTTTGACGGTGATTACGACCGTCCATCCCCGCACGGTCAATCTCCCGGATCCCATGTGGCATTACGGAAATCATCCCGATCTGGGGGAGCAGCAGATACTGCTGGCTGCCACCGTAGTGGACAGCCTTGATGGCGAGATCCATTTCCCCGACTACGACACGGTCATCCTGGTTCACGCTGGGGCCGGCGAGGAAACCGACATCCTGGGCAACAGTCCGGAACAGATTTTCAGCACCTATCTGGATCCCGACGATTTTTTCGGCGCCATGCAGGACAGTATCCTGGATACACCCTACCTCCCTGCCGAGGGGTATCCCGCCGGTATGGGGATCGACAGGGTTTTGGTTCTCCCGGAAACCGAGCAGCAGGATCCGGTGGGCACTTTCAACGGCGGGTTCGGCAGTCTCGGAGTGTACTGCTTCGAAGTGGGGCTGCATCTGGGCATGCTTTCCCTCAGTGATTTTACTCCCTCGGGCCGGCCGGACAGCCAGGGGATCGGGGAATTCGGGCTGATGGGTTACGGCTTGTTCGTGGGCCTGGGCTTCATCCCACCTCACCCCTGTGCCTACAACAAATATCTGATGGGTTGGCTGGACCCCTACGAAACTGATGTCATGGCGGGCGGTCAGTTGCACCTGACCCCGAGCGAGAGGCCGTCCGACGCGGCGGCCTGTGCCCGTGTCAATATCACCGGACAGGAATACTGGCTTCTGGAGTACAGGTTGCAGGACCCCAACGGCGACCGCCAATTCACCTTTTCCGGAGACCTCAACGATAACGGGATTCCCGATTTCTGGGACGCGGATTCCGACAGCGCCGATGGCACGCCGACCGGCAAGTTCGATCCCGAGACCGATATCAGGGAACGGGTGACGGATGCCGAATGGGACTTCGCCATGAGCGAGAACAACGCGCGGCTGCCCGGCGAGTTGGCCGCGGGCAGCGGAGTGTATATCTGGCATATCGATGAGGGCGTTATCCAGGACGTATGGAATGCCCCGGGGAATTTGTTCAACGCCGACCCCGCTCGGAAATCCGTGGACCTGGAAGAGGCCGACAAGATCCAGGACCTGGATTCCAGTCTGCCGTCGGACTTCATGCTGGGCGGGGACGAGGACAGTTTCCGGGCCGAGGACGCCCGGCAATTCGATGCCCGGACCCTGCCGCCGACCGACACCGCGGGCGGGGCGCGAACGGGGATCGCCTTCAGTGAATTCAGCAAGGTTGTCCTGGATTCCCAGAGTTACGAGGCGGAACTGAACGGATTTACCTACTGGGGCTACGAATACGCCGACACGATGATCTTTACCCTCACCGCCGACATTGATCCCGGCACCGGACCGGTGCTTTCGGCCAGGCGCGACCTGCCTCCCGGCACGGACCTGACCGGGTCCCATGTCCTGGTCGCTCCCCTGGACCCGGTGGGCTCCCTCGAACAGATCATCCTTGCGGGCCACCAGGGCGAGGTCTTTGTGCTGGACGGTGAGCTGAACGAATTCCTGGATTACGACGGCGATCCCGCAACCCTGGAACCGTTTGCCACGGGTATGCGCAAGGGGGCGCCCGTGGCCTGGAACCTGCCGCCCGCGGCGGGCGACCTGGATCATGACGGTGAAGTGGAAATCATTCTGACGGGGCCGCGGGGCATTTATGCTTTCAAGGCGGATGCTTCTCCTGTGCGCCTGGTGGAGGTCGGTGCGATCGGTCTGTATCAGGATCTGCCCGGTTGTGAGCTCCCACCGATACTTTTGCCGGCGATAACCCAGATGCCGGGAGCCGATTCCCTTCACGTTTCGGTCTGTGTGGTGGTGCAGGACAAGGGTTCCACCGACGTGCGGATCTTCAGTGGACCTGCGGCCGATCCCGGCCCGGTATTCAAACTGGGGCCGGTGCTGGTTCCTTCGATCCCCGTGGCGGTTGATGGATTCCTGCTGGTGGCCGCTGCGGATACTTCCGGTGGTGACCACCGTCTGGTGGTCTTCAACCAGAGAACCCTGGCCATCCCCGAAAATCCGGTCCGACTTGATCTTCCCCTGGCCAATGAACCAGGTCCGTTTCCCGTGGTCTGGGGTTTGACTTCCGAATCTTCTGCCGATGATCCCGAATATTTCGCCATCGTTGTCGACTTGTCGGGTCACGGGGAGACGGTCTTCTTCGACGGCGACTTGCGCAAGACGCGGGAAAATATCGTCTGGAGCGAGGGTGTGGAGATACGGTCTCCCTTGGGGGTGGGCGGTTCCTTTGTCGGACCCGGGACCCTGGGGCGCGCCGGCCACGGCGGCCATTGGCTGGACGGTTGGCCCCGCCGGCCCCTCACGGGTTTTGAGCCGGTTGAAACAGGGGGAGCGGGTTCTCCCCTGGTGGCCGAGTTGGTAAACGCGTCACATGCCCTGGACCAGTATATCTTTCCCACCCGGGATGGACGGCTGTTCGGGATGGGGACCAAGGGGGAAGCGCAATCCGGTTGGCCGGTGGCGGGCCCAGCCCTTGGTGCGGGCAGCCCCGCTTTGGGCCGTCTGACCGGGGATTCCCTGCTGGACCTGGCGTCCATCGGGTCCTTTGAAAGCATTCGGGGCCTGGGAACCGACCCTTCGGGCCTTGAGGTGGAATTTATTTCCGCTGTTTCGGTGTGGCGGGATGTTGCCCAAACGGACGCCGTCTGGCCCATGGCCGGAGGATCTCCCTGGCGAAACGGTTCCTATGACGCGTCAGGTTGGTCTACCCTTCCCGTTTCCGGCCTGGGGGCCGGTCTGGTTCCCGGCAGCCATTTTTGTTATCCCAGTCCGCTTCTTTCCGGGCCTCTTCATGTCCGGGGTCAGGTCGGGACACCAGCCCGTGTACGGGCCTTGGTGTACAATCTCCAGGGAGAGGAAATCCTGTCGACCGGATGGCAGGATGTGGTGGCCGTCGAACCGTTCGCCATTGAAGTCGCCTTGGACGGGGTGACCACTGGTCTTTATCTTTGCCGGCTCGTAGTGGAGTCGGACGGCGCGACCGACAACAGCGTGGTGCAGTTTGCGGTTGTGCGTTAGCAGGATGTAGATTAACCGGGCCCGGTTTGCACATGGGTCCCTGTTGAACAAGGAAAGGTTTTCCATGGTTGGCAACATCAATTTGAAAGTGACGACCCTGCTGGCAGTGTTCCTGCTGGTGGTCGCGGTCACTTCCGGCGCCTGGGCGGGCAGTCCGGGTGACGCGGGCTTTTTGTCACTGCGTCTTGGCATCGGTGCCCGCGAGGCGGCCATGGGGGGGACGGGAGTCGCCTCGAGCGAAGGGGCCGCGGCCGTATTCTGGAACCCTGCCAACAATGTTTTTGCCGACTTCGAAACAGGGCTTGTCCTCCAGCACAACCGCTACCTGGGCCTGTTCAACCACGAGTCGGCCGCCTTGGCCCACCGGGTGGGCAAGGGGGTGCTCGGTGTCATTTTCATGGGCTTCTATTCCGATGCCCTCGACAGGTACGGGTCCGAACCGGTCGGAGTACCTGAGGGTTCGTTCAAACCCTATGACGTCTCTCTCGGTGTATCCTATGCCTATCCGCTGGGTGAGAGTTTCGCCGCGGGTGTGACGGCCAAATTTCTCTACGAGAAGATCGACTTACATTCGGACGAGGGGTTGGCTTTTGATTTTTTCGTCACCCACAAGGCCATGATCGAAGGATTGTTTTTTGGGGCGAGTGTCACGAACCTGGGCGGGAAGTTGAACCTCAATGCCGAGCCCTTCAAACTTCCCACGGCGGGCAGGGTGGGGTTGGCCTGGACTCCCGTCGATGATTTTTTCAAGGAAAAGTTCACGATTGCCGGCGATGTCGTCTTTCCCAACGACACCAATGAAAAAGCCCATGTGGGAGCCGAGCTGAGGCTCATTCCGGAGTTCTCCCTGAGGGTGGGAACCCGCATCAATTACACGAATCAGGGAATGACCGCCGGGGCCGGTTTCCGGGCCGGTGTGCTGGGGGTTGATTACGCCTTTGAGGAGTCGACCATCGAAGGTTTCGATGACGGGCACAAGTTTTCGCTCAATCTCGTCTGGTAGCAGGAAGGTCCGGAAGAGGGTCGCGGGCAAAATCCAGGAGTTGGAACCGGCCCTCCTTCAACAGGCCGTAACCCAGGATGTCGAACCACCCGGCCAGGGAGGCCATTTCCAGGCCGCCTGCTTCGAACATGAAACCATGATGGACGTGCCCGCTGACCACGAGATCCCAGTCGCCTTTGCTTTGGCGCAGCAGCCACTGGCGGGCCCTGGACTCGATCCGGGAGGCCTCGTCCCGGGTGGCTGACCTGCTTTTTCCGCTGAGCCACTTGCTGAAGGCGAACAGGATTTCGGGGTGGAGGGATTTGGCGAAAACAATTCCGGCTCGTGTGCGTACCACAGCCCTGGAAGAGTTGTAGGCCCAGTCGAATTTCAAAAGGCCGTCGCCATGGATCAGCAGGAGGCGTCGCTCGCCGATGCGCACGATTTCTGTTTCCCCGGTGGGGCTGCAGTCGTACCTTTGGTGCAGGAAGCCGGCAGCCCAGATATCATGGTTGCCCCCGATGAAGTGGATTTTGGTTCCGGCGTCCCGGACCCGGTCCAGACCCTGCAGGATGGGATCGTATCCATTGAGGCGAAAGTGGGGGTAATCGAACCAGAAATCGAATATATCTCCCAGCAGGACGAGATGATCGGCCCTGGCTGCGAGTTCGAGAAGTTGGATGAACTTGTCCACGCGGGCCTGTTCGGCCTGATCGGGATCAAGGTGAAAATGGGAATCGGCCACGATGATGGCTGTGGGTTGTTTTAAATCATTCATGTCGCATAATCTGCAGGATCATGGCGGCGGTGGCAACAGGAATCGGGATACCGGATAAATTTCGGGCCGAATTAGGAGGAGATCATGTCGCTTTTTGATGATGTTAAGAAAAATCTGGTGGAATGGTATTCCATTTCCTCGGAAAAGACCGCCGAAGTAGCCCGGGTCACGACCCGTCGGTATGACAAGTTCGGCATCAGCCGGGATATTGAACGCCAGTTCAGTGAACTCGGCAGCCTGGTTTTTAACGGTATCAAGGAAAACAGGCAGGATTTGATGCAGGATTCCGGGGTTCTCGCCCTGGTGGAGCGTATCAAGGGCTTGGAGACCGAATTGCTGCTCAAAAGCGAGGAAATTGATAATATCCAGCAGGAATACGCGGAACGCCGGGCGCGCCCGGCCGAACCGCCGGTTGCCGCCGAAGCCCCGGAAACCATTATCAACCAGCCAGTTCTGGATGAGGGTGGGGAAGAATCGGCCATTCTGGTGGAGCCGGTGGTGGTGGATGTGGAGGAATCCGCAGAGGACAAAACCTCCACTTGAGCTCCACTTGAGGAATTGCGAGGAAATAAATCCTAAAAAAAGGGATTGACATATCAAGCGATTTCGAATACGATTTTTATTGTTCCCTGTAACGCTTGGGGTTTCCTCCCACGGAAACTTCGGCTGGCATCGCCCCTTCACCGGTTTTAACTGAAACGATCGGTGAAACGTGATGCTGTTTGGATCGAGCAAATACCATGGGTCACACCAACCTGTAGCTTCGGCTCT
>JAUVII010000267.1 GCA_030592845.1 Candidatus Krumholzibacteriia bacterium | reverse complement strand
CGTCGGTCTCGATAAGTTCCTTGGAAAGCGCCATCATCTTCAGGGTCTGGGCGAAGGTCTTGACCGTATTGACGGTCAGGGTGCGTTCCTTCTTTTTGCCCTTGAGTTTGAAGTAACCCGTTGAAGAGCTGTAGGTCACGTTGGCCAGGGAGCGCAGGGGGAATTTCATCGAGGGCTTGTCGCCGAGCAGGATCTTCTGCCGGATGATGTTCGATTCGCTGCGAATCCGCCGCGACACGGGGCTGAACGATGCCTTGCGGGATTCCGTCCCCGTCGTCGACGTGCGCGGAGGGCCGGCCTTGGCCCCGGATTTGGCCGTTGATTTGGCAGCGGCGGCGGAAGGCTTTTTCGCGGGCGCTTTTTTCTTCGCCGGCGCCTTCTTTTTCCCGCCCGGAGCCCCGAAACTCAGCTCGCCCTGGTTGGCGGCCGGTTTCCCGGCGACCTTTTTGGAGGTCTTCTTTTTCGTGGTCTTTTTCTTGGCCAAGGTACCAGTCTCCGGTGCTTAGAGTTTGCGGCTGCGTTCGAGAGTGTCCGTCAACGTTGTGATGACTTCTTCCTTTTCCGCGTCGGATATCGCCAGGATCTCCTGCAGCGCCTCGCCGATATGCGGAATGTATTTCTGGATGTAGTCCTGTTTCTTGAGAGCATCCTTCTCGCGGGCCTGCCGCCTGATGTGTTTGCCGAGACGCCGTCCGGCCTCCTGCAGGGCGAGCTTCATTTCCTTGATGATCTCGGGGTAGTGGGCCACCGCTTCCTTCGATTCGGAAGTGAACGGCACCCAAACCGAGGCCATGTGGATCAGGATCACCAGCGGGCCGGTGGGCAGCGCGCCCCTGCTCTGCTGCAGGCCGTAGCTGCGCCAGTTGCTGGTCAGCACGGCCTTGTGCACCGCGCAGCCCGAAGCCTGGTACAGAAGCGGAACGCGGTTGGCGAAGCGCATCACCTTGGCCAGTTCGTCGCCGGGCAGTTTGCCGCCGTAGGCCAGCCCAATCTCGATCTGGAAGGGATTGCCGCGGTACACGGACGCGGGTCGGGTGACCGAGGTGTAGAACTCGGCCTCGACCCCACTCTTGAGACCAGCCATCACCAGATCTTCGCCGATGGGTGACAGGCAATCCGTCGGCGGTGAGGCGATTTTCGTTTCGGCGATGCTGTCGAGCAGCTTCTGGATGTCGTCCCGTACCAGGCGTTTGGGGTTCTTGCGCGGCGGTAGCCCGGCTCCGGTGAGGATCTGCTCGGCCGTCTTGGGCCCGACGCGGCAGAACTCGTCCTTCAAAAACGCGTTGATGTTCCGGGACTTGGTCTCCTTCAACATCCGCGCCAGAATGCCCAGTTCGACACCGTAGGGATGGGGCTTGATCTCCACCGCTTCGGGCGGCAGATCGTTGGTGGAGTTGGGGTAGATGATCGCCTCACCCTTGGGATTGCGGTAGGTCAGGTGCAGGTGGGGGTTGGCGATGGCCGTCTGCTCGAGATAGTTGTCCACCGAATGCTGGCCCCGCTTGTAGCTGCCGGTCAGGTGGATCTCGATGCGGGTGCCGTGGTCCTTTTCCCAGATCGTCTCGTCGCCGGTCAGGATGTTGGGCTCGTTCTTTTTCATGTCGAGCATGACCTGGAAACGATGGGCGGGATGATTCTTGCCGGTGCGGCTGTAGATGGTGACCGGCTGCCCGGTGGTCAGCTGGCCGTACATGCCGGCGGCCGAGATGCCGATGCCCTGCTGTCCACGACTTTGTTTCAGCGAGTGGAATTTCGAACCGTACAAAAGCTTGCCAAAAATTTTGGGGATCTGGGCCTTCACGATGCCGGGACCGTTGTCCTCGATGATCAGTTTGTAGCGCTCTTCATTTTTCGCCCCGGGCTTGGCGCCGTTGGCGGTCTTCCCGTTTTTCCCGTTCTTTCCATTTTTACCGGCGGATTCCGCTGCGGCAGCTTCACCCTGATTGCTGAGTTCCACACCCAGGTTCATGGGTTTGTCCGGGCGAATTTCCACTTCGAGCACGGGGGTGATGCCGGCTTCCTCGCAGGCATCGAGGCTGTTGTCCACCGCTTCCTTGATGGTCGTCAGCAGGGCTTTGGCCGGCGAGTCGAAACCCAACAGATGGCGGTTCTTGGTGAAGAACTCGCTGATGGAGATTTCACGCTGTTTGGCGGCCATGGTCTGGGCGTTTTTCTCGATGCGTTTTTTCTGGGGCGCGGCCATTCACGGATCCTTCCGGGTGTCGGCAAATCGGAACATTAAAATACGGAGACCCGTCAGGTCAACCCCGGCGTTACCTATATAGCGCTCGAAGGGATCCGAACGAGGTTTTTTCCGTCGGAACTATGATGTCGGTGGTGAATTTGATGGTATAAAACCCGCTTACCGCTTCGGAGGGCGCCCGGAAGCAGTCCACACCCAGGAATACCTGGATCTCCTTATCGGTTTCGTTTCGGTAGGTCAGGATTTCCGGCTGGCCGCCGACGTTGTCGTTGGCGTAACCCAGACAAATCGGGGTCATGCCGCAGCCATCGAACAGCCACAGGGCGACATCGAGACCGGGGGCCAATTCCGTGAATATCACCGTGAACTCACTGAAATCCTGGCCCCACTGGTTGTCCACAGGGGCAGGCAGGGTCAGGGTGTACCATTTTTCTCCACCCTTCAACCGGATGGGACTGCATTCAAATTCCTGGACGGCATTGAACTGGCTGAAAAGGTTGTGGTTGAAGATGGTTTCGGGTACGGCAATATCCACGACCGTTGCAACTCCCGGAACGCAGACCAGGGGGGCCACTCCCACATACCGGCTATTGTATTCCACGGTGTAGGGACCTTCGTTGATTCCGCCATGGCTGTAACCGTCCACGATCAGGTAATAGGTTCCCCCGGTCAGGATGGCGGTGATTTCCGTGCTCGCCCCGATAAGACAGGAATCGGTGTCGCACCCGTTCAACAGGAACAGGTCGTGGTCGATATCCGGATCGATATTGGTCAGCCCCGCCCAGAACTGCAGGGTGTCGCCGGCGCCGACCTCCAGCCGGTAGATGTGTTCCGGGCTGGCCTGGGGCCAGGGGGCGCAGGGATAACCGTCGATGTTACTTGGGCCGCCGGTGGTGTCGTCCACCAGGCTGCTCGACTGGCCCACGGTAAGGTTCAGGGTCTGCAACGGCGTACAGTCGAAAGGTGCCCGTTGGTAAATAAAACCGGGAACGGGGGGTTTGGCGTCGCCGTCGCCCGCAACATGCAGGACGGCGGCGGAAAGGGGTCCGGACAAGACGAGGGCACCCAGACAAACGAGCAACGTGTTGCGCAATAAGGACATGTCAGGAATTTCCTGTCGGCTGCTCAGGGGGATTCAAGTGATTTGGCCCAATATTGAGGCCATTCAGGCTAAATCTAACATATCGAGGGCCCCGATGCGAATACGCAGGCGAATTGGCAGATTGGATATTTTCCATTTTGGGCTTTGAAGATTGTTAATGGAATATCATATTTCAGGCCGAATCTTGCGAATCCTTAATCGCCCACGGACTTGCCAAGGAGCCTGGAAATGAAAGTCAACTTTGTCGACCTCAAAGCCCAGTACAAGACCATCAAGACCGAAGTGGACCAGGCCATCGCCGGCGTGGTCGAAAGCTGCGCCTTCGTCAACTCCCGGTCCTTCGAAGCCGACTTCGCCGCCTACATCGGCACCGACCACTGCATCGGCTGCGGCAACGGCACCGACGCCCTGTTCATGGCCATGCAAAGTCTGGGCCTGGGCGCGGGGGACGAAGTCATCACCGCCGCCAATACCTTCATCGCAACGGCCGAGGGTATCGGCTGGACGGGCGCCACGCCGGTGTTCGTCGACTGCGACCCGGTGACCTACAACATCGATCCCTCCAAGATCGAAGCCGCCATCACCGACAAGACCAAGGCCATCGTTCCGGT
>JAUVII010000119.1 GCA_030592845.1 Candidatus Krumholzibacteriia bacterium | reverse complement strand
GGCCATCAAGGAAGGACGGTTCGCGGACGAAATCGTTTCCGTGATGGCGGCGCTGCCGAGCAAAGGTAAAAACGGCAAACCGGGGTTGCAGGAGGTCGAGTTCAAGGTGGACGAAGGCCCCCGCGCGGACACGACGGTCGAGGCCCTGGCCCGCCTGAAACCCGCCTTCAAGCTGGGCGGCACCGTGACCGCGGGCAACAGCAGCCAGATGAGTGACGGGGCTGCGGCTTCGCTGCTGACCACCCCTGAAATCGCCAAGGAGATCGGCGCCGAACCACTGGCCCGCTTCGTGGGTTATGCCGTTGCCGGTGTCCCACCCGAAATCATGGGCATCGGCCCGGTCGAAGCCGTTCCGAAGGTCATGAAGCAGACGGGATTGAGCCTGGACCAGATGGACGTCATCGAACTGAACGAAGCCTTCGCCGCCCAGAGCCTGGCCGCCTGCAAGGGTCTGGGCCTGGATCCGGCCGATCCCCGGGTTAACGCCAACGGAGGCGCGATCGCCCTCGGTCATCCCCTGGGTTGCACCGGAGCCAAGCTCACCGCGACGGCCCTGCACGAACTCAGGCGCACCGGCGGCAAGTACGCCCTGGTGACCATGTGCATCGGCACAGGCATGGGAGCCGCCGGAATTTTCGAGGCGATTTAATCGAGCGATTCAATCGGGCGCGGCCCAGCCGCGTTTCCGCAAAGGAGAGTCATGATGGCCGACAAGAAATACCCGACCGGCGGCGAGTTCCTTCTCACCGAGGCTTCCCCCCAGAGTGTCTTCACTCCGGAAGACTTCAGCGAGAACCAGCGGATGTTCGCCACGACCGTCCAGGACTTCGTGGAACGAATCATCATGCCGGTCCACGAGGAGCTCGAATACGAGGGCAAGACCGAACTGGGTAAGGGCCTGTTGAAAGAGGCCGGCCAGATGGGACTGCTGATGGCCGACGTCCCCGAAGCCTTCGGGGGGATGGGTTCGGACAAGGCCACGGTCATGATCATCAGCGAATACATCGCCGCGGCCGGAAGTTTCGCCGTGACCCACGGCGCCCATTCGGGTATCGGTACGCTGCCCATCGTTTATTTCGGCACCGAAGAGCAGAAAAAGAAATATCTGCCACCTCTGGCCACGGGCGAGATGCTGTCCTGTTACGCCCTGACCGAACCCGGCAGCGGGTCGGACGCCCTGGCCGCCGCCACCACCGCGGTGCTGACCGACGACGGCAAGCACTACGTCCTGAACGGCACGAAGCAGTACATCACCAATGCCGGGTACGCGGAGATCGTGATCCTTTTCGCCAAGATCGACGGGGACAAGTTCACCGGCTTCATCGTGGACCTCAGCAGCGACGGCGTGACCATCGGGGTCGAGGAGAAGAAGATGGGCATCAAGGGATCATCGACCTGCGCCATCATCCTGGAAGACGTCAAGGTACCGGTGGATAACCTGCTCGGCGAAATCGGCAAGGGCCACCACATCGCCTTCAACATCCTGAACGTGGGACGTTTCAAGCTGGGCGCCAGCACCCTTGGCGGCGGCAAACTGGCCCTGCAGGCGTCCGTCCCCTACACCAAGGAGCGCCACCAGTTCGGGCAGCCTTTGTGTTCGTTCGGGCTGATCCGAGCCAAGATCGCCGATGTGAATACCGCCTTGTTCCTGGCCGAGTCCATGGTCTACCGCACCGCGGGCCTGCTTGATGTGGCCATCGAAACCCTCGACAAGAGCGACCCCGGTTACGACCGGGCCAGCATCCTTCAGGTCGAGGAGTTTTCCATCGAATGTTCGATGATCAAGGTCTTCGCCACCGAGGTCTGTGCCCTGGCGGCCGAAGAATGCCTGCAGATGCTGGGCGGCTATGGCTATTGCCAGGAATATCCGTTGGAGAGGCTGTACCGCGACGAGCGCATCAACCGCATTTTCGAAGGCACCAACGAGATCAACCGCATGCTGGTGCCGGGCATGATCATGAAGAAGGCCCTCAAGGGCGAACTGCCCTTCCTGCAGGCCGCCCAGGCCGTGGCCGAGGAATTGACGGGCCTGCCCTCGTTCGCCGAACCCGGCGAACCCGAATACCTGGAGGACGAGGCCAAACTGGTGGCCAACATGAAAAAGATCGTCCTGGCGACCCTGGGCCTGGCCGCCCAGAAATTCGGACAGGGCCTGAAGGACCAGCAGGAAGTGCTGGCCGATGTGGCCGATATCATCATGGAAGCCTACGCGTGCGAAAGCGCGCTGCTGCGGACACTGAAGAAGGCGGAAAAGGACGGCGAGGAGGCCACCGCCCTGATGGCCGACATGGTCACCCTATACATCCACGACGCCATGGACCGCGTCGGTGGGTGGGGCCGCAACATCATGGCCGCCACCGTCGAAGGTGACGAATTGCGCACCATGCTCGCGGGCCTGCGCCGGCTGACCAAACACGATCCGGTCAACCGCACGCACCTGCATGACCTGATCGCCGGGAAGGTGATCGAGGCCGATGGATACACGGTGACCTAAAAGGACAATCAGCCCCGGACCCCCGCAAAAACCGGGTGGGCCGGGGCATTTTCATGACATTCAGGATCAGCTTGCTCCAAACATCATTATCCAACTCCTCATCCATCTCCAGATCTTTATCTCTTGACTGCAACCTGAAACCCAGATTCAATACGCAGGTCACTCCAAGGCGTCCGGTATGGCTTGGAGCCTTTCCCCGACAAGGAGTCCCACCATGAGCAAGCGTTTGATCCTCGGAGCATCCCTGGTCAGCCTTCTGGCATTATTTCTGTTTGTCGCCGGCTGCGGCGATGGCGGCGACACGGCCTCCGAGGCCGAGAGCGCGGCCCCGGCGGAAGAAGTCGCGCCCGCCGAAACAACTGTTGAGACCGCCACCGAAACGGCCACCGAAACCGTTGCGGTCCACGACTGCGCCGGAGGATGCGGCATGACGGGTATGCATGAAGACCAGATGACGGAAATCGATGGCAAGTTCTACTGCCCCGGCTGCGCCAAGAAGATGGAAAGTGGCGGTGAAGCCCACGGAGACGGCTAGCGGTTTTTCCGTATTTTGAATGATTGAAGGCGGGCCCGGTCGCGGATGACCACCGGGCCCGTCATTTTATTTGACGAGGACAAGTTTAACGGTCGCCCGTTGATCCCCGCTGGACATCTGCGCGAAATAGATTCCGGCGGGGGCCATCTCCCCCCTGTCTGTTTGTCCTTCCCAGGATGCATAGGTTTGTCCCGCCTCCAGATGCCCGTCAACCAGACGGCGAACCCTGCGCCCCCCCAGATCAAAGACATCAAGGGTGACATGACCGGCGCGGTGGTTGGTAAGGGTAAGCCGCGTGCGGGGATTGAAGGGATTGGGAGAAGCGGTCATCATGATCCCGGCGGCCGACCGGTCCGGAACGTCGGAGACATCGACAGCCAGAGCGACATCCAAAACCGTGGGCATGCCCCAGACGGTGGAAACTCCGGTCACCGTTTGTGCCACATAACCGTCCGCTTCAAAAACCAGGTCATAGGTTCCGGTGGCCAGCAATTTATAGTAGTCCCCATGCGCGGGATCGGTTGCCACGTCAATGGAGTTGCCAGCGACCGTCACCACAGCGTCCAACGGCAGCCCCGTGGCGGCATCGGACACCACGCCGTTGACACCGTACCGCGCCGCCTTGACGAAGTGCATCAGGCTTTCCCGGTTGTCGTCCCACAATACGTCCAACTGACTGGCCGGAGGGTTCTTGACGTTGTTGAGCTCGATCGTCACGTCAATGCACCCTGTGACGAAATACGACCAGTCCTGCAGAGAGCCGTAGACTACATACCAATCGGCGCCGTTGGTGATTCCCTGCGGAAAACTCCCGTTGTACATGGGCAGATTGTAGGTCGAATATTCGAGGCTCAACTGAATGAGGGCCGCGTCGTCGGGAGACAGGGCATATTGGTAATCCCAGGGGTAGTTCGCGACCAGGGCGCCTGAGTGTCCGTTTTGACTGATGACGAATTGTTGGCCGAACGCGTAGTCCATGAACTGGACGTTTTCCAATTCCTGGATCGGGTGCGTGCCCGCCGGCTCGGCGAAATTGCGGTTCAGGTCCACTCCGTTGGCGTTGTAACGGCCGCCGGCGACATACCCGTCGGGGTTGTGCAGCGGCATGATGTGGATTTCGTAATTATCAACCAGGTTGGTGACATCCTCGAACCCGGTCTTTTCGTAATTGGCGGTCAGGTACTCGGCAAAATTCACCAGCATGACCATGCCGGGAGTTTCGTCGCCGTGCATGGTGCTGCTGAGGCGGACTTCGGGTTCGGCGGTCGTATTTTGGGGATCGGCGGAAATCACCAGGCCCCACAGCTCGCGGCCCAGGATGGATTGCCCCCAACTGAAGGTGCGGCAGATGCCCGGGTAGTCGATCTCCATCTGGGCAAAAATGGTTCCGATCTGAGCGTGGGTCGGATAGTAGCCGGCGGAGTCCCGCTTCAGGTCGGACGCGCTTTTGAGACCCATTTCCGCCCAGGCCTTTTCCATCGCCCATCGCGATTCTTTTTCCTGATCGGCAAGACGCACAAACTTGTAGCCCGCGGCCTCAAGAGCGGCGGCTTCGGCTTCGGTAACCCGGGGTTCAAAGGCCAGCGGACCCCGGCCTCCGGCACCGCCCAGGGGCGAAATTTGTTCCCGGTGGAATGAAGCCAGGGGAACTTCCTCCAGCAGCCTGTTCAACTGGGCTTTGCCCGATAATTCCACGCGAATGGGGAAATCATTCCACTCGGCGATTTCCCACATCGGCAACCCCCGGGCGTCCCGTGGGATGGATCCCGTTCCTTCGCCATGGGAGGCGCCAACCAGGGAGACAGATATCAACAACAGGATCCCCAAAACCGGGGTGAAATTCACCCTTTCCCTGATACCCTGTAATTGGTTTTGTTTGTTCAACTTCAGCGATCCTTCATCATGGGTGAATCGTTAATACATTCTTAATTATACCACGATCCCGACTTTCATGCCCGCTGGCCTGAGATATCGATTTCCCCAAAAATTGCCCCTTTTCCAAATAGTTACATATACTTGGTATGATATCGGATATCGAAACCGCCCCCGACCCGGATTGCACTCGTTCCATCCGGGTCAGCTTGGAAAAAGGTGTTTCAGTGCGATCGATGGTTTTTCATGCTTCCCGGATAATTCGGGCTGCCATTATTCTGGCCGGAATGATGTTTCTGGTTTCCTGCGGGGCCGAGGCTCCAACGGTCGAACCGGGCAACGTCAGGGTTACGTCCGAGCCTGAAGGCGCGGCCATCTTCCTCGATGGTGAGGATACCGGTTTTATCACGCCCTACACCATGACCGGCCTGGACCCGGCCATCTATACGGTCTGGGTGAAATTGGCTGAATTCGTCGCCGACAAGGATTCGGTGAGCTTTGTCCTGGAACCCCTGGACAATCATACGGAGCATTTCAAACTTTCCCAGACAGGCTTCAGCATCAACAGCCCCGTCGGAGCCCGCATCCTGGTCGACCAACAGGACACCGGCAAAGTCGTTCCGGCAAGCGTGGCTGGTCTCGAGCCCGGCACCGTGACGGTGTCCCTGGAGATGGACGGGTTTCTGGTCACTCCCTCGCAGTACGAAGTGACCATCGTCGACAATCAGATTACCGAAATTCCAGACGATGTCTTTACCCTCGAGATCGCGGCGGTGCAGAAGACCGTCATCCTGGAGGGTTTCGCCAACGTCAGTTGCATACCCTGCCCCGAATTGACCGACAACCTGGTCGCCATGGCCGCCAAACCGGAATTTTCCTCCGACCGGGTATTGTACGTGGAATTCAGCGTGTCCTGGCCGGAACTCGGCGATCCTTTTTTCCTGGCCAACCCCGGAGAAAATGCCGATCGCTACAACAAGTACCAGGTGGCCGGCGCACCGGATCTGTACGTTGATGGTGTGAAGCAGGCCGACGCCCTCAATGCGGACGACATGGAAAGTGCCGTCCTGGCCGCCCTGGAATCCGATCCGGGGTTCCTGGTGGATGTCACCGCCGACTTCACCAATGCGAACGTGCCCGTCACCGTGACCCTGGACGCCATCCGGAACATCGACCTGACGGGTCATGTCCTGTTCGTCGCCATCTACGAAAAGGTCATCGTGATCGACCCCGCCCCCGGTCTCAACGGCCAGACCGAATTCCACCATATCTTCCGTGACCGGTTGGACACCTTACCCGCACTGGGCGCTCTGACTGCCGGGGAACCCCAGCAATTCGATCTCACCCTGCAAAGAGGCGGCGCCGCGCCCGAGAACTATATCGCCATCGCGTTTGTCCAGCACGACGTCAGCCTCGCCATCCTTCAGGCGGGCTCCTCGATTACCGTCGCACCGTCACCCGAAAGGAACTCCCGATGAGAGGCCTTCGCCCCGCTCAGTTCACGATTGTCCTGTCGACCGTCCTGGTCCTTGTGACCGCCGGCACCGCCATGGCCCAGTATTCCTTCGACTGGTCCATCCCCAAGCAGGGTGCGGTGAAGGACATGTTCATCCTCGAGGATTTCACGACCACCTTCACCAATACCAGCGCCGTGACCGATTCCTTCCGGGTCACCCTGGTCACGGACATGCCCCCCTTCTGGCAGGCAACCCTCTGCCAGGGACCGATCTGTTATCCTCCTTCGTACACTGTCCACATCTTCGAGTTGGCGCCGGGTGAATCCACAAATCTGGACTTCGCGCTCACCGCCGCCGTCGATGAAGGCAAAGGGACCTCCACCGTCACGGTGGAAAGCCTGAATGATCCCGGACTTGTGGAAACCAACTACTTTTCGATCGTCTCTTCCGGCCTGGAGATCCTGACTGTGGACGCGGCAGGCGGGGCGTCATACGAATCCTATTACAGCAACGCCATCGATGCTGCCGGCCGCACCAACGAAACTTGGACCAGCAGCTACATGGGCGCCCTTACCGGGACCGACCTGGGCAACTTCGATGCTGTTGTCTGGTTCGTCGGCACCCACAACCAGGGTCTCGACGACACCGACCGCGCCAGCCTTGCCGAATATGTTTTCAACGGCGGGAACCTGTTCCTGACCGGGCAGAATCTGGCACGGGATTTCTGTGATCCGGGAAGCCCCCTCTACACACCGGCATCCCACGCCTGGTTCGGTGAAGTACTGGGCGTGGATTTTCTCGCCGACAACGCCGCCACCAGTTTGGTTAACGGTGTTGCCGGAGATCCCGTTTCCGACGGTATGGTCCTGGCCATCAACACCGGCGACGGAGCCAATAACAATACCAGCCCGGACGAGATCATCACCTCGGGCAACTCGGTGACCGCCATGACCTATTTCACAGGACAGGACGCGGCCATTCGCGCCGCCTACGGTGACGGACGCACCTTCTTCTCCGCCTTTGGATTCGAAGGGGTGGCCACCGCAGGCCAGCGTGACGACATGATGGCCTCGGTCCTGAGCTGGATCATCGCCCGGTTTACACCTGTGCAGAACGAGATTCCGTCACAGTTGGTCAGCAAGCCCTTCGTGATTCCGAATCCGTTCAATCCCCGGACCAGCCTGAAGTTCGAGGTCGGTGGATCGGAGGCAGTGCACAGCGAAGTGGTGATCTATGATCTGCGGGGCCGCAAAATCCGCGGGCTCCACAGTGGCCTTCTCGCTCCCGGGCCCCAGACCATGGTTTGGGACGGACGCGACGATGGCGGCCGCAACCTGGCCTCCGGTGTCTTTCTGGCCCGGGTGCTGGTGGGCCGTGAAGCCCAAACGGTAAAAATGACCCTGGCCCGGTAGGCCGGCAACCAATCCCAGTACAAGACCCTCCCGGCCCCACGACCGGATACAAGGAGCAGGAATGACGCGACGGATCCTCTCGCCAACGCCCTTTGGCATGACAATCGGCTCCCTGCTTCTGGTCCTTTTTTTCGTGGTCGTAACCCCCGCCCTGGCCCTGGAGCAAACCGCCGACTGGACCCTTGAAACCACCACCGGGGAAACGGTCAATTTCCATGAGACCCTGGGCAAAGGTCCTGTGGTCATGAATTTCTGGGCCACCTGGTGCAAACCCTGCCTCAAGGAAATGCCGCACATGAACCGTCTGGCGGGCGAATATGCCGGACGCGTTACGTTCCTGGCCGTCAACACCGATGCCCCCAAGGCCGTGGCCAAGGTCGCCCCCTTCATCCAGGCCAAGGGTTACGACAACCTCATCGTCCCGCTGGATACCGGCGCCGAGTTGCAGCAACTCCTGCAAGTAGGCGGCATCCTCCCCTTCACGGTTGTTTTCGATGGACAGGGCCGGGAAATCTTCCGCCACATCGGTTACAAGGAAGGCGACGAGGAAGAGTTGCAGCGTGAGATCGAAGCCCTTCTCGCCCATGTCGAAGAAGGCACCAGCGTCGATACCGGCAAACCGGACTGGGGTGAAGCCGTCACCGCCACCGACCGATTCGAATACTCGTATTCCGATGAGACCAAACAGGAAATCTTCGAGAACTGGCTGGACGTGAGCTACCAGTTCGGCGGGTTCCGCACCGGCATCATGCTCAACTCCCAGGCCCCCGGCGAAGAAGGCGGCCGGAGCAACACGATCGAACACCGTTTCTTCGAGTTTTCCAACGACAAGATATTCGTGAGGGCCGGTCACTTCTACGGTCTGTTCGGACGCGGACTCATCTTCAATGCCTACGAGGACCGCACCGTGCGGATCGACACGCGTCTGGACGGCATCATCAGCACATTCAAGGACGGCGCCATAACCGCCACGGCTTTCTCGGGCACCCCCAAGGAGAAGGACGTCGATATCCGCGCCGCCGACTTCAGTTACGCCTTTCCAGCCAAGATCAACATCGGTTTAACCGGGTTGACCTACCGGTCGGACGGCACCCGGCCTACCCAGGACGAAGTCAGTCGGGACTGGTTTTCGGCCGTGCGGGCCCGCCAAAATTTCGGTTTTGGCGACTACTATGTCGAGACCGCCTGGAACATGAAATACAATTCGATCAACAACCTCTACGAGAAGGGTTCCGCCCTCTACGGCAACCTGAACCTTTACCAGGGACCATTTTCGGTATCCTGGGAAACCAGCGATTATGAACGTTACGAATTGATTTCCGCCGCCGATGGAATCACCTCGCTCAACCGTCCGCCCTCCCTGGCCCGCGAGTTCACCTGGACCCTGATGAACCGGGCCCCGCATACCCTCAACCCCAACGACGAGGTGGGCAACAACCTGGACCTGATGTATTCCGGCCAGAACGGCTGGACGCTTCTGGCAAATGGCACAAGGATCAGGAATCATGAGGATAGGACCATCTACGAACTTGCCTACGGCAGTTTCGTGAAGGACCGCGTGGGAGATTTTCGGGTTCTGGGCGCCTTCGCCTATCAGGAAAGCGAAGGCCTGCGCCAGAGTGTCATGGGCGAGGTGACATGGTTTTCCACATCCACCCGGTCATTGACCCTGCAGGCCGAACATATGCATGTGCGTCTGGGAGGCGGTCACGGCTTCGATCTGGGTGCCTACGACGAACAGTGGTACAAGCTGGAATACGAGACCGCGCCTCGCTGGGCGTTCGCGGCCATCCTCGAGGTCAACAACAAGTTCGAGGAACACCGACAACTGACCGGTGAAGAGGAAGGTCCCTTCCCCGCCGGCCAGATCACCTACACCCTCAGCCGGGGGGGCAATCTTAACCTGTGGGCCGGGAAACGGCAGTCCGGGTTTCTTTGCTCCGGGGGAATTTGTAAGTTTGAACCCGCCTTTGAAGGGGTGGAGGTATTTGGGGTGTTCCGGTACTGAGCTTGAGGTTGGTTGGAGTTTATTTCAGCGGACGAAAGGCAGCCACATCGTGTGGCTGCCTTTCTTGGCATTACGGCTTCTCCGCCATCCATGGCTCCGAAGCCTTCATGACACCGCTGAAACAAACCCCAACCAACCTCAAGCTCAGTGCCGGAGCATCTCAAGCATCTCCATCGATGTTCAAGAGGGTGAAAGTTTCATTCAACTCGGCTACCAGATTGGGATCGCGGCCCTCCATGTAGTAGCGGAGGACGGCGTCGGTGCCGGAGGCGCGTAACTCGAACCAGAGGCTGTCGAATTCGATGTAGGTGCCGTCGCCGGCGTGGAAGACACGTTGGATTGTCGGGAGAACCGAACCCTCGGGCATTCGGTTTACCAGGATGGCGGATGCTTCTGATGGATCTTTTCCCTCCAGGGAAGCGAAAAATGCCACGGTGGCTTCCTTGCGGGTATTGCCGGCGGCCTTCGCTTCATCGCGGGCGGCGCCCTTCAGTGATTCGTCGAACAGGGTGATGTCGCGCCGCTCGTAGAAGCGGTAGCGGGTCT
>JAUVII010000148.1 GCA_030592845.1 Candidatus Krumholzibacteriia bacterium | reverse complement strand
GCCTGAAACCCGGAAATTGGGAAAAATTCGCCAAAAATCTGCCCGAGGGGGCGTTTTTGGCCGGTTTGACCAGTATTCACTGGCGGGAAGCCTGGAAATACGGGGAAAGGGCCTTCAGGTATTGCCAACATGATGTGGGGCATGCCTTGGGATCCCTGGCTCTGGCCGCCGGATGCCTGGGATGGCGGGTTCAATTGCTGAACAGCCCTAAAACCAGTGAAATCGGGCAATTGTTGGGGGTGGATGGCCAAATTGGGCCCGAAAAAGAGCACGCGGACTGTCTGGTGGCTGTCTGGCCGGGCCGAAACCCGCAGAATATTACTTTTTCGGCTCTGCCTGAAACAGAAGACCCGTCCGGAGTCCCCAATACCCTGAGCCGGAATCACCAGGACTGGCCCATCATACCCGAAGTGGCCGCGGCCACGATCTGGCCGGGCGCACCCGAGGCCAAAAAAAGCAATATTATATCAAGCCCGCCCCCGGCTCCCGACCACGGCCTGTCGGCCCACCGGCTCATTCGCGACCGCCGCAGCGCCGTGGCCATGGACGGCGAAACAACGATGCCCCTGGAAGACTTCCACCGGTTGCTGTTTCGCCTGCTGCCGAGTGCCGACCACCCCATGTTTTCCTCCGCGCCGGAATTGACCAACGTCTCGTTGGCGATCTTCGTTCACCGGGTCGAGGGCTTACTGCCGGGTCTGTATGTCCTGGTTCGTCACCCGGGCCACGAGAAGTCCCTGCGCGAATCGTTCCGGCCCGATTTTTCCTGGGCCAGGCCCGATGGGTGTCCGGAGGAGCTTCCATTATTTACCCTCGGCCACGGCGACCTGCGTGAAACCGCGCAACAATTGAGCTGCGGCCAGGCCATCGCGGCGGACGGAGCCTTTTCCCTGGGCATGCTCGCCCGCTTCGATCACGCCCTCCAAAAAAAAGGCCCGGGCATGTATCCGCGGTTGTTCTGGGAGACGGGAATGATCGGACAGATGCTCTACCTCGAGGCCGAGGCGGCGGGCCTTCGCGGAACGGGGATCGGGTGCTTTTTCGACGACGAGGTGCATAAGGTTTTGGGAATGGACGGCCACACCTGGCAGAGCCTGTACCATTTCACCGTCGGCGGGGCCGTCGACGACAATCGCCTGCAGACAACCCCGGCCTACGAAAAATAATCACAGGTAATCAAGTCTTCCTCTTGCAGGGGCCGCGACGGGTTTTCCTCGGTGACGCCCACGACCAGGAACTCCTCGATCTCCAGCTCTTCGCCATTTTTCAACTGGATGGCGGGCTGGTTGGACCGGGCAATGGGCAGACCCGCCGGATCATGGGTCACCCGGACCAGCGGGCAGTCCATTTCCCTGCCCCTCGCCACGACCACGGCTTTTCGTTGGTCCGAAAGCATAACCTCGCTGCCGGGAGGATAAAGTCCCGTGGAGCGAATGAGGGCGGCCAGGATCCGGGGATGAAACACGCCCTTGTCCTTCAGCATGATGTCGAAGGCGCGGCGCGGCGACATCGGAGCCTTGTAGGGCCGCACGGCGGTCAAAGCCTCGAACACATCGCAGACATGGATCAGGGACGCGGCCGAACTGTGCACATACCATTCCGGCATGACCGGATACCCGCGTCCGTCTTCGCGAATATGGTGGCCCCAGGCGGAGGAGATGATCAGGGGACTTTGTTCCCCGCTGGCCATGAGGATCTGAGCACCCGCTGCCGGGTGGGACTGGACGATCTTCATTTCCTCAGGGGTCAGTTTGCCGGCCTTGAAAAGGATTTCTTCCGGCACCCGGCCCTTGCCCAGGTCGTGGACCAGGCCGGCGGTGGCGAGTTCCGCAAGGCTCTCGGGAGACCACCCCAGTTCGCGGCCCACCATGGCCGACAGGGCGGCCACCCGGACCGAATGGCCGATGGTGTAACTGTCGTAATCGGGATAGCGCATGAATTGCATGACATCCATGGCTCCCATGTCCGAAGAGCCCGCCAGTTTTTCACCACTGGTCCGGGCTCCGGACATATCCACTTCGTCGTTCCGGCTGATCGAAAGATTGTTGGTGGACACCGTTTCATAGAGGGCCTGATAGACGTCCAGCAGGGGCGCGAAATCGGCGGCCATGAAGTCGGCTTCCGCCGCGGATTCGGGGCCGCCTTCCGCCTTTTCCATGTCCCCTTCTTCACGGAGGGAAACCGTCAGTTCGATGTGTTCGATCCCGTTGGCGGCGAACAGGGCCCGCGCGTCTTCCAGGTTGGCCAGTTTATCCTTCTGGGCCGCTCCCACCCGGAAAAAAGTGGCAACATCCACCATGGCCAACGGCAGGCGAAAAGAAAATCCGCCACACCCGAGAAGCTCGGCGAATTCGATAAGGGATCGGCCGGCGATCGAAGGCCCGACCAGGTACTTTCCCTGGCGAATGAACTTTCCACTGTGGACCCCGATGGAAAATTCATCACTGCCGTTATCCTTGATCATGCCCCGCAGGCGGGTGGTGAATTCATGGGAGACCGCCTGCACCTTGGGGTGGTCGTCAAAATACATGCGGCGCTGGTTGATGCCGCTGGCCAACAGGATGATGAGGTCGCTGAAGTGACTTTCCACCGGATTACTCCTCGCCTTCGACACCGTTGGAGACTTCCACAGGCGACAGGCATTTTGCGGCCATTTCGCGGCAATCCCGCGGCCAGGCCTTGAAGAAGATAAACTTTTTCTCGTCACGAACCCGGGTCAACAGCGGCAGCGCGATTTTCGGATCAAGCTTGTATGCCCAACCGATAGCCCTGCCGACCCACTCTTCTTTTCGGCGGGAAGCGGGCAGCCTGGACAAGGCCCGGCTGATATGGCGGCCCACCCTGCCGCGCAGTTCCGGGGTGATGGAGTCCGCGCCGCTTTGTTTGATGAGCGCCAGAAAGAGGTCGTTGTAGGACGGTTCGTATTGGCCGAGGGACTTCATCAGGATTTCGATCAAATCGTTGGGCGGGTTGTGGCACAGGTGTTCGTGAACACGAGGCCCATGAAGGGCCGCCAGGGTGGATTTCAACAAGACCAGATGAACCGGGTACATCGGGTTCAGGGGTAATTTCATCAGGCTGGGGCAAACGGTTTTTTCCAGCAGGGCCGTCAGGCCCTCGAGGCGGGAAATCTGCGTCAGGGCCACCCGCGAATCCAGCTGCCCGACGGCCACCCAGAGTTGTTCGGTGACTTCGTCCGGAATATCTTCAAAACCCAGCATCAGTTCATTGACCAGGTGGGGCCAGACCAGTTCGCGACACTCGGTGTCGAGGGCCTCCCACAGGCCGGTCCAGAATTTAACCAGGTAGTTCGGTCGGGTCTTGCGCAAGGGTCTGCAAAATGCCGGCAGAACCCTGTCGAGAGCGGCCTGATTCTTCTTGAGCGCCGCCGCCGCCACGGCCGCCGAGCAAAGGTCCAGATCCTGTTTCGTAACACCCCTGTCGGTGAGGGCCTCCATGAGGCTCAGCTCCAGAGCGGTCTCGAGGGCTTCGGCAGGGTCGCCACCCAGGAGATGGAAACAGATTCCCAGGTAACTGCTCAACGAGGAGGGTCCGGGATCGTCTGGCGCCCGGCCCGCGGTTTCGAGTTCGGAAATCTCCCGGGTCAACTCCTCCAGGGTAAACCGGTATTCCTTTTTGGGTTTGTTTGCCGACCCCTCCCGGGCCCTGTATTTCCAGTCGCCCCCCTTTTCCGCTTCCTTTTTCAAGAGGCTGAATACCAGGTCGACCGAACGGGGATCATGGCTCAGGTCCAGGGCGCGTTTGGCGTGTTCTATCAACCGCGCGAGATCGGCGGGATCGGGATTTACTTCGACCAGCCGCTGGAGGGCTTCCCTGAGGGCTTTGATGTTTTCAGGTGTTGAGTCGGGGTGTGGGAGGGATTCGCCATCCGCCTTTTTGCCTTCTTCTTTTTCCAGGTTTTCGAGAATCCGGCTGACTATTTCAAGGAACTGACTGGCGAGTTTTTCGCTGTCGGACATCAGATCTTCGGGTGATGGTTCATTCCCGGTGTGGGCGTTTGACCCGAGAAGGGTGTCCAATGAAAAAGATTCCCCCTGGCCATTGTCCCGCACAACATTTTTACTGGCGGTGCTGACGGTCGCCGGCAGGTTTTCGATTTTGATTTCCTGGAATCCGGTGGTATTGCCGAGATTTTGCCGGTGATCCTGCAGGGCCGCGATGGCCTGGCGAAGATCGGCCGGGGTCAGTTCCGCGCTGATCTCGAAGCGGGCGATGTTCAGGGGAACCAGCAGATCATGAAAGAGCCGCACGTTGCGGTGATGCGGGTCCACCAGCTGCGATCCGACCATCATGCCCGAGGCGGTGATCTCGATGGCCATGACCTTGCCCGGCCCGATGGCCGCCACGATCTGGGCGCAGGACTTTTCCGATACCACGCGGTACTGGTCGTGTTCGGGGGAATAGTAGGACCCGACGGTAAGCAGCTTGTCGAGGGCCTTAAGAAGGACTGCGGAATTCCGGTCGAGTGGTTGGCCGGCCAGGTCGCAGATTTTTTCGTTATTGAGGGCGGTATTTGACGGCATAAACTGCGGAACCTCCTGGAGGCCCTGATTCAAGGATATTGGGCGAGATACGTTAACCCTGTTTTCGGCCAAGGGGGATAATGGCTTAACTGATTTTTGAAAATGGCTTATATTTGACCACAGGAGGTTGTTGATGACCGATCAGGAAAAATCCGACCAGACCGTTCCCGGCGGCGACGAACCCGATGAAACCCTTCCCCCCGGCGTGCCCGAACCCCCGGACATGGCGAAGGTCCACGATCTGCGTGAGCGTATTAATCGGGATCGGTCAGCCCGCGGGGGCGCCGGGCGCCGGATTTTAAAAAACCACAGCGGCAAACAGGCGCGGGACATCGGCACCTACACCATCATTCCGATGATGATGATCGCCGGGCCCTTGGTAGGCTACCTGCTGGGCAAGGGTTTGGAAAACATATTCGGCGGCGAACCCTGGCCGGGTGTGGTCGGGATGCTTTTCGGAATGGTGGCGGCGTTTCGGCAGGTGTTTTTGCTTTTGGCCGAGCGGGGGAAGAAGTCATGAGGACTTGCTGTGATAAAAAATAACCCTGCGAAAAAGTGCCCCCGGGGGCACCCTATTCCGCCAACTTCTGCAGCCGGCTCAGAATCGCGACCATGGCCATGGTGTCCAGAGAGCAATACTCGAGAAGGTTTTTGAAGATCAGCGAGCGCTCCTTGACCGTGACGTTGCCGTACAGCGCCTGCTGATACTGACGGGCGGCCTCCAGGCCGTCGCCGATGGCCAGGGCGTCGTAGTCGAAGTCGGTCAGCGCGGGCAAAACCGCCTTCAGCGAACAGTTGCCCTTTTGCCGCGGGTGGTAGACCCAGAACCCACGGAAGGGGATGATCAGGTCTTCCATTCGTTCGACCAGGCCGGCCAGACGCTCCGCCTCAGTGGGGAACATTTCAGCCAGATCTTCCAACACTCCCTTTTCGAAGCCCATGTTCCAGCACAGCACGGTGCCGTCGGGCCCGATGGCCTTCAGCGCCTCGACCAGGCCGGGCCGGGGATCACCGGGCAAGGGAACGCTGTCCCAGGTCGCCAGGTGTTCCACGTGTTGGGGCCGGGCTCCGGGATCTTCCTGGATGTGCAGGGAAAACTGGAAAGGTATCCGCTGATATGGCCGCATTCCGGACAGGGGCGGGACGGCGGGGTTCATCGTTTCGAAATCCAGGTGATAAAGAGGGTACTTCAGACCGTTTAACCACTGGCGCAAAGGAGCTCGGTCCACCTGGATTTCATTGGCGGTCACGGCGTTTTTCTGGATCACCTGGCGGGGCGTGAGTTTGCTGTCCGGAGTGTCGGCGATGGCGAAAATACCCTCGTCCAGCAGCCCGAAGGACCGAGTGCCCGCGCGGTAGAAATCGGTCACGTTGTTGTCGGGTAAAACAGACCAGCACGAGTCCTTCAGGGGACACGTGTAGGGGCTGGTGCAGCGCGGTCCGATGGGCGTGTCGGGGTCGCGGCCGCTGATGACATCGAACATCCTGGTCACGGCCGAAGGCACGTAGTCGGTGAGCCGCAGGACACGTTCGGTGATGTCTTCCAGATGGAAAAACCGTTCGACCTCGAACTTGTCGCCGCGCACGTAGCTGGTGTCGACGTGCATCAAAAAGAGGCGGTTCAGTTTGACCCCGGCGCGGGTCAGGGCCTCGTGCTGGAAAGCGACGTCGTTGATGTTGATGTCCTTGACCCGGGTCGACGATTTGACCTCGACCAGGTCCCAGGTGTCGCCGCTGAGGCGGTCGCCGTCCGGGCCGGGAACCGGCACCAGGACGTCCACGCGGCAGTAGCGGCCGTCGACCAGGAAACTGGCTTCGAAAATGGGGATCCGCCGCTTGATCAAATCCATGGTGGCGGTGACGGTGAGGTCGATGGCGTCGTCGGCCTGGAAGACCATCGGCACTTCCTTGCCGCCGGGGTAAAGCCGTTTGGCCAGATCGCCCACCATGTGACCGGTGTCGAAAATGTGCTGCTGGGTGTCGTTTGGCTTGGGAATGGCTTCGCGGTTGTTGAAATGGGTCCACAACAACTTGGGGCACTGCAACCCCGACAGGTACTTGGATTTGGAGATATAGAGAGACCGCTCGGAGGCCATGGAAGCCTTTCGGGTGTGTGCGTGTCGGATCGCTCCGGACCATCAATTATAGGGGGGCGAGGTGGTGATGCCAACACGAGCTCGGGGGATTTGACAGGGAAAAAAGTTTTATTGGTTGGCTACCCAACGACCCACAATTTCGGACTACTCCCACCTATAAACCATGATTTAAACATAACTTAAAGGGATAAAAGCAAATAGCGCAAATAAGACCGTTTTTGATCTTGACTATTGGTTTCTGTTTGGTGTAGGATCGCTCTGCCCTGCTCCGCGGGGCACTCGCCTTTTCCACCCGACACAGGAGGACCGTCATGGTTAATCGCTCGCTATCTATTCGGCTGTCAGCATTACTTCTCATTGGGGTTGTCGCCTCTGTCGGTCTCTGGGGCTGCTCGGAACCCAGCTATACAACGCCCGCCGGCCCCGAACAGGATACCTCCTACCTCAAGAGCGCGGCCAACCCCAATATTCGCGCGGTCATGGCCATTCAGGACCGCCACACTGCCGCGCTGATGGCTGATAAAGATGTCATCGCCACGGCCACCACCATTGGCGAAGACGGCGAGCCAGCCATTTTGCTGCTGGTCACCAGCGAGCGCGCCCGCGGCGGCGCCCCCAAGTGGCTCGATGACGTGCGCGTCATCACCGAAATCACCGACCCCATCGTTGCCATGAAGGGCAAGCCCGGCGGCGGCGGCGGTGTCGACCACAAGGCCCTGCAGACCACGCCCATCCAGATGGGAACCTCCGGCGGCTGGCGCTACGACCTGGCCAACGGCTACTGCTGCGGCGGCACCCTGGGTTCGCTGATCCAGGTCGGCGGCAACAAAAGGATCCTGAGCAACTACCACGTATTCGAAGCCGACATCATCAATGGCGGCAACGGCCGCAAGGCGACCACCGGTGATCCTATCGTTCACCCGGCCCTGATCGACATCGGTTGTGTCGCGAGCAACGGTATCGATGTTGCCACGCTGGTCGTCAGCAGCGCGCTGCCGAACAACAACGTCGACTGCTCCAGCGCCAACATCATCAACGGCCAGGTCGATACCAGCGGCGCCATCCTCGAGATCGGCACCATCAGCTCGGTGACCGTCGCGGCCTTTATCGGCCAGGACGTCAAGAAGAGCGGCCGGACCACCGGTCTGGGCCGCGCGAGCGTGTCCGGCCTGAACGCCACCGTCAGCATCTCCTACGAAAACGAGTGCGCCGGCGGCAGCGCGTTCACCAAGACCTTCACCGGTCAGATCGTCACGACCAACAAGGGCAGCAAGTTCCTGGCCGGCGGCGACTCCGGTTCGCTGATGGTCGAAGATGTGACCACTAATCCCCACGCCGTGGGCCTGCTGTTCGCCGGTAGCCGCAGCTCAGCGATTGCCAACCCCATCGACGACGTGTTGAGCTTCTACAACGCCACGATGGTCGGCAACTAGAGTCCGAATGCATATTCGGTCCACATACCGGTCCCTGGAGATTCTCCGGGGACCGGTTTTTCTTGTCGTGCTACTATTGGTTTCCGTTGCGGGCTGCAACGCGCCCGCGGAAAAGGAGAAACCCGTGCCGGAACGTCCCATCACCGAGGTGATGAACGAAAATGTCGACCGCATCATGGCCCTCGATGAAGTGGTCATGGTGGCGATCGGCGAACTGAAGGACGGCACGCCCTGCATCCAGATCTACGTGAAGTACAAGTCGGATATCCTGGCCGAAGAAATCGGCGTGGAGATCGAAGGGCATCCGGTCGACTATATCATCAGTGATGAAATCCGTCCGATGAACTGATCCCGCCTACCAGGCCAGACCATCATCCCCAAAATAACCGTGAAGCTGTTT
>JAUVII010000040.1 GCA_030592845.1 Candidatus Krumholzibacteriia bacterium | reverse complement strand
CTCCAGGAAATGGTGGCTGCGGGTGACCGGGCGGCGCTGGTATTCTGCATCCAGAGGGGCGACGCCGTTACTGTTGGCCCGGCTGACGATATCGACCCTGAATACGGCCGTCTGTTGAGGGAAGCTGTAGCGGCGGGGGTGGAAGTTATTGGTGCCCGGGCAAATGTAAACAGTCAAACTATTGTGATTAAAGATCTTCTGGAATTGGACCTCGAGAAGTTCTGCCATGGCAATAATCCCGGGTGACCGTTGAATCGGACTTTTTGCCAATACCCCTACATCAATGGTATACTTAGACTCAACATCTTTTAATCCGGGGGTCCCGTAATGTTTACCTTCCGCCCTAGTGGTTCGCTCGCCACGACCAATTTCAAAAACCTGTTTTTCGCCCTGACCATCACCCTCGTTTGCATTGGCTCCGTCTTTCCCGGGGCAGCCAACGCCGGGGACAACATCGGCATTTTCTGGGATTCCGAATTCACCCGGGACGCCACTACGGTAGATTCCTTTCCGGGAATCCTGACCGGGTATCTCGTGCTCAAGGATCCTTCGCTCCCCTTCGGCGTGGTCGCCTGGGAATTGTGCGCCGATATAACTGGTCCCGGCCAACTCGTGGGTTGGACCCTCGAAGGGAGTGCGATCAATGTCTCACAGCCGCCCTGTTTCGCGGTCGGTATTGGTCCGGGACCGCTGCGCTCCGATCGTGATGTTCTCCTGGCGACCTTTCAGGTCATGGTCACCGGACCATCACCGGTAACTTTAACCTTGCAGCCCAATACGCAGCCTTCGGTGCCCGACCAGATGTCCTACGTGCCCTATAACTCCGGTGACCTGATTCCCATGACCACCTTGTCCGGCGTGCCGGAAGTGGCCTGGATCAACGACCTGGTTCCGCATTTCACGGTCGATCCCAGGGAGCTTAACTTCGATGACAGCCCCGTTGGCCTGGAGACCGTCAAATCCGTGACCGTGTCCAACTTCAGCAGCGTTCCCGGTGATCTGGATATAGCCCTCGCCGCCAGTGGTTGCGACATATTTTCCCTCCCCGGGCTCAGCGGACCCGTGACCATTCAACCCGGTGCATCCATTACGATTCCCGTGGCCTGCAACCCCTTGACCGAGGATTCCTTCTCCTGCAACCTGATTCTCGGTGGCGGAGTGAACGATGTGCCGATGGTCGGCAACGGCCGCATTTATACCATTTCCTGGGATGCCCCCACCGAGGTGGACTTCGGGTCAGTGGCCACGGACTTTTCCTCGACCCGGTCCGTTACAATCATCAATACGGGTGACTTCCAATTTTCCATTCTACCCGACATTCCCCAATCCTGTGCCGAATTCGACATCCTCAGCGGTGGAGGCCCCACCACTATCCAGCCTGGAGAACAGAAGACCGTCCACGTTTTCTTCCATCCCACGGTTCCGGGTACTTTTTCGTGTATCCTGGACCTGGGCGATGTCGTTCCCCCGGTAAACCTGGCCGGTATCGGCCGGGCGCCCATCCTGACTGGGACCGTCACCCCCGGTTCCCTTGATTTTGGAGCAATCGGAGTCGGATCCGGCCAGGAGTTGCCGGTGACCATCAGCAACACCGGAGAGGGGACCTTTCTGGTTACTCCGGCCATGCCCGATTCCTGTTCCACATTTTCCATTGTCGGAGATCCCACACCCTTCAGCATCGACCCCGGTTCAACACACACCCTGACGGTCCGCTTCTCCCCCCTCGAGGAGGGAGTGGACTATGCCTGTTCCCTCAATCTGGGCGATGTATTGCCCGACCTTCCCCTGTCCGGATCCGGCCTGGTGGCGATCATCGACTGGACCGCGCCCACTTCCCATGATTTTGGGGCTGTGGGATTGGGACTGGATGAGTTGTGGAGCTTTACGATTTCCAATACCGGAAACACCGGTTTTTCGGTCGACCCCAACCTGGTGGACAACTCCCTGGGTGTCTGGGCGATGAACGCGGCTTCCACTTTTTTGAATCCCGGCCAGTCCATGAACCTGACGGTTCGATTCAGTCCTCCCACGGAGGGATTGCATTTCGGTGTTCTGGACCTGGGATCAACCGTACCGGCAATCCAACTTCAGGGTGAAGGCATGCCGCGACCGGCATCATGGACGATTTCTCCCGGCATCCTGGATTTCGGTACGCTCCTGATCGGGTCTTCCCTGAATAAAACAGTCACCATCACCAATACCGGTGGCACCATTCTTGATCTGGATGTCAGCCTGGTTCGTCTTGATCTCGGGTTCCGGATCACCAGCGGTGCGGGGATCCGTCAACTGGATGTCGGCGGCGTTCACACAGTCACCGTCCGGTATCAACCTGACGTTGAAGGCTTTGTGGAGACCAACCTGAACATCGGCCCCGAGTTGGGAGCCGTTCGGGTCAAGGGTTCGGCTATCGCATCCAGCAGTATTTGCACCATTCAACCCGAATCCCTGGTATTCGGGCCCATCACAGCGGGCGATTCGCAGTTTAAAACCTTTACCGTCACCAACAACGGCATTCAGTCCCTGACTGTTTCCCCCGTGAGCAACTCTTCGGCTTTCATTTCCACTGGGGGCACCCAGAGACTGGACCCCGGCCAGACAGCCTACTATTCGGTCAGATTCGAACCCTCCGGACCAGGGACCTTCACGGGCGCCATCAGTTTCGGGGAAGAATTCTGCAACGATTTGCCCCTGACCGGAACCGCCACCATCGAGACACAACCAGGCCAAAACCTGGTGGGAATATTCTTCGACAACGACGCCTCCCTCATCGAGGCCCAGACCTTCGGGCCCAATGAAATTGTCGAAGGTTATCTGTTCCTGCTCGAACCCTCCGAGACCAGCGGCGTGGGTGCCTGGGAACTGGCTGTCGATATAGACGGCGACGCCCAGTGGCTGAACTGGGCGCTGGAAGGGGCGCATATCAATGTAGGAACCTACAACGATTTCATCGTGGGCATCGGCGTGGAGCCCCTGCCCTATTCCGCGGCCGTCAAACTGGCCACCTTCCAGATTCTCGTGGCCAACCCCTACCCGAGCATCGTCTACCTGGAGTTGGGCCCGACATCGAGACCCTCGATACCGGATCAGATGGTGTGGGCCCCCTGGCACGACGCCAGCATGCTCATGCCCATGTACCCCTTTACCGGGGCGCCGGTGGTTGCCGGGATCAACTGGGGTTCAATCGTCGGCATCGACCATCCCGCCCCCCGCGCCACGCTCACCGGTGGCGAGGTGGAGTTGCAATGGCCCGTCCCGGACAACCCGGGTGACGGTTGCCACGTTTACCGCCGTGAAAAATCCGGGGCCCCTGAACGGCTGACAAATCAACCCTTGTCCCCCTTCGGATCGTCCCTGAACTTCACCGACCACCCAACGGAATATGCCGTCGGGTCGGTTCTTTATTACAGTTACTCAGTGGTGACCGACGGCGCCGAAGGCCCGCGCAGCCCGGAAACCGAAGTCGTCCTGACCGGGATCCCCGTGGTCGCCACTCGCCTGTTGCCCAACGTGCCGAATCCGTTCAACCCCCTGACGGAGATCCGGTTTGAGCTGTCGGAACCCCAGCAGGTCCGGGTCACCGTCTACGACGTGACCGGAAGGCTGGTCAAGGTTCTGGCCGATGGCCATCTGGAAGGCGGCCCGCACACCAGGGTCTGGCGGGGCAGGGACAGCAGCGGCCGCCAGGTGCCCAGCGGCGCCTATTATTTGCGCCTCGAGGCGGATGGCCGCATTGATCATCGCAAAATGATGCTGTTGAAATAGCAGTCGCCCGGGTAGACTATGGATTCAGGCTCAACCCATCAGGGGATGTGGATGGCTATATTCAGCAACAACAAAACCCGGACCGATGAAGTTGAACGCCTGCGGCGGGCGGTGGAGGAGTTGTCCATCCTGAACGATCTGGCCCGGGCGATCAGCGTGTCCCTGGATTCAGACGAGATAATGAAGACCATCATCAACCGCTCGGTCAAGGCCGTCCGCGCCGAAGAGGCCTCCATTACCATGGTGGACCGCGATGAGATGGTTCCCACCGGCACCCTGATCTGGGAACGCAGCGAGGGCGGCAGCGGCGAACACTATCATCTGAACAACAGCGTTCTGGGCTGCATGTGCCATGAGAAGCGCTCCCTGCTGGTCAATGATCCCTCCGCCGATCCCCGTTTCAAGGGGATCAAGGTCACCGAAGGAATCCGGAATTTCCTGTGCGTCCCCCTGATGGTCGGCGCCGAACTCATCGGTGTTCTCAGCGCCTACAACAAGATCCGCGACGGTTTCAACCAGGACGACCAGCGCATCCTGGCCATCATCGCGACCCAGTCGGCCCAGGTGCTCGAAAAAGCCCGCCTGGACCATGAGGCCAAGTCTGCCGATCGCCTTCGCGAGGATATGCGGCTGGCTGAAATCATCCAGGAAAGGCTGTTGCCCAACGGGCCGCCGAATATTCCCGGTTTCGACGTGGCCGGAGCATCCCTGGCCGCCGGACATGTGGGTGGGGATTATTTCGATTTCATTCCCCTGCGGGACAATCGCTGGGGCATCGCCCTGGGCGACGTCTCCGGAAAAGGTGTGCCCGCGGCCCTGTTGATGGCCAACCTCCAGGCCACCCTGCGCAGTCAGGCGCTGCAGAACATCTCCTGCCACCAATGCATGGCCAACTGCAACCGGCTACTTTTTCTCAGCACCACCCACGACCGCTTCGCCACCCTTTTCTACGGCCGGCTGGATGTCCGCAGCAACATATTGACCTACTGCAACGCGGGCCACGAGCGGCCCTTCCACCTGACCAGCGCCGGTGACATTCACCGCCTGACCGCCGGCGGGTTGGCCGTCGGCATCCTGGAAGAGTTCGATTACGAGGACGATATCGTCATCCTTCAGCCCGGAGAACTGATCGTCATTTTTTCCGATGGCGTGACCGACATGATCAACCGCGACGACGATGCCTACGGAGAACAGCGGCTGCAGGATCTTCTTGGGGAAAACCGGGACCTGCCGGCGAAGGATCTCGTGGATCTGGTCATCGCTGAAGTGCAGAAGCATGCCGGCGATGAACCGGCCTTTGACGATGTGACCATGGTGATCATCAAGAAGGATCCCTGAGCCGAAAGAACCCGCAGGCCGCAAGCAAACAGAGGCGCCCCATCACGGAGCGCCTCTGCTTTTTTTACCATGCGATCGACCGGTTGGCCCTATTCTACTTCCCAGGAATCGGAAGTGTAGATCAGGTCCTTGAGCTTGCCTACGCCGCGCTTGGCCGTGACCTCGGAGATCTGATCGTGGACCAGTCCTTCCAGGGTGGGTGCCTCGACCGCCCGGTAAACCCCGAACGGCTTTGGCATGGACGGGTCCTTGTCCAGCTGGGACATGAGGAAGGCCGGGCCCGCCGAATCAACAGTCGGATCCCAGATCGAGGCCTCCGCCGCGGGAACCACCTGAATGTGGCAGCCCTCGGCCTTCAGGCCTTTCTCCTTTTCGGAGCCGAAAATCATCGGCTGGCCGGCGACCAGATCCACCGTCTGGTCGTCGCGAACCTTCTTTTCGCTCCACTCCTTGAAGCAGCCGTCATTGAAGATCACGCAATTCTGCCAGACTTCGACGAACGCGGCGCCCTTGTGCTCGGCGGCCGCCTTGAGGACCGCCTTCATGTGCTTGGGCCTGACGTCGAGGGTCCGGGCCACGAAGGTGGCTCCGGCGCCCAACGCCAGCTGCAGGGGATTGAAGGGGGCATCGACCGAACCGAACGGGGAGGTCTTGGTCTTCTGGCCCTGAGGCGTTGTGGGCGAATACTGGCCCTTGGTCAATCCGTAGATCTCGTTGTTGAACAGGATGATCTTCAGATTCACATTACGCCGCAGCGAGTGGATCATGTGGTTGCCGCCGATGGACAGGCCATCGCCGTCCCCGGTGATCACCCAGGTTTCCAGATCCGGGTTGGCGACCTTCACACCCGTGGCGATGGCGTTGGCCCGACCGTGGATGCTGTGGAATCCGTAGGTGTCCATGTAGTAGGGAAACCGGCTGGAACAGCCGATACCCGACACCATGACCACGTTGTCCTTATCCCGGCCGAGCTCGGCCAGAACGGACTGGACGCTGCTGATGATCGAGTAATCACCACAGCCCGGGCACCAGCGCACTTCCTGGTTGGACTTGAAGTCCTTGGCCTTCAACTGCTGGACGTCACTCATGACTTCACCTCCAGGTCCAGGATCTTTTCAAAATGGGCCTTGAGCTCACGCGCCTGGAAAGGCTTGCCCTTGACCTTGTTGTATTTCTCGAACCGGAATTCGGGATACTCGGACTGGAGCACGAAGGCCAGCTGGCCCATGTTCAGCTCCGGCACGATGATCCGCTTGAACTTCCGGAAAATATCCGCCAGACCGTGCGGGAACGGACGCAGATGGCGCATGTGCATGTGCGTGGCGGCCACCCCATCCCTCTGCAGTCTCTCCACAGCTGCGCGCGAGGCGCCGTAGGTCGAGCCCCAGGCCACGACCAGCAGTTCACCCGATTCCGCGCCGTTGAGTTCCGGTGTCGGAATCGAGTCCGCGACGCCGTTGACCTTAGCCAGACGCAGGTCGACCATGACCTGGTGGTTGTCCGGGTCGTGGCTGACGTTGCCAGTCAGGCTGTCCTTTTCCAGTCCGCCGATCCGGTGGGCCAGACCCGGGGTCCCGGGTTTCGCCCAGCCGCGGGCCAGTTTGTCGTCCCGCTTGTAGGGAGAGAAGCCCTCGGGGTCGGTCACGAACTTGACCGGGAACTTCTCCAGTTTGTCCATGTCCGGCAGCTTCCAGGGCTCGGCGCCGTTGGCGATGTAATTGTCACTCAGCAGGATCACCGGTGTCATGTACTGCGTGGCGATCCGGCAGGCTTCCACGGCACACTCGAAAGCGTCCGCGGGGGTGGCGCAGGACAGCACCGGCAAAGGAGCCTCGCTGTTGCGGCCGAACATGCTCTGCAGCAGGTCGGCCTGTTCCACCTTGGTCGGCAAGCCGGTCGAAGGACCCGCGCGCTGCACATCCACGATCACCAGGGGTAATTCGGTGATGACGGCCAGGCCGATGGCCTCGGTCTTGAGCGCAAGTCCCGGGCCGCTGGTCGTCGTCATGCCCAACCGGCCGGCGAAAGACGCGCCGATGGCGGTGCAGACTCCGGCGATCTCATCTTCCATCTGGCAGGTGACCACGTCGTAGTTCTTCATCAGTGACATGTACTGCAGGATATCCGTGGCCGGCGTGATTGGATACGATCCCAGGAAGGCCTTGAGGCCCGCCAACTGGGCGCCCGCCGCCAGGCCGATGGCCAGGGCCTCGTTACCCATAACGTTCCGGTAGAACCCCTTCGGCACGTTTTCAACCTTGGGAACCTCGTAACGGCCCTGGAACAGGCGCAGCAACTCGGCGTAATTGTAACCGGCTTTCAAGGCGCGGGCGTTGGCGTCCGCAAGTTCCGGTTTCTTGGCGAACTTGACATTGAGCCATTCGAGAGTCGGCTCGATGGGCCGGCTGAACAACCAGTACATCATGCCCAGGGTGTAGAAGTTCTTGCAGCGAAGAACGTCCTTTTTCCCCAGGGAGGTTTCCGCCAGAGCCTGGACGGTGCGCGCGTTGATATCCTCTTGGATGACCCGGAAACCGGACAGGGTGCCATCGGTCAGCGGGTTACTGTCCAACTCGGCTTTTTTCAGGTCCTTCTCGGTGAAGGCGCCGGTGTTGGCCAGGATGATGCTGCCGGGCTGCAGATCCTTGTAGTTGGTGATCAGGGCCGCGGGGTTCATGGCCACCAGCACGCTCGGGGCATCGCCGGGGGTGTAGATGTCGCGGGAACTGAAATGGATCTGGTAGACCGAAACCCCGGCCCGGGTGCCCACCGGGGCGCGGATCTCGGAGGGATAATCGGGAAAGGTAGCCAGGTCGTTTCCAACCTTGGCAGTGGTCTCTGTGAACTGCGTACCAGTCAACTGCATCCCGTCGCCGGAGTCGCCGGCGAAGCGGATGGTGACATCGTCTTGTCTGATGAGTTCTGAAGACATGACGTTCGGGTCGCCTCCTCGCCCTCTTTCCGGAACCTGCCGTCAGGGTGGAAGAGGGAGTCGGGTAAATTGGACAATCCCAGCCGCGAATTCCGGACGAAACCGGGGCCGGGCGCGGACGGCTGGGGGCCTGGTTATCTCCCCGTGGCCGTGTCACTGACTTGTAACTGAGAAATGTATATTCGGGGATTGGTGAACGCCAGCAATTGCCTTGTTTTATATTGAAAACTTATGAGAAAAATCCGGGGCCTGGCTAGGGGGCGAGTCCTTCGAGTTCCTCCCAGCGGGCATAGGTGAGAGCCAGCTCCCCCTCGACGGCGGCCAAATCCTCCTTGGCGGAGGCTACCCGGCCCCCCTTTTCCTGGTAGAATCCCGGGTCGGCCATCAGGGTGTGCAACTCCGTTTGCCGGATTTCCAGCTCCTCGATCCGGGCGGGCAGGGCCTCCAGTTCCCGGCTCTGTTTCCAGGTCCGGCGACGGGGCTGATCTCCCGAAACCGCGGCCCGCGAGACCCCTGGATCCGCTTTAGCGTTGCGTTTATTGGACTTGTCGGGTTTTGAACCGGTATTGAGAGACGCTCGTGCCCAGTCCGAATATCCCCCCACGGTTTCGGTAATCCGGCCCTGCCCCTCCAGGACCAGGGTTCCGGTGGTCACATTGTCCAGGAAATCCCGGTCATGGCTGACCAGAAGCAGAGTTCCATCGAAATTGGACACCAACTCCTCGAGCAGTTCCACAGTCTCGAGATCCAGGTCGTTGGTGGGTTCGTCCAGGACCAGCAGATTCGCCGGCCGGGTGAACAGCCGCGCGAGCAGCAACCGGTTGCGCTCTCCCCCGGACAAATGGGAAATCGGGGCCCGGGCCCGGTCCCGGGTGAACAGAAAATTCTTGAGGTAGGTGATCGCGTGAACGGACCGGCCGTCAAACTGGACCCTGTCGTTGCCGTCGGTGACATTCTCGAGCACGGTTTTGGATTCGTCCAACTGGTCCCGCTGCTGGTCGAAATAGGCCACCTTCAGGTTGGACCCCAGCTCCACCGTACCGGAGGAGGGCTGGAGTTCCCCCAGCAGCAATCGCAGCAAGGTGGTTTTTCCCGAACCGTTGGGGCCGAGAATGCCAATCCGGTCGCCCCTTTGGATCAGGGCCGAAAAACCCCGGGCCATGGGCTTGTCGCCCCAGGAAAAGTCGAGGTCCCGCACCCGGGCCACCAGTTTGCCCGAGCGGGCCCCGTCCTGCACCGAGAGGCGGACGCTGCCCGCCTGGTCGCGCCTGGCCTGACGCTCCTTGCGCATCCGTAACAGTTCCCGCACCCGGCCTTCGTTGCGCGTGCGCCGTTCCCGCACCCCCTGGCGGACCCAGACCTCTTCCTCGGCCAGTTTGCGGTCGAATTCGGCGTTCTGTTCCTGTTCCACGCGCAGGGCCTCGTCGCGGCGCAGCAAAAATGTGTCATATCCGCAGGTCCAGTCCCGCAGCCGGCCGCGGTCCAGTTCGACGATCCTTTGGGCCAGGCCCCGCAAAAAAGCCCGGTCATGGGTTACGAAGATCAGGGTCCCGTCAAAGCGGCCAAGATCATTTTCCAGTTTCCCGATGGCGTCGATGTCCAGGTGGTTGGTGGGTTCGTCCAGCAGCAGGATATCCGGCTGGATAACCACGGCCCGGGCCAGCAGCACCCGACGTTTGTTGCCCGTGGAAAGAGTGGAAAAATCGGCGTCGGGATCCAGGGCCGCGCGGCTGATGGCCTGTTCGACGACGTGACCGTGCTCCCAGTCGGGATCTTCGAGGCCCGCGGCGGGAAATCCCCCGGCGACGATCTCGGTTACAGTGCCGGACAACCCGGTCGGGAGCTCCTGTTGCAGGCGTCCCACCCTCAAACCGGCCTGGCGGATGATTTCGCCCGAGTCGGGCTTGATGGTCCCGGCCAGAAGGCGCAGCAGGGTGGATTTCCCTTCCCCGTTGCGTCCCAGCAGACAAATGCGCTCCCCCTTCTCGACGCGAAGACTGACGCCGTCGAGAACCGGAGGACCGCCCAGGGTGAGGGTCACGTTTTTTACTTCGATAAGTGCCATGATCCGACTAATGAAAGTGTCGGGCTGCTCGAGCGCAAGATGTGCCCGGGTCATCAACCCCCATTGTAAGCGGTCCCGGGCAGATCCAGTTTTACCGAAAAAGCCCCACGCATATCGCCCGCGACGAATCCCCTGGCCTTGTCATCAGGGTAAAGCTTGGCCAGTTTTTCATCCAGATCGCCGGCCAGTTCGCTGCCGTGGCAGGAGAGGCACATCGGCGCCGTGGGGATGGCTTTCAGATACCGGAACGTCCGCGCCCCGCCCGGGCTGGTGACCGTGGCCCACATTTCGAGGTTCGCAGGTTTCTCGCCCGCCTTGATCCTGGCGTCGAAGGCTTCCAGACCGGCCTTTTCCCATTCATCCGGTGCATTGGACCGATTGCGGTACCGGCGGCTGGTCCGCCCGATCGTCAGTCCTTCCTCGTCACAGATTTCGTCGGTAATGACTTCGGACTCGTCGAAACAGACATTCACGGCGCCGAGGGGACCCGACTCCTTCATGGCTCCCTGCAGGGCGGTCTTCAGGGAGCCGCCCAATTTTTTCGTCGCCGCCCGGCAGGTATCCACATTCTTATCCACGCCTTGCCGGACATCGGCCGTGGAGGCCGCGTCCTTTTCGCCGCTCGAACAACCGGCAATCCCCGCCAGCAGGAGAACCGCCAGAATCTGTAGAGTTTTCATCATAAACCTCCGGTTCAACCCCGCCGGTCGCTCAGCGCCCGACCGCGACTAGTGAGTGTGCTCCAGGTCATAATGCGAACCCAGGCGCTCCAGCGCCGCGCGCAGTTTGGCCACCACTTCGGGATCGCTTTTCTGCTTGGCCTTCATCGCAACGTTCATCACCAGGTGGTGATCTTCGAGTTTGGCCAGATAGGCGGCGTGGCCCTCGGCATCGTCGGCCACCGGTTTGACCTTCTGCGTCAGGAAATACTCCGCCACCGTGGTGATAATGTTCGACGCGTGGGTTTCCTTGGTGATGACCCAGCGCGTGAGCTGGTTGGCGCTCTGGGCGTCGGTCTTGCCCGCCAGGTCCTGCATCTTGACCATGGCTTTTTCGATGGTCGCGGCGTCTTCGTACATGCGGGCCACCCGGGCGGCGTCATCGTAGATGCCGCAGGGGACCTGGCAGTGGGCGGCGGCCATCTGGGGAGCAAGGGCAATCAATAATAAAACAACAACCGGGGTAATCTTCCTGAACATGGGTTACTCCTTGGTAGGATAAATTGAAAAGTCGATTCACGGTGACACTCTAGCACAATTCAGATTTCCCGCACCCTCTACCGTGTCAGGAAACGCCTCTCCACTGGCGGAAATGACAATTCATGTCTTTTAATGTAAGAGGTTGCCAGATAACAGGGATAGCAACCCGCTTCACACCTCGCCCATCGTGATGCCGATTTTCCACCCTCACCGGAAGGGTTGCCTATGTCTCCCGCTCCCGCATTGATCTTCAATCGTGGATCCCATCGTGGAAAAACCATTCATTATCGCCAAGGTTACCTCATTCTCAAGGTTAACAGTCAGGAGAAAAGCAGGGCCGATGTCATGGCCGTCATTGACGAGGTCATGGGCGATATCAGGTTCCATGTCCGCCGTAATATCGTGGGCCAGTGGGCGTATCTAAGCGTGGCTCCCGACACGGACATACTCGCCCTGGTCAAGTCTCTCAGCCAGAATCCCCTCGTGCAATACGCGGAACCCGATCGGGAAATGAGTGGGAGTGCGGAGGTTCGCGAACCCGGTGACCCCTACCTCTACCCAGACGAGGACTTCTACCAGTGGGGTATCAAGGACATCAATCTCCTGGAAGCCTGGAAAGACCAGAGCGGGGATACATCGGCTCTCATCGGTCTGGTCGATTCCGGTGTTCCGATTAAAGGGGAAAAAGAGGACAGCGCCATTTCCATTCACGACCGCCTGACCGACACAATCGATCACGTCGATTTCGACGGTTCCCGATTCATCGCAGGTTACAACCACCTCTACGAAACACCGACAGTCTGGCCCAAGGACAACAGTGGCTACTTTCATGGATCCCATATGGCCGGCATCATTGCCGCCAAGGAAAACAACAGGGACCATGAGGAAAATTTCATCGGCACCGCGGGCGTCAACTGGGGATCCGACGTTTATGTCAGCGTGGTCATGGATTCCGGCGGCAAATCCACCATCGCGCTGGTCTACCTGGCCATCGCAGAGATCCTGAAATACGCCGCGGAGCATGGGAATCCCAATGTGGTCATCAATCTCAGCATTAATTATTCAGACAGGGATCTTGAAGAGGTTCTGGAGGGTCCTGGCCAACCCGGACAACCCGTTGTCGTTGATGACTCGGGTGTCGGAACGGATACACCATCTCCAGATGATCCAGCCGACACCGACCCTGCCGATTCTCCGTTTGATCCCATGAAATCAATGAATGACATGTTCGGATTGATCGTCGAAGCGGGAGCGATTATCTGCATTTCGGCAGGCAACGGTGATTTGTATGATGACGGCACCCTAATCGAGCAACCGGCGAGGCTGGGGGTGGAAACGGTTGCATATGCACCGAACGTCCTTGTCGTCGGCTCCATCGATCAGGATTGGTCCATTGGTGGGCATTCCGGCCGCGGCATCGCAGACATGGTTTTTGCTCCCGGAGAGGATGTCTGCACGATCCACACGAGATACGAGGACCAGGAATGGTCCCAGGAATACGGGACGTCCATCGCCAACGCCCACGTCAGCGGCCTTGCGGCCCTCTTGTGGAGCGAGAACCCGAGCCTCACCGCGCCGGAGGTCGTGAACCATATCAAAAACACCGGCCAGTTCCCCACCGGCGGGACCGAATATCTCAGCCATGGAATCGTGGATGCCAACGCCGCGCTCCAGGCCGTCAAGGGGCTTGCCTAGCTGGAGTACACAAAAGGGGCGGGCCATTGATTTTGCCCGCCCCTGAATCCAGGACCTAACCGTGGTGCATCAAGGCTCTTCGCCCACAAATACCTTGGGGTCACCGCTGGGGCCGGAGCACTCGATGTTCATTGCATCTTCATAGGGCCCATTCATGATGACCTTCAGGATGACCCGCTTACCCACGGCAATCGTCACGTCATCCTTTTCGAACACCCCGTCCGGCAGGTTCAATTCAACCTCCACGCTGGAGATGTTGGTGAAGATGACATAATCACCCTTGAACACATATAGTGGGTTGATGACATCGTGGTTTACCTGGGTAACCATTTCGCACTTGTCGTTGATATAAACCTCGACGTAGTGCCTGCTGCACCCCCCCACCAGAAGCAGACTCGCCACCAATACGAACAGGAACAGAATTAATCGAATGGACTTCATATTTTTCCTCCTAATGCCCCCCCCGGGGCCGTTCACCGTGCACTGTCCGCCGGAGCTTCATTGGTCCCGGATTCGGCGGAAATCATCCGGACAAAACGTGGATCGGCTGCCAAATCGAAAAGTTCGCGCGTACCCTGGATCTTCTCAACCGGGATCCCGTGCCTGATGGCGTTGGCGAGATATCGCAAAGCGGCGTTGCGGTCACCGATCAATTCGTAGGCGTCCCCGATCAGGTAAAGAAGTTCAGGGTTGTCCGTCGCCACCGAATCGCCGGTCGCAATCAAACGCCGTGTCGACTCCTCGTCACCGATCATGGCGTGATATTCTATCAGAGCCCCGATCAGCAGGGGATCTCCAGGCGACTCGCTCAATTCTTCCTGGGCCAAAGCGATGGCCTCCTGGAATTTCGCAATGGATTCGGGTCGCCCGCCATCGGTCCAGTAAAGCGCCCTGGCCCAGTTGGCCCAAACCTGGCGATCATCTTTTTCACAATATTCCATGGACAATTCGTAATAACTCGCGGATTCCTGAAATTTCTCCTCATGGTAGAGCGTAAAACCGATATTCGTGCACGTATCACAGTTCGGTATCAAGGCAAACGCCCTTTCGAACTGCTCCCGAGCCCGGGTATATTCGCCGCGGGACACCAGGACCGCGCCTTTGGTATTCAGGGTGGGAGCATCGTTGGGCGCCAGGACAAGGGTCTGGTCGAGTTGCCTCAGGCAGGCCTCGGTCTCCCCGATCCGATAGTAATAAAGAGCGAGCATCCGGTGGGTTTCGAAATAATCCGGGCTGTGTTCGATGGAGATCCGGAGAAAAGCTTCGGCTTCGGCAAAGCGCTGCAGACCACGATAGACACGGGACAACCCCCTGCAGGTCAATGGGTTGCCGGGATCAAGGTCATTGGCGGCCAGGAAAGCATCCTCGGCTTCGGCAGCATTTCCGATCTTGCGGTAAAATTCACCCAGCCAAAAATCCGGCCGCCACATTCCGGACGACAGAGCCACGGCCTGTTCCAGGTCAGCGGCTGCACCACCGACAAGTTCCTCAGCGCCGGTACGGCGATATTCCATCCACTTGGCCCATCCGAGGACACTCCAACCCGGAGCGAATCCGGGAGCGACGGAGGTCACCTGGACCAGGGATTCCATCGCCGCTGGATAATCCTTGGCCTGCATGGCTCCCAGTCCCTGCAGATAATGGCCCGTAGCCGGTTCGGATGAAGGTAGAAACGAGGGGAAGTCCGTGACGCCATCCGGATCATGATCGATCAGGCGCAAAATGGCCCCGGGCAGGGAATCCGACATCGCCGCAGACTGAAGATCGAACGGGACCCGGACCGTCCGAATCTGTTCGAGGGATTCCGCGTCCCGCAAGGTCAGGAACAGGGCCTGCCCACCCTCGAAAAGCTGCAACCCGCCGGTAACGATTCGGTTGACACCAAACGCCTGTCGCGCCTGGGCGTCCTCGGCGAGGTTTGCGTACAGCATCCGGCTGTACGGCACCACCCACATGGAATCGTGACTGCGGGAAGCATGGTTGAGCATCTGGCAAACCACTTCTGACAGGCCGTCCACGGCAATGTCCTGGGCGGGATGCGCCTTGTTCTCCAGCGGCATCACGGCCAACCGCAAGTCCGTCGTGTAGAGGGCGGGCGGCCGGGAACTCCACCAGACCAATCCCGCCACCGCGGCCGCGAGAACTCCCGCAGCCAGAATCCCCCGACGCCAGGCGCGCCTCCGGGCGGGCACCGTCCCGAAGCCCGTATTCGATGTCGGAACCATGAGATCCCCGAACGAACTCTCCCAGCCCTCGGCCTTGGCCGCGCCACCCATGTCGTTGATCAGTTCGCCAATCTCCTGGTAGCGTTTGGCAGGGTCCTTTTCGAGGCAGCGGGCGATCACCAACGAATGGGCTTCGGGAATATCCGGGTTGATCTCGTGGACCGGAGTAATCTGCGTATTGAGGATGGAGTAGATGATGGCCGGATCAAAATCCCCCTGGAACGGAAATTCCCCGGTGGCCATTTCGTACATGAGCAGACCAAACGACCAGATGTCCGAGCGGTGGTCTGCCGGCTCCCCAGTGGCCTGCTCGGGCGACATGTAACGAACCGTGCCCATCGTGACACCGGTCTTGGTAAGACCGGCAACTCCCTGAAGTTTCGCCAGCCCGAAATCGAGGATCTTGGTGTACCCCTCCTCGGTGATCATGATGTTCCCGGGCTTGATGTCACGGTGCACGATGCCGTTCCGGTGGGCGCACATCAGGCCGCTGGCGATCGCCAATCCGGTCTGGAACACCTCGCGCGCGGGCAGCGGCGCTTCCTTCAGGCGTTTGCCCAGGGTCATCCCCTCGTAATAGGTCATGCAGATGAAGGGGCGCCCCGAATCGGTCTCATCGACCTGGTGGATGCCGCAGATATTCGGGTGGTCCAGGGACGAGGCCGCCTGGGCCTCCTGGATGAAGCGGTGTTTGAAATCGGGGTCGGTCACCAGGTGGGGGTGGATGAACTTGAGCGCACGGTGAACCTGGAGCTTGGTGTCGAGGGCCTTGTAGACCGTCCCCATGCCCCCGTCGCCGATCTGCTCGAGAATTTCATAGTGAGAAATGGTGCGGCCGATCATCACGTTCCCCAGTGATTCCCTCGTGATAAAGCCTGAACTGACAAGAAGATGGTACCAGCCACCGTCCCGCCAGTCAATTGGCTAAAAGATACCGGGAATCGTGTTCGGCCGCACTCGATCAGTGGAAAAAAATATGGGCCCGCCGGATTCGGCGGGCCCATGGAGAGAGTCCAGGTCAGATGCTGTAAGAGGTAAAGACCCAGAACTTGCTGGAATCCACTTCAAACGGCAGAGGTGTGGCGGGGGCTACAACCTCAGGAGCATCCGTACTGTACAGGGCGGCCTTCAGACCGAAGGTCTGCTTCCAGGAAGTCTTGTACGTGAACTGGATGTCGAATTCCTTGCCGTAATCAGCGTCTCCGTCGTCGGCCGTGAAAATGTGATAGACCGCGAGGCCCTTCACCGGACCGAGCATGCCGCTGGCCAGGAAGTACAGGTCATTGAGGCCCGCGCCCGGGGTCCCCAGGAACCTGTCGGCCCAGCCGTTCCACTTGTGCAGGGTGGCCAGCGGGGTCAGGAAGCGGCCCTTGTTGTCGGTGGTGGCTGCATCGCCGCCGAGAACTTCATAGCCGATCTTGAGAGTTACCGGCTTGAGCGCCGCGCCGGCCATCAGGTGGATATAGGTGGCATCGATGCTGCCGGTGTTGTTTCCGTAATCGGATTGCGCCGCGTATTCCGCTTCGTAAAGCAGGCCGAAGTTCTCGCTGAGTTCCGCCTTGCCCTTGAACTCGGCGCCGTAGGTGGCGGTCGACAACCCGTAGGTGGTCGGCCGGGTATAGTCGAGCATGTAGCCGTAGAGACCCAGCGTGCCGATCTCGCCGATGGTCACGTCCGCATTGATCAGATGGCTGGACATGTCGAGTACCTTGCCGGTGATGTGGTTGACCTTGCTGATGTACCGGTAGGACAGGTCCAGGATATCCAGGGAGCTGTTGGTGAAGGCGAAAGCGTCGAAGGACTGGTGGTTCTGCCGCCAGCCGACGTTGCCGACAAAGCGGGAATCGCCGATGACAATTTCCCGGCGCCCGATGTGCGCCTTGTTGGCGTCATTCTTCCACTGGAAATAGGCTTGGTTGATTTGTGTGAGCGCGGGGTCGGCGACGACGGGACGATCCCTGACGCCGTTGTCAAGGTACCCGAATCCCGCATTGCGGTACGCCTGGGCGTCGCCGACAACTGAAATGTCTTCCGCTTCGACCATAAAGTTGAAACCTTTGTAGGCGGCGGACCGGTAGCCTACGGTCGTCCGCAGGGTCGATGCGTGGGCATTCTTGTCCATATTGCCCTGATCCACTTCCTCGTAGCGGTAACGAAGGGTGAACAGGGGGGTGCCATTCTTGAAGGCTTCCTCAAGAGTATTCGCCACAGGGGCCTCACCACCGAATACAGGCAAAGCCATGGCCAAAATGATGGCCGTCAGGACACAACTCATCAGGGGGCGGTTCATCGCGGTCTCCTTCCGGGGTGAAATCATCCAAATCCTCCAGATGAGTGAATGATGGACAACATTGTCTTATTTTAAAAGAACTATTTCAGGTAAATGTTATTTTTTTTACATTCAGAGATTCAGCCCAAAAGGGGTGTTGACTTTCGTTGTTTTTTCGTCTTTATGGGTGATTCATGAGTTGGTGGGTGTTGAGTAAATTACAAGATGGCCGGACCGATCATTGTGATCAGCCCGGCCAATATTGATTGGGACGTCAGTTACTGTGAGCGACCCTCCCGTTGCCTTTGCCACCCGGCGTATGGGCTTCGACCCACTCCAGGATCGGTTCCCAGACCAGATCCGGGGCTCCGTCGGCGATCCACAGATCGATGTGGCCGAAGTCGAACAGGGCCTCCTCGGGAGACATCAATTGAATGGTCAGATCGGTGATGTCACGACTGCCCAGCAAATCGAGGCAGTAATAGGTGGTCGGGCCGATACCGCCGGCCGCGGCAACGTTCAGCACCGGGACCGTAATTTCACCGAAGTGATCATCCCAGGGAACGTCGGCTTCCATACAACCCCAGACGCTGTAGTCCAGCATGTATTTCACGGGTTCCCAGGGAGCCCCCGCGATCATGAAATCCAGCCATTGATCCACCGTTGTGTGAATAAAGTCGACGGGCAGGTCGTCTCCCCAAATGCCCGCCAGATAGTGTATATCGCCTACACCGAAGACGGGACCGGCGCCAAAGTACATCGCCGTCTGAAGGTTGGTGAATCCCGGGAAGACAGGTGAGTCCCCATCCGGGTCGTCACGGGCCAGGTTACCGAGAAAATCAAAGCCCACGAAATAGCCGTACTCCCCAAGGTCCATCGCCTCCTGAAGCTCAGGGATGAATTCGCAGTTCGCGATTTCATTCCATTCCGCGTTGTCCGTGACGGGGCTGTAGTCGGCGGGGATCCATCCCCCCACCTGGCGTAATCCCGGCGGCAACTGGGTCTCGGCATTGATCAGGGCATAGCCGGTCGCCGATCCGCTGCTGTAGCCCAGGAGAATCATTTTCCTGTAGCCGTTCCCGGTGGCCAGGCGTGCCTGACGGGCGATGGCGATCGCGGTGCCCAGATCCCTGGCCTGTTTGTCCATGCCCCAGTCGGCCATGAACCCGAATTCGGCGGTCTCGGCCGGGACCAGGTTCCAGGCCTGGTCAATCCCCCAGACATCCACGTCGCGGCGGGCCCAGTAGACCGCTGCGCCAAAATCATTGGGAGTGGTAGCCGAGAGGGTTCCCGGCAGGAACATGCCCGTGAAGTCCTTGGCGTCACCGTGTTGCAGGAATATGGATTTTTTGGCGCGAATCGGGCCGTTGGTTCCATCCTCCTTCACGACGCGATGCAGTGCGATCACGTCCATGGCATCCATGCCGACCTGGATTTCCCATCGATAGTGGACGATACCGGGAGCCACTTCCTCGCGGTCATAATCGATAATCATCTCAACACACTTGTCCGGGTCCGGTTCAGGAAGGGACCCGGCCTCTTCCAGGTTCCAGCCGGCAAGATTCAGGATCTCGGCGGCCGCCCGCGCGGGATCCACCACCTGAAAATCCTGGGCTGGTCCCGGTTCCGGGGCCACCGTTTGCTCAGGGCTGCAAGAGGCCAGTAAAATTGCGAGTGTAAATAGGACAGAGAATAGCAGGGTGCGTTTCATCACGGCTCCTTTTTCATTACAGGATCCGGGATCAAATGGTTCTGCAGGCAAAGAGCGGGCGAATCCCCTTCGTCGGAAGACCACGATCCCCCATCGCGGCTGCCGCCACCTTGCCTCTATGTTTATTTTTTATCAAGTGAATTTCTTCCTACCATCGGGGATTATAGTCCTGACAAACACGGTTCGATCCACAATGAGGGAAACATGAAACAAAGGCCCGATGGCTCCGGTGTTGAAGCGACCCCCCGGGGCAACCTGCGCAACCGCATTCACGAAGTCATCTTCGAAGCCGACACGCCGGCGGGAAAGACTTTCGACATCATCCTGCTGGTGATGATCGTCCTGAGCGTGCTGGCGGTCATTCTCGAAAGTGTGGCGAGTATTCGCGCCCAGTACGGCACCGCCCTGCGCGCCTTCGAGTGGACCGTGACCATTGCCTTCTCGATCGAATATCTGCTGAGGCTTCTCAGCGTCGGTCGCCCCCTGAAATACGCGCGCAGCTTTTTCGGAGTTGTCGACCTGCTGTCGATCCTGCCCACCTACCTGGCCTTTATCATCAGCGGGGCCCAATCCCTGATGGTCATTCGCGCCCTGCGGCTGCTGCGCGTTTTCCGTGTGTTGAAACTCGTTCACTTCGTGGGCGAAGCCCAGATGCTGCGGGCCGCGCTGAGCGCCAGTATCCCCAAGATCATCGTTTTTCTGGGCGTGGTGGTCACGACCGTGATCATCGTGGGTTCGCTGATGTACCTCATCGAAGGGGAAGCCGGCGGGTTCACCAACATTCCGGCGAGCATCTACTGGACCATCGTCACCATGACCACCGTGGGCTACGGGGACATCGCTCCGCAGTCACCGCTGGGCAAATTTCTGGCGTCGGTTCTCATGATCATGGGTTACGGGATCATCGCGGTGCCCACGGGTATCGTCACGGTGGAGATGGCCAGCGCGACCCGCAAAAAGATCTCCACCCAGGCCTGCCCCGAGTGTGGCGGTGAGGGGCACGATATCAACGCGGTTTTCTGCAAGGACTGTGGGGCGCGGTTGTAGGACGGGAATTTGTCCTCAGGGGTCCCTGGGGCCTATATGGGCGGCTTAATCCGCCTTGCATTGAGCTTTTTGAAAGTATATTATCGTTTTTTGTCTTAAAACCCTCAACTATTTGAATTTATTGTTGGTTATCTCTATTATTTCTTGCTTTTTCGCTTTTTTTTCGTATATTGGGTTTCTACCTCCCAATACCCATAATTATGGAGGAATCCCATGTCCGCAATTTCCTATATTCCTGACCAACCTGCCGCCCAAGTCCACACCTCGCTCCGCAGTTCTTTGGCCGCCCTGGAAGAAGCCCACCAATGCTCGGTGTTGTGGTTCGGCGAGGTCATGCGCCGAAAACTTTTCCGTGACCTGGGTCACTCCTCCATCAATCAGTACGCCATTCAGGAACTGGGTTTTTCCAAATCCCGGACCGATGACTTCATTCGCCTGGTCCGGCAACTGGACAACCTTCCCGAAGTGCGCGCGGCGGTGGCATCCGGTGAGCTCGGTTATACCAAGGCGCGGGAAATCGTCTCGGTTGCCACTCCTGAAACCCAGGACGCCTGGCTCAAGGCCGCCAAAGGAACTCGCAAGGATCTGATCAACGAAATAAAAAAAGTTAAACGCGCGGCCAAGGTGGACCCGGGCCAAGGTGAATTGCTGCCTTCATCGCCGACGGTTGTCGCGCCGCGCGAACTGCCGGTTCGCTTTCAGGTGGACCTTACTCCTGAGCAGGAAACTCGGCGGGCGGCAATGGTCGAGCGGCTCCACAAACTGGGCGGCGTACCCACTGACCGCGCTGAGTTGATGCTTGAATCGATGGCAGCCTTGTTGGAAACAAAAGAGTTACAGAGCCAAAAGTGCCCCCGGGGGCACCTCGAAAGCCG
>JAUVII010000149.1 GCA_030592845.1 Candidatus Krumholzibacteriia bacterium | reverse complement strand
CAGCGGTGGCGGTGGCCACCAGTTCGATCTCCTGGGCGCGGCCTTCGGCCTCGTTGATGCGTTTCATCTTCTCGCCCTCGGAATTCTTGATGGCCTCCTGCTTGGTGCCTTCGGCCACGTTGATCTTGGCCTGGCGTTCACCCTCGGATTCGGCAATGGTGGCGCGTTTTTCGCGCTCGGCCCGCATCTGTTTCTCCAGGGCGTCGCGCACGGTCTGGGGCGGATGGATGTTCTTGATCTCGTAACGCGTGATTTTCACTCCCCAGGGATCGGAGGCCTTGTCCACCGCCGCGATGATGGCGTGGTTGATGGATTCGCGTTCCTCGAAGGTGCGGTCCAGTTCCAGCTTGCCGATTTCCGAACGCATGGTGGTCTGCGAAAGCTGCGTCGAGGCGAAGAGGAAGTTTTCGATCCCGTAGCTGGCCTTGATCGGATCGACTATCTGCAGGTACAAAACCCCGTCCACTTCCACGGCGATGTTGTCATTGGTGATGCACATCTGGGGCGGGACATCCACTGCGACTTCCTTCAAGGAATGTTTGTAGGCCACCCGGTCCATGAACGGCGTCAGAATGTGGAATCCGGCGCCCAGGGTCCGGGAATACTTGCCCAGCCGTTCGACGATGAAGGCCTTTTTCTGCGGTACGATGCGCGCCGTGTTGATCAGGGTAATGATTACCAGGACAGCGATTCCCGCGGCAATGATCGGTCCGATTTCCATGACTTTCCTCCTGTTAAATATCGTCGCAGTCCAAGCGTGTTCAGATTTCTAGTTTTCCGGACGAACCACCAAGGTGATTCCATCCGCGGACAGGATAACCGCTCTGCTGCCAGCCGGCAGGGCGGTGTCGCAGCGGGCACTCCAGTCGGCGCCCTTGTATTCCACCTTGCCGCCGCTTTCGGGGCCGATGTTCTCGGTCACCACGACCACCTGGCCCTTGAATTCGTCCAGGTTGTCCTGGGGGTCCAGTTCACCGGTCCGGTGGCCGAAAAAGCGGTCGCGGAACCAGCGCCGCAAAAAGACGAGCATCAAAACGGAACTGACGGCAAAGGTCAGAAGCTGGGAGGTCCAATCACCCGTCAGGCCGACCCATGTGGTCAAGGCGGTGACCCAGGCACCGATTCCGAAAAAAACAAGGATGACGCCGGGCACGGTGAATTCGAAGAGCAGCAAGGCCAGCCCGGCCAGGAACCACATCAGTACAGGGTTGAAAGTCATCGGTTTCTCCTTGAATAAAGCGGAGACTGAACTCCAGTCGGGAGATGTACCCCCCGGTCGTTGATTTTATTCAAACAGAATCAATGCGATGTGGCGATGATTACCTGAAAAAATGAGCCCTTCGCGGGGAAGGGCTCATAACAGAAGTTTGGGTCCGACCTCCAGGCCGGAATTCGGTTAACCGACCAGGTTCAGCTTGTGCATCACGTCCTCGAGGAGGAATCCCTCTTCGCCCGGCAAGTTGACGAACTTGAAGCCGCATTTGCTGAAGACGGGGTTGTCGTCGGAATTTTTCCAGATGGCCTTGGCTTCAAGGGTGATATCTGTGCGGTGGTGGACCATGACCGGCAGGATGATCCGGAATTCGTAGGTCTTGCCAACCACGATCTTGTCCTTGGTTACAATCATCATGCCATCGGCGGTGATATCCACAACCCGACCCACCATCCGTCCGGTGTCGGCCATGAGAACCTTGACCAGGTGAGGGGTGTTTTTGCGCGGTCGGTGGCGATAGTCTTCCATGTCGGTCCTTTCAAGATGACTAGTACCCATCTTTCATCGACCGTGGGTGCAAGGACTTGAGCCTGGATTATGGGTTTCCGATACCGGGGAAGTTGCTCTTCGCGCCTCCCGGGTTTACTCTGGGCTGACCATGGTGAAACGACCTGTTCAAGCGGTTTTCAATATTGGAGTTGAGATGGGGAACAAATTCGACATCAGGGTGGATTCCGAGATCGGACGCCTGACCGGAGTCATCCTGCACAGTCCGGGGCAGGAAGTGTCCAATATGACGCCGGAAACCGCCGAAAGGGCACTTTACAGCGATATCCTGAACCTGGCCGTGGCCAGGGAGGAATACCTCCAGCTCCAGGGGGTCCTGGAAAAGCGCTGCCGGGTTTTTCAGGTCAGGGACCTGCTGGCGGAAATCCTGGGCAACAACCGGGTGCGTGGAGGGCTGGTGAGCCGTATCTGTGAGGCTGAAGACGTGGGGGATATCGCCGACAGCCTGCAGGATCTGGACGCGGCGGAACTTTCCCGGCTCCTGATCGAAGGTGTGCCCCTGGTGAAGGACAATCTGACCCGCTTCCTGAGCAGGGACCGCTATTCCCTGCCGCCGTTGCACAACTTTTTTTTCACCCGCGACGCGGCCGTCACGGTAAGGGACAAGGTTCTCATCTCCCGCATGGCCAACCGGGTCCGGGGCCGGGAAGCACGCGTTTTCGAGGCCATTTTCGATTACCATCCCCAGTTCAACGCCAGCACCGTGAACCCGGCCCGCCTGGGGGGGGCGGATACTGGATTGACCATCGAGGGCGGCGATGTCCAGGTCGCGGGTCCCGAAATCCTCGTCATCGGTACCGGGGATCGCACTTCGCGGTCCGCGGTGGATTTCCTGATCGAACGTTTCAAGGGATTAAAGAGGCGCATTCATCTGGTGGTTCAGGAGCTGCCCCAAACTCCCGAGTCGTTCATCCACCTGGACATGGTCTTCACTTTTCTGGATAAAAATCTCTGTATGGTCTATGAACCGGTGGTCATGCAGACGCATCACTTCGATACGGTGCACATCCACATTGAAGACGGCAGGGTCATCGAAATAAAGGAAGAGGACAATCTTCTGTCGGCCCTGGGCAAACTGGGAATGGAGTTGGAGCCCCTGTTCTGCGGAGGCCGAGCTGACCGCTGGCTTCAGGAAAGGGAACAGTGGCACAGCGGCGCCAACTTCTTCGCGTTGGCCCCTGGGCAGGTCATCGGTTACGGCCGGAACGAAAATACGATTGAGGAACTTTCCAAAGCGGGATTCGAAGTGGTTCCGGCGAGTGAGGTGATTTCAGGCGAGGCCGATCTCGACCAGATGGGGCGCTGCGTGGTTACCATCGACGGTTCCGAACTGGCCCGCGGAGGGGGAGGCTGCCGCTGCATGACCATGCCGATCGGCAGGGAGCCGGTCGCCGGTTGATCAGTCGTGGTTCTCCTCCGCCAGCCTTTTTTGGCGGCGGCCCAGAAAAACACCAACTCCGCCCCAGATCAGCGACAGGGGCACCGTGATCAGTGCGGTGCCCGCGATACCGATCCCCAAAATCCCCAGCAGTTTGAAAACCAGCGCGCCCACGGCGTCGCCGCCGCGGTAGACGAAGGTGTCGATGAAATTCTTGGCCTTGTAGCGGACATTGCGGTCGACCAGCGTGAACAGGGTTTCACGAGCCGGCTTGACCAGGGCGTAGTTGCCGGCCCGCCGGACCACCTCGAAGACCACCAGGACCGCGAGGGTGGGAGTCATGCCCAGCAGGACGGCTCCGGCGGCAATGGCCAGCGGCAGGGAAACCAGGGCGACTCCGGTGCCGAAACGGCTCAAAAAGCGTCCCGTCACGAACAGTTGGCCCAAAAGGGTCAGGGTATTGGTCCAAAAATAGATGTCGGCGAAAAGGGCGGTGCGGGCATCCCTGAGCGGAACCAGGGTGTGGACCACGTCCGAGCGCAGGAAGTACAACAGGGTCCCGATGAAGGTGTACAAAAAGATGTAGGCGCCGATTCCCCCCAGGAAGGGAGAACGAAACATGAGCGAGACGCCGGCCAGCGGTCCGCCGCCATCCGTTTTTGCGACGGGCTTGTCATGGATGCCTTCGTCGTGAAATCCCGCCGCGCGGAACCGGGGCGACAGGTACTTGACCAACCACACGGACCCCTCAAGGAACAGAATGGATATCAGGATGAGATTGGCTTCTCCGAGCAGGCCGATGAAAAGCCGTGTGACCCCGCTGCCGAGCATGGAACCGAGGGTGCCGCCGATGGCGATGATGCCGAATACACGCCGACTGCGGCTGAACCCGAAACCATCGGCCATGAAAGCCCAGAACAGGGACAGGACAAACAGGTTGAAAACGCTGACCCAGACATAAAAGACACGCCCGATCATGATCAGGGAGCCCTCGTCGCTCAACCGCAGGACGAGAAAAAAGATCACCAGATTCAACGCGAAAAAGCGGTAGGCCAGGGGAATGAATTTTTCCCGACGGAACCGCCGCACCAGGTAGCCGAAAGCGGGGGTTAAAAGGGCCATGGCTCCCAGGGTGAAAAGGAACAGGTTTTCCAGATCCCGCACGCCTCCGGCGAGTCCCATGGTGTCGCGGATGGGTTTGAGGATGTTGTAGCTGGTCATCAGGGTGTAGAAAAGGAGCCCCGACAACAGGACCAGGGAGGTCTCATTCTCGCGGAGGGTGAAGGCGCGCTGCAGGTAATAACGAATTCTGATCATATTGTTGGCATCATACGGCCCAATGGGGAAAATGTTCAGTGGAGATTGTCAAAAAACGGCCTGACAGGTGCCAAAACGGGACTAATCTGCTAGTGTGTCGGGGGAATATAAACCACCGGGGCGCATTCGTGTCCTGATTCCATGTTTTCCAGAGGAGAATTGCATGTCCCAGGGATTGAAGCGAATCCACCACGTCGAGTTCGTGGTGGGCAACGCCAAGCAGGCGGCCTTTTTCTACCGCATGGCTTTCGGGTTCGACCAAGTCGCCTACCGTGGGCCCGAAACGGGTACTCCGGAGTCCGCTTCCTACGTCCTGAGGCAGGGTGATATCTACATGATTCTGACCACCCCCTTGCGGCACGACGACCCCATGAACACCTGGCTCACCATGCACGGCGACGGGGTGCGCGACATGGCCTTCGAGGTGGATGATATCGATTCGGTGTTCGCCAAGGCCACCGGCGCCGGCGCCACCCCGCACAGCGAGCCGCACGCCTGGGGCGATGACCTGGGAACCTTGCGGACGGCCGCCATCAAGACCTATGGCGAGGTCCTTCACACGTTCATCCAGCGCGATGGCTACAAGGGCTTCCTGCCCGGCTACGAGATCAAGGAAATCAAGGGACCCAACACGGGCCTGCAGTGCATCGACCACATCGTGGGCAACGTTTCGGATCTGCAGATGGACAGGTGGGTCGACTGGTATAACGAGACCCTCGGCCTGGGCCGGTTCGTTTCCTACGACGACAAGGATATCTGCACCGATTTTACCGCTCTGCGCAGCACGGTGGTGGCCTCGGACGACCGGGTGATCAAGTTTCCCATCAACGAGCCCGCCGACGGTCTGAAAAAGAGCCAGATCCAGGAGTACATCGATGCCAACCTGACCGCCGGCGTGCAGCACCTGGCGCTGAGCACCGACGACATCCTGACCACCATCGCCGCCCTGCGTGAAAACGGCGTCGAGTTCCTGGCCGTGCCCGAAGGTTATTACGACACCGTCTGGGAGAGGGTCGGCGAAGTGAAAGAGGACAAGGACCGGATCAAGGAACTGGGCATCCTGGTGGATCACGACGAAAACGGATACCTGCTGCAACTGTTCACGCGGCCGTTGCAGGACCGGCCCACCCTGTTCTTCGAGATCATCCAGCGGCGGGGCAGCGACAGCTTCGGCAAGGGCAATTTCAAGGCGCTGTTCGAGACCATCGAGCAGGAACAGGCTCTGCGGGGGAATCTCTGATGCCCTATTACCACAAGCTGGGCCGGATTCCCGACAAAAGGCATGTGGCCTTTCGCAAGGATGACGGTTCGATCTACTACGAACAGCTGATGGGAAACCTGGGATTCACCGGGTTGCAGTCGTTGCTGTACACGTTGCGGCGTCCGACCACGGTCAAGGCGATCGAAGTGGCTTGGACTAAACCGTGGGAGGCCGCGCCGGTCAATCCGCTGGCCATGCATCATATCAAGTCCCATCGCCTGGAAACCGGGGGGGGCAGCGCCGTTCGGGACCGGGCGCATCTGCTGTTCAACCAGGACATCAAGGTGTCGCTGGTCAAACCCTCGGCGGCCGATGATTTTTTCTACCGGAACGGCCGGTCCGATGAGTTGATCTACATCACCCGCGGCGGCGGCGTGCTGGAGTCGCAATTCGGCAACCTGGCCTATCGCGAGGGTGACTACCTGGTCATTCCACGCGGCATCGTGCACCGCATTGTTCCCGGGGATGGGCAGCAGATCCATCTGGTCATGGAGAGCCGGGGTTATATCCGCACGCCCAAACGGTACCGCAGCGGGCACGGGCAGTTGCTGGAACACAGTCCCTTCTGCGAGCGGGATATCCGGGTACCCGAAGAGTTGCCCGTCCACGATGAAACCGGTGAATTCGAAGTGATCACCCGGGTGGACGATACCTGCCACCGCGTGGTCATGGATCACCATCCCTTTGACACCGTGGGCTGGGACGGCTGCTATTACCCCTGGGCTTTCAACATCCATGATTTTGAACCCATCGTGGGCCGGGTTCACCAACCGCCACCGGTGCACAAGACTTTCGAGGGTGATGGCTTTGTCATCTGCTCCTTCGTGCCGCGGCTGTATGATTTCCATCCGGACGCGATACCCGCCCCGTACAATCACTCCAACGTGATGACGGACGAAGCCCTCTACTACTGCAACGACGAGTTCATGAGCCGCAAGGACGTCGAGCAGGGGTCGATTACCCTGCATCCCGACGGGTTGCCGCACGGGCCCCAACCCGGCAAGACCGAAGAATCGATCGGGGCGGTCAAGACTGACGAACTGGCCGTGATGATCGACACCTTCGCGCCCCTGTCCGTGGCCAAGTCGGCCCTGGCGGCGGAGGACCCGGATTACGGGCGGTCCTGGCTCGAAGGGGACACCGAATGAGTGGGGACGTTATTCCCTCCCTTCGTTCGTTCATGGGCGGTCTGGTCGACTACGCCGGGCTTTTTCCACCGGCCACGCTGGACATGGCCGCGGCCATGGATGAATATGCCGCCCACCGGAAGGAACAGGAGGCCTGGATGCTGGGGCGCTTCATCGTTCCTGCCGGGCGCCTGGCGGAATTGCAGAAGGTGGGCGCCCAACACCTGGACCAGGGCGGCGACTGGACGTTTTCGGTTCTGGTGGGAGCCCGTGGGAACGCAGCGGAGGCCTTGGCCGCCGTGGAAACCCAGGGCCTGGGTGCGGCCGCCTTTGAAAAGCGTTTCGAGGGCCGGGCCCGGATTGAAGTTCTGGAAACACCCATTCCGGTTGATGGATCGGGTCCGGAGGTCGGCAATTTTCTCGGCAGCCTGACGGACGTGTTGGCGGGCGCCGGCCTTGGTGATCGCGAACTTTTTCTGGAAGTACTGCCAGGAGTGGACGACGTCAGGGTTCTCGAAGCGATCAACGCCCTGTCGTCTTTCGAAACGCGTTTTGCCCGCATCGGGGCCAAACTGCGCTGCGGCGGTGTGACTCCCGAGGCTTTTCCCTCCAGTGAGCGGATCGCGGGCTTCATCGACACGTGCCGTCGCCTGGGATTGCCGTTGAAGTGCACCGCGGGCCTGCATCATCCGGTACGGCACCAGTCCGCCGATCCTCCGGCAATGATGCACGGATTCCTGAACGTCTTCGGGGCGGGGATTCTGGCCCATGCCCTGGGAGTGGGGCCTGAGATTCTGGCGGCCTGCGTGAATGAAACCGATCCGGCCGCCTTTTCTTTTTCCGATGATAAGTTTTCGTGGCGGGACCACCAGGTCACCGCCGAAGCTCTTGAAAAGGCGCGGGAGAGTTTTCTCTCCGGGTTCGGCAGCTGTTCGTTCGCCGAACCCCGCGATGATCTGCGCGGCCTGGGCCTTCTTTGATTTTTTGCGAAAGGATGGACCATCAACATGGACCCTACCGTAGACCCCTCAGCCAAATCCTTCGTTCCGGTGGAACCGGATTCCCACTTCCCTCTCCAGAATCTTCCCTACGGGGTATTTTCACCCACACCGCGGGATGAGCCCCGGGCGGGTGTGCGGATCGGGGATCATGTCCTGGATCTGGCCGTGATCCAGAATTGCGGCCTTCTGGACAGCGCGGATCTGCCGGAAGGGGTCTTCAGCTACCCGGTCCTGAATCCCTTCATGGAACTGGCCCGCGAGCAGCACAAGATCACCCGCCTGCTGATCCACGGTCTGCTGCGTGAAGACGAGCCGACCCTGCGCGACGATCCGGTTTTGAGGGGGCGGGCCCTTCTGCCGGCCGCATCGGTGACCATGCAATTTCCGGTGGGCATCCAGGATTACACGGATTTCTATTCTTCACGGGAACACGCCACCAATGTGGGCATCATGTTCCGGGGCAAGGAAAACGCACTGATGCCCAACTGGCTGCACCTGCCGGTGGGCTACCACGGGCGGGCCAGCTCCATCGTTCTTTCGGGCCAGCCGGTGGTGCGGCCCTACGGCCAGATCATGCCCCCGGACAGTGAAACCCCGGTGT
>JAUVII010000164.1 GCA_030592845.1 Candidatus Krumholzibacteriia bacterium | reverse complement strand
GTCATCACGTAAAGCGAAACGTCGGAGTGTTCGGTTATCTCGGTATCACTCTGGCCGATGCCGCTGGTCTCGACGATCACCAGATCGAACCCGGCCGCCTTGCAGATGTCGATGCTCTGCTTCACGTACTTCGACAGCGCAAGATTGGACTGACGAGTGGCCAGGGAGCGCATGTAGACCCGCGGGTGGTCGATGGCGTTCATGCGGATGCGGTCGCCCAGCAGCGCGCCGCCGCTGCGACGCCGTGAGGGATCCACCGAAACGATGGCTATTGTCTTGTCGTCGAAATCCGCCAGGAACCGTCGCACCAGTTCGTCCACCAAGGACGACTTGCCGGCGCCGCCGGTGCCCGTGATTCCCAAAACCGGGATAACCTTTGAGCCCACGATTCGGTCCCCGGCCTTCCGGACCGCCGCCATCAGCTCTTCGTCCTGGTCCGGATGGTTTTCCGCCAGGGAAATCAGGCGTCCCAGCGCCCGCGGATCCCTGCCTTTCAGCCCCGGAAGATGGCCGGCCAGATAATCCGCCGTGGGTTCTTGTCCCACCGCGAAATCACACTGCCGGAGCACATCGTTGATCATGCCCTGCAGGCCCATCTCACGTCCGTCGTCCGGGGAAAAGATCCGCACGATGCCGTACTGGTGAAGTTCCTCGATCTCACTCGGCAGGATGGTCCCACCACCCCCGGCGAAGATTTTTATACCCACCCCTGATTCCTTGATCAGATCATGCATGTACTTCAGGTACTCGACATGCCCGCCCTGATAGCTGGTGATGGCGATGCCCTGGGCGTCTTCCTGGATGGCGCAGTCCACAATCTCCTTGACCGACCGGTTGTGTCCGAGGTGGATGACCTCGGCGCCGCTGGCCTGCAGGATGCGCCGCATGATGTTGATGGCGGCGTCGTGGCCGTCGAACAGGGAAGCCGCGGTCACGATGCGAACGTGGTTGGCGGGCTGGTAGGGCTCGATCTTCTGTGTGGCGGGATGAACAGCTGGGTCGGACATGGTCACCTTTCGGCCGCGGGACGGCATGGCGCAAACGAATCATTGGCTTGCCTCAAATCTAGCACATGGCCTAGATTTGAACAATCTTGCCGGGGTCGACAAAATCCCCGCGTCCAGCCCGCTTCACCTGACCCATCGTGCCGGAGGCGCCATGCCCGACTGGAAAATGTTCAAGGCCACCTGGTCGCTGCGTTTATTCGCGTTCACCAGGATTCCCCTGATCGCCATCGTGCGCCCTACCCTTTTGCAAGCCGACGCGGAAAGCTGTGTGGTCAAACTCCCTTTGAGCTGGCTGGTAAAGAACCACCTCGGATCCCTGTACTTCGGCGCCCTGGCCATCGGGGCGGATGTCGCGGGCGGCCTGATCGTCATGAACCTGATCCGGGCCCGCCGGTCCCGGGTGGCCTTCCTGTTCAAGGATTTCCACGCCGATTTCCACAAGAGGGCCGAAGGAACCACGGCTTTTTCCTGCCATGACGGGAAAAAGCTCCAGGCCCTTCTGGACCGGGCGGAAACGAGCGGGGAAAGGGAAGAGGATATTGTCGAAGTGATCGCCACGGTGCCGGACAAGCTGGGCGATGAGCCGGTGGCCACGTTTCGTCTGACCATCAGCATGAAAAAGCGGGGTTAGATTCCGATTTTGAAGTAGACCCGCCACCAGTCTTTTTCCTGGCGGGAACCCGGATCCGCACTCTCCCGATTCCATTCCATGGTGATCTCCCACAGTAACGGGCTTGAGGGAGGCTCCTCGGCCAAAGGCCCCCCGGGGGGCCCTGAAGGCAGGTTCTTCACCGACAACGCAACCGTGGTCATCTCCCCCGTGCCGGGAGTGTGCTTTTCCATACCCCAGGTGGCGCGCCTCACATGCAGACCCGGCTCCAGGCCCCAGCCGCGAGGCCGGACCCGGACAACTCCGGTGAAGGCCTCTCCCGATCCTCCCAGCGCATGGCCCATAAGCCAACCGTCGTGGCTGTACCCTTCGGAAAAACCGCCGTTGCTGTACCACAGCACATCCGGGTGCACCAGTTCCGAGTATTCAAAACCCAGGTCCCAGGCCGGATCCACCAGTTCGATCCCGATAACCGAGGCGGGAATCGAAATCTGCGGGACGACGCCGCCGGGACCGCTGGGCAAAAAATCGGTGCCGGCGTAATCCCAGAAAACCCGCCCGCCTGCCGCCGGCAACAGCGGCCAGGGCGCGTGGCGCCAGCGTGCCTCGAACTGGGCTGAAAAAACACGGTCGGTCACCGGACCGTGGGTCGTCTCACTCCAAGTGGTCCCCTGGATCGGGAAATTGATCTGCAGGATATCCCCCCACAGGGTGCCCTCGCGGGGCACGGCCATGGCGGCATGGGTAAAGGTGGCCCGGAACCAGGAGGTGACCTTCCATCCGATCAGCCACTGGAAGAACCAGGGATGGGCGGTCTTTTCGTGGATTTCCTGATTTTCATCGCCGTAACGAATCTGTTGGGCGGAAAGCCGCCCGGTCATCAGCAGCAGTTCATCGGGGGCGAAAAAATTCAAAAATCCCGAGCCCCAGACGAAGGGCTCCATCCGGCGGGCCGTTACCGCTGGTATCGAAGCGCCCGACTGGTCCAGGATCAGGGCGCCGGTCATACCTGGTCCCGTGCGGCGGGGAGCCCAGCCGGCGCTCAAACTCCAGCGGCCCCAGTTGACACCGGCGACCGCGCGGGGAGCATCGAGGTTCCAACGGCCCCCCTGCAAACGTGCTTCCCGCACCTGGCTCTTGCCTGTGGGAATACTCCAATCGGGCCAGGTCAACGGCTCGTCCGAACCGCCCGGCCCGGAAAAATCCACGCCCGCGGCCGCCACCTGCCCGGTCAAACGCCCGCTGACCGACACCCACCAGGGACCGGCCGAAAAATCGAGAACCGGTTCGAAGGTGGCGTTCCATCCCGGCGACCAGGCCAGTCCGGCCTCCTGGTCAAACGGGGTTCCCAGGTCCGTGAATCCCGCGGCCATGCGGCCTGACAGACGCAGTTGGGGTGGATGAACCTTGCAGTCGCACCCATGCCAGGTGTGCCCCCCTCCTCCCCTGCGGTAGCGGTCCAGCCAGAAATGCAACCGGTCGAGTTCCTCGTTGTCCCGGAAGGCCGCCGCATCGCCGGACATGGCCTCGTCCAAAACCTCTTCCAGAAGATCGGCCAGTTCGCCTTCGGAAACGGGACGGTACGCGGGCGGAAAAAGTCCGGCCTCCAGGGCAAGACGTTGCACGGTGGACCAGGGAACAGTGCGGGCGTCGGCCTCCACCGGATCGAAACCTGCAAAAGAAATCCCCGGCGCCAAGGGAGCGCCGGGGGAAACAAGCAGGGTCAGGCCCAGCAGGGCCGTCAGGAATAAGGATCCAAATATCCCTAGATGGCCACCATCTTCAGGGTCAGTCCGCCCAGCACGATCACCGGCAGGAACAGGACGATGGCCGCGACGGGAATCACCGCCAGGAAAACCGTGCCCAGGATCAACATGATCGGCACGACAAAAACCAGGGCCAGCAGACCCTTGGTCAGAAAGAACAGGATCTTGAACGGCAGCAGCACGATGGCAAAAACAAATTTCAGCAGGAGCATGCCGACGCTTAAGGCCACCATCAGGATCGATAGAAGAATGATCAGTTCCAGCATGGAAGGCCCTCCGGTCCGGGAAAATCACAGTCAGACGGCTTGCGAATGAAAGCCGTTCACATGATACGGTTCGTTGCCGGTCAGGTTGCATTGAACCGCAATCCTGAAGAATACCCGCGGGGAAATCCCATTATTCGTTTCTGCCTGCTTCCGTGCATTTCCGAGTTACGACCATACCGAATAATTAACCACCATTGATGAACATTTCAGCTATTACCAGTGTCTTTATGACCATATTGAAAAACTTCTAGCCAAAACATCACCATAAGTGTTATAATATGACTATAGCTGCTTCATTGGCGACAGATCCCGAAAATGTCGAAGCTCGCGCACTTCCATCTTCATTCTCGGGTAGACCGTGAAGCAGCTATATAATCCTGCCTTCCCACCCCCCAAAATTCTTTACCTGAATTCCCCCATTTCTCAACCGTATTTTTGCCGAGGGCCCTAGAATTCCATTTTATAGAGGGTCATGCCGGGATCCTCTTTTCCTTCGCCGGGGCCGCTGTATTTGTACCGTTCCGGAACCTCGTCCCAGCCCTCGTACATCTTCCCCTCGATCCAGAAACGGTCGACCGCGTTACCGCTGGTATCATCCGCCGTACCCGCCATCGCGTATACCGATGCGGGCGCTTCGGGCCCCGCGCCGAAACCACCGTGAACCAGTTCCAGCCTTCCGTCCCCGTCGACATCGGCCTTGATCCAGTTGAGTCCGAGAATTTTGTTGAAGGTGCCGTCGGCCACCATTTCCCGGATGCTCCCGTTGAATTTGGCGATTATCGTTTCTGCGCCGGGCAAACCCCTGGCAAGGGCGAAATGGAGGGATTTCCTGGCCAGAGGGGTGGTGCCGATGGCCAGATGTTTCCCGGCTTCCTCCTGTTGATGGCTCAGGACATGGCTGATCAGCAGTTCATCGACCAGCATGTAGTCCACCTGGCCGGTGAGCAGCAGGCTGAGGTTGTCCTGGTCGTTGCGGCCTTCCACAAATTCCGGACCGGAATCCGGTTGGGTGATGTCCCCGTAGGAATAACCGGCGACCACGGCTACTTTCATTCCCGCCAGTTCCATGAAGTTCCCTGCACTTACATCGGTTCCCTTCCTGCCCACCAGAACGAGCCGGTTTTCCAGATAGGGTTCGGAAAACAGCAGGAATTTTTCGCGCTCGGCATCCTTCCACAGGGCGGCGCTTCCATCATAGTTCCCCATGCCCAGGCCCTGGATCACGGCCTCGAAGTCCAGGATGTCGGTGACGCCCCGGTATCCGGCCCTGAACAGGGCTTCCTGGACCAGTTCGATGGCGACCCGGGGTCGCCCGGCTTGGTCGGTAAAGGGGGGCCAGGTATCAGACGCCAGCTTGAGTTCGGTGGGTGAAGCCACGGCAAGGGCGCAGTACAACCACAGGATAATAACAATGGTCGCGGCGATCGGTCTGGGCATTTTCGAGACTCCGGGAAAGGGTACCGTTCCTCGGGACAGTGAAACCCTACCATGGAAGGAGAATCATGGAAAGTGTGATGCCGGAGAGGAAAGGAAATCCAAGCGCACATTTCGCCCTGTCTCTAGCCCAAAAAACCGGACGGCCATCGGTAAAATACCGACAGCCGTCCGGAATGGTCACGGAGAACCGATACCCCGCTGTACTGGTCTACTTCGTGAACAACGCCTCGTCCACGTCGACGTTGGCCTTGAACGATTCCACGGTACCGGTACCGAACAGTTCGTCGTCGTAGGTGATGCGCATCGTCTTGGGCATGGTGAACCCGCCGGTTTCCATGTACTCGTCGATGTACACCTTCTGCACAACCGGAGCCTGCGTCATGGGCGAAACACCGGGCTGCTCGACCATGACCACCTGGTTCGATGAGGCATCGAGGTAGATGATCCGGTAATCATCGCCCACGCCGGTGGCGTAGACCGGATTGCAATTCTTGCCTTCGATTTCCTTGGGATCGAGAGCCTGGAAGGTCCAGGCGTCCAGGTTGCGCATGATGCCCAGCATGTCCGTCTGCAGTTCTTCCTTGGCGTCGGCCAGGTCTTCACCCTCGATGGGTTTGTCACCCATGGGGCCGGTTCCCCAACCCGTGTCACCGGCGATGACGCTGGTCATGTTGCCGAAGGGCGTCTTCTGCAGGGTGTGGACCTTGTCCGGGAACACGACCTGCTTCTCGATGGTGAAGGTCATGTCCATGCCCTGGATGGTGGCTTCGAGCACCACGGTCTCGCTGTAGCTGTTGATGTCCGCGAACTTGGCCTGACCGCCGGAGGCGTCGGTCGCCGCGGCCATCAGAGCCTGACCCTTCTCCAGGCTGGCCGGAGAGGCCAGGGGCACTTCCATGGTCGGCTCGGGGATGGTGATGTCCACCATGGTCACCGGACCGAATTCGGAGAAATCCCCATCCCAGTCGGCATAGCTGCCGACGGCCAGAATGGTCATCTGGTCAGGGTGCCACACGGCCTGGGTGGCTTCGAGCACCTGCTCCTTCGTCATGGCCTTGACCTCGGCCTGGTACTTCTGCATGAAGTCGGGCTCGTACCCGTAGCGTTCGAACATGACCATGCGGTCGAGGATCTCGCGCTTGGTATCGAAGTTGAACACCTCGGAGTTCAACATCCCGTCCTTGGCCCTTTCGAGTTCCTCGTCGGTGACCTCTTCGGTGACCATCTTCTTGATCTCGACCAACACGGCCTCGGTGGCCTTCTCGCTGGTTTCACTCTTGGTCATGGTGAAGCCCAGGAACAGGCCGGGATTGCGGAACCCGCTGCCGCTGCTGCTGCCCACCGAATAGGCCAGGCCCTGGCGGCTGCGAACCTCGTTGAACAGACGCGTGGAAAACCCGCCGCCCAGGATCCGGTTGCCCACCATGACGCCGGCGTAATAGGGGCTGTCGGCGCGAATACCCTTGTGGGCCATGAAGACCGTGGTCTGGGTCAGATCGTCCTTGTCCACGATATTGACGGTCCGCGGGAAATCGGGAATTTCAGGGTCCGCGGGCAGGGGCACGGTGGCCTTTTCCCAGCCGGCGAACGCGGCTTCGATCTTGCCCACCATCTCCTGGCTGTCGAAGTCCCCGATCACGACCAGGTACATCCGGTCGGGATGGAACCAGTCGCCGTGGAAATCGATCATGTCCTGCTGGCTCACCGCGGCGATCGTGGCGTATTCGGCGTGCCGTGCCATGGGGTGGTCGGCGCCGAAGACGGCCTTCATGGCCTCGCGCCGGGCGATGCCCATCGGTTCGTCGTTACGCCTGCTGATCCCCGCCTTCTCGGCTTCCTTGGCGATCTTGATCTTGTCCTCGGGGAAAGCGGGATTCCGCAGGATGTCGGCCAAAAGTTCCAGGCCGAGATCCGTATCTTCCTTCATCGCCGACAGGTAGGCTCCGCCGCTGGATTGGCCGACCCAGGTCTCGACCGACAGGCCGCGGGACTCGACCAGTTCGTCCAGGTCGTCACCGTTGCGGGTCGTGGTGCCGCCGCTGCGCATCACCGTACCGGTCATGGAGGCCAGTCCGATCTTGTCGGCGGGTTCGTAGATGCTGCCCACGTCAATGGTCGCGCTCAGTTCGACCAAGGGGAACATGTGGTCTTCGGCCAGATACAGGATCATGCCGTTTTCCAGCTCCACCCTCTCGTAGGCAGGCATCTTGATTTCGTTCAGTTCGGGAACCTTGATTTTCTCCCAGGGCTTTTTCGCCAGGCTGACGGGAGCAACCGCCATCGTGACGAACACGAGCACCAGGAGCATGGTGACCATTGTCCGGTTCATCTGCTTCATGATCGGTCCTTTCGGCGCCCCACCGCGTTGGGCGGGGCGGCAGAAGCTCCCTAGGAGGCCTCTTCGGTTTCAATGGTGGCGACGGTGCGGTTGGT
>JAUVII010000006.1 GCA_030592845.1 Candidatus Krumholzibacteriia bacterium | reverse complement strand
TTAGGATGTCTGTCCACCGGGAGGGTGAAACTGTGAATTCCCGTGCGCTGATCACGATGATGGCCCTGGTTATGGGCCTGGCTGCCCTGGCCGGGTGCAGTGATAACAGCAATGAACTGAACCGCCTCGTCTGCGAGGTTGAAACCGTCAACGAAGGCGCCCCCTTGATTTCTGCGGCCCTGAATCTTGGCAACGACGGTGTCTCCGGCGGCGGCGACGATTTTGTGCCGATCGATATGGTACCGGTGATCTTTCGTTCCCGTGCCTACAACAGCACCATGAACATTCCTGATGATTCGACCTACAGCTCGTTTATCATCACCGGATACGATCTGGCTTGGAATTCCTCCGACCCGAACGCTCCGGCGACGCTCTCGGACCACAATATCACTGGCGCACTGCTGAGCGCCAAGGTGCCGATCGACGACGACATCGTGGTCGGAGTCCTGGTCGCACCATTGGAGATGAAGAACGCAGGCTGGTTCCAGGCCATTTTGGGCGGAGCCCCGACGTTCACGGCCACCGCGACCTTTACCTTCAAGGGCCACGTATCGGGCACCGACCACCTGGTCGAAATCCCCGCCGGCCTGATGGTCAACTTCATCGGCGCCGTCGTCGAGTAACCGGACTACCGGCCTCGTAAAGCACCCAGACGCTCCCCGACCAGCTCGGGGAGTGTCTTGCCATGTCCCCACCTGATCTCCAGATCCGCCACCAGGACCCTCGGGCCGTCCGACCAGAACGGTTCCAGCTTGACCCAGTCCTTGGCCGTGGTCACCATGAAGCCCGCTCCCGAATCCATGACCGCGCGGATAATTCTGCCTGTAACCCTGGGGGTATAGTCGGCGTGATCCCCACATCGGACCGACAAAACCGGTTCGTGTTCCATGATATTCAGGAGGGCTTTTTCAAATGCCTCGGGCCGGGCGATTCCCGAAAGTACGGCCCAGGGACCGGCCGGAGTATCCACCGTGGACCCATCGCCGGGATCCCTCAGGGACAGGTGCCTCGAAAAGGAGGCCACCGCTTGACCGTTCACTCCCTCAGCCGGTACGGCGTCCACCGTTTCAAGAAGCCAAACACCCGCCCGCGCGGCCCCGGTTGAAGATTCCCTCCACGGACCGAATGGAATGACCGATCCCGTCACCGGATGGATGCGGGATACATCGGGCCCGGCCTCGACTGTCCAGGCATCCAGGATGACCACATCGAGGTGGCGGCCCACCCGGGCGGTTTGATGCCCGTCCTCGATGATCACCATCTCGATTCCCGGATGGTTTTTCAGCAGATAGCCCAGTCCCCGTTCCCGATGGCGCGACTGAACCACAGGCCAGCCGTGAGAGCCCAGGGCGCTCGCCATCAGCCGCGCTTCATCCCCTGCCAGAACATTGCCTGGTTCGACGGCCAACGGGCCGGCCAGAGGGGAACCGAAGCCACGCGTCAGCACCGCACCTTTCCACCCCCGGGCTGCCAGGTCGGAGGCAAGTGCCGCCACGACGGGAGTTTTGCCCGTGCCGCCGAGGGCCAGGTTTCCCACCGAAACAATGGCGGGTCCATTTTCGGCCAAATGGCGCGCGGCCACCCTGCGGGCAATCACCCTGTCCGAGACATGGCACATCAAACGGCTGACAGGATTCAGGGAGGAAGGTCTTTCCGACAAACCACCGTGAACCAGGTGGCCTTGGCGCCAAAGGGAAGACATGAGCCGAACGGTTCCGGGGCGCAGGTCGAGGATCCGCATCAAAGCTCCTCCTGGACATCGTAGAATTCAGCCAGGATACGGATGGACTCGGTGATATCCACATCCTGGGCATCATGTGGAATCCGCAAGGTGGGACCAATTTCCATTTCCACCCTCCGAAAGGGAACCGGAATCACTGTTCTATCCCAGGTGTCCAGCACCAGGGGCCTGCTCGCTTTGGCCACCAGCGGAATCACGGCCACGCCTGTCATCCGGGCCAGATGGAGCACACCTTCGCGGATGGATCCAAATGGACCCTCCGGCCCGTCGACAGCCACCCCTACACAATGTCCGGCCACCAACTCGCGGCGAAGCAGAACCAGGGCCCGGCCGCCATCGGTTCCCGTGGCTCCCCGGACGAACCGGTAATTCCCATCGCCGAGGGTTTTGACCAGGATCTCTCCATCCGGGCTGTTGCTGACCAGGAGAGCCGGCCGCCAGGGACGAACAAACATGATGGCTGGAATGATGTCGCGGTGAAGGCAGGCGAAGATGACCGGATGATCCCCCCACTCGGGTTCCGAAGGTGCTTCGCCAAGATCGACGGTCTTTTTCAGAAACCACCAGGCACCCGGAGCGAGGGCAAGTTTCAACCGTTGCAGGAACATCTCAGGACCCGTTTCCGGATGCCATTTCCAACACCGCCGCGGCGGTCCGGTCCCAGACCCCCTGCTTTCCGCAGAGTTGCCGAAGCCTTCTTACATGACCGTAGAAATCCTGTCTTTCGGCGGGTCGGGCCACCCAGCGCAAAAGGTTGCGGGCAAGAGGCAAGGGAGAAGCATGGTCCTGGAGATGTTCGCGGATCATCTGGTTGCCCAGGATGATGTTGCTCAGGCCGATGTGGCTGGTTCGAACCAGATGGCGGCCCAAAAAACCGTTCAAGGCTCCGGTGCGGTAAACCAGCTCGTGAGGCACACCCGCCAGGGCTGCTTCCAGACTGGCGGTCCCACTGCAAACGAGCGCCAGATCCGCTTCGCTCAGCAGACGGGGCAACACCTTGTCCGTGATTTCCACCCCTGATTCGAAAACGGAACTGATTGCTACCGGGTCGATTCCCGGCGCCACGCTGACAACAAATCGAACGTTCCGGTCCCCCATGTGGCCCAGGATGGCCTGGCTGGTCACCTTGAGAACGGGCAGCAGATGTTTCAATTCCTGTTTGCGACTGCCGGGCAGGATCGCGATGGTCAAGGGAGCGTCCCGATCGCCCAAGCGGTTTTCGCGGGCGGCGAGGTTTTCTTCGAAAGGAAAATCCCGTCCGTAATCCTCCATGAGTGGATGCCCCATGGGAAAAACATCAAAACCACGTTGGGTGAAAAATTCCGTTTCAAAGGGCAGGATGGTTCCCAGGCGATCAATCTTGCGGCGGAAACCGGGAATGCGCCAGCTCCCCCAGGCCCAAACCTGGGGGGCGATGAGCCAAAAAACCGGTATGCCCGCTTTGCGCGCGTTCGAGGCCAGGTTTCCGTTGAATCCGGGGAAATCGATGGGTACGGCCAGGTCGACCTTTTGTTCGGTCAGGTACTGTCGGATCCGATTCCTGACCTTCATCAGGGTGGGCAGGGCGGAAATCACCTCGGAAATTCCCATCACCGCAAGTTCGGAAGAATCGGCGACGATTTCCACGCCCGCCTGTTTCAGTGCGGGACCCCCAAGCGCGGAAATCCGGATGTCGGGGTCAAGCGATCGCAGAGCGGCCACCAAGGCCGCTCCGTATCGATCCCCGCTGGCTTCGCCGCAGGATATGAAAACATGGCGGGAAGAAGCCGGTGACACCGTCATTCAACTTTCCCGGCACGGTCAAACTCCATCAACGCACAATCCCACGGTCCGACCGGCGGATGAATGCCATCAGGGTTTCGGTATGCCTGGTCAATTTGCAGTCCGCGGCAATCCGCTCCACCGCCTGGGTCACGTTGAGCCCCGACCGGTACAGGATGCGGTAGGCCTTTTTCAGGATCTGCAGGTCTTCATCGGTGAAGCCGTTCCGCTTCAGGCCGATGCTGTTGATCCCGCGGACTTCCACGGGACTGCCGGCCACCTTGACGAAGGGAGGCACATCCTGGGACAGGCGACTGGCCCCGCCGATGAAGGCGTAGGCACCGATCCGCACGAACTGGTGGACCGGGGTTAGCCCCCCAATGGTGGCGTGGCTCCCCACCTCCACGTGTCCGGCCAGGTTGACCGCGTTGGCGATGACACAATCGTCGTGGACATGACAATTATGGGCGATATGCACATAAGCCATGATCAGGTTGTTGTCGCCGACGCGGGTCTGCTCACCATCTTCGGTGGCCAGGTGCACCGTGACGTATTCCCGAAAATCGTTGTTGTCGCCGATTTCAAGGAACGTCGTTTCGCCGCCGAACTTCTTGTCCTGGGGTTCGCAACCGATGGCCGCGCCGTGGAAGAACCGGTTATTTCTCCCGATGGTCGTTCGGCCCTCGATCAGGACAGAGGTTCCCACCAGGCAGTCCGGTCCCATCACAACATCAGGACCGATCACCGAATGGGGACCGACCTTGACGTTATGCCCGAGACGCGCCGAAGGATGAACCACCGCTGAGGGGTGAATCTCCGGTTCGCTGACGGGCCTGGGACCGACAACCTTGTTGATCTTCATCGGGTCCAAGATAATCCTCCTTAAAGGTGATGGATCAACTCTCCACCACTGTAGACATCAGATCCGCTTCGGCAACCTTTTTGTCACCGACCCAAGCGGTTCCATGCATTTTACAAAGGGGTCCTCGAATTTTCAGCATTTCCAATTCGAACCTGAGCTGGTCGCCGGGAGTCACCGGCTGACGGAAACGTGCATTGTCGATTCCGCTGAAATACACCAGTTTGCCCTTGGGATCCTCGAATCCACTCATCAGGAGCACCCCGCCAGTCTGGGCCATGGCCTCGATAATCAGTACCGCGGGCATTATCGGATGCCCGGGAAAATGGCCCTGGAAAAAGGGTTCGTTGATGGTCACGTTCTTGATGCCGGTGACCTTTTTACCGGGCTCCAGGTCGTAAATCCGGTCCACCAGCAGGAAAGGATAACGGTGGGGCATGATATCCATGATGGAGCCGATATCCCAGAATTCGGGATTGCGGGGCGGGTAGATGCGCGGCATCCGCCGTTCCGCCTCGGCCAGGACCTTGGTGAATTCGACGTTGCCCGCGTGACCGGACAATTTTGCGGTGACATGGCCCTTGATGGGCATGCCCAGCAGGGTCAGGTCGCCCAGAAGATCCAGGAGTTTGTGCCGCACGCATTCATCGACAAAACGCAGTTCCTGCCCCCCGGCCAGATCCCCGTTGTCGAAAACCAGGGCGTTCTCGAAAGAACCGCCCTTGACCAGCCCCATTTCCTGGAGCCGCGCGACGTCCTTCATCATGGCGAATGTCCGCGCCGGGGCGATTTCCTCGCGGTAGATGGTGGGATGGATCTCGAAAGTCGCATTTTGGACCCCTATTTTGGGGTCCTCGTAATCAATGAAAAACGAAAGGGTGAAATGCTCCGCCGGAACCGCTGTCAGTTCAACTTCTCCCCGGCGCCAGGACATGGGGCGATTCACCTTGTAGTAGAGGGCGGGCAGACCCTGGGCCTCGACACCGGCCTCGTCGATCATGGCCACGTAGGTCAGGGCACTGGCGCATTCGGGAACGGGCGGTTCCCCACCCTCCAGGCGGATCAGACAGTTGGTAATGCCCATCCCCGCCAAACCGGAAAGCACATGTTCCACGGTGTGGATGGTGACCCCGTCCTTGGACAGGGTGGTGGAACGGATAAGCTCCTCGGGGGCGGCGACATTCTCAACCAGGGCCGGGATCCTGACTTCACCCTCGGGCCCGGGCACCACGAAGACAAGCCCCGTATTGGGCGGTGCGGGAATAAAAGTCATACGGGAGAATTCACCGGAATGCAGACCGAGGCCCTCGGTGGAAATTTCCTTTTTCAGCGTTTTCTGGAACCAGAGCACAGGTTGTTACCCCTGACCTTTTTCGTTTTGATTGCTGCCTGCCGAACCATCCGCGCCGGAATCATTCATTTGTTCCAGACGCTTGACCCGGCGTAAAAGTTCCGGAAGCCTGCGCAGGGACGCGAACATCCGGAAGGACTCCCTGAAATCGATGGCCGGGGTGCCGAAAACGTCTACCCCGGCAGGGATGTCCCAGGATATCCCGGACTGCCCGCCGGCTTTGACCCCCGCGCCCAATTCCAAATGATCACCTATGCCGACCTGACCGCCGGTGATCACCCCATCCCCAAGGATGGTGCTCCCGGAAATCCCGGTCTGGCCACTTAATGAACACGCTTTGCCAATAATTACATTGTGCCCTATCTGCACCAGGTTGTCGACCTTGGATCCTTGCCCAACCACCGTGCGGCCCGTGGTGGCGCGATCAATACAGGTACCGGCGCCTATTTCAACGTCGTCCTGGATTTCCACGATTCCCACCTGGGGAATTTTCCTGATCCCTTTGGCCCCCGGGAAATAGCCGAAACCGTCCGATCCCAGGATAACGCCCGCGTGAATGATGACCCTGTTGCCGACCTGGCAACCCTCCCGCAGGATAACTCCGGCATACACCAGGCAATCCCCGCCGACGGTGACATCGCTGCCCAGGACAACATGAGCCCCCAGGCGACTTCCGGCCCTGACCACCGTTCCGGGCCCGATCACGCTATATGGCCCGATGGCCGCGGCCAGGGAGACATCGGCTGTTGGATCGATGACCGCCGTTGAATGGATCCCTGGCGGAAAAACCCGGTCCAGGTCTGTCTGGAGCTGTTCCAGATAAACCGCAAAGGCTTCGTAGGGATCGGAAACCCGAATGGCCGGAATACCGACCTCCTGCTGTGGGCCGATCAGAACAGCAGTCGCACCCGATGCAGCCAGGGCCTTGCCGAAGCTGCTGCGAGCCAGAAAAGTCAGATCGCCGGGTTTCGCGTGTTCTATTCCCGCGGCCCCGGTGATCAGCGGGTCTTCCGACCCGACCATTTCCCCGTCCAGAATTTCCGCTATTTCACTCAATCGGAGCGGTTTCATGCACTTTTCCGTGTTATGCAACCGCCCCCCGCCGTCCTGAGCGAGGGGCTAAGCGCTGATTCTTGAATTGATTGTACAAATCTCACCACATGCTCAGGCCCTGTCAACAAAAAACAGGGATTTTAGTCGTCACCCCGGGCGAGGGCGGCGAGCACGTCATTGGTCAAATCGTAGTCCGCATCGATGTAGAGAACGGCCAGGGAGGCGGAATCAATAATCACCCCGTAGTTTTTTTCCTTGCCGATCCTTTCCACGATGGTCTTGATCTGATCCAGGATGGGGCTGATTTTGGTCTTGTACTCGGCCTCGGCTCGCTGATCGATACCCTCACGGAATTCGAAATATTCAGCCCTTGCCTTCTCGAAGGCCTGCACCTTGGTGGCCAGGGCGTCCTCACCCAGAAGCATTTTCTGGCTTTCGATTTCCTCAGCCATGGCGGTCAGTTCCTTTTCCCGTTCGGCAACTTCCAGCTCCAGCTCCCGCAGATATTTCTGGTACTGCTCCTGGGCGTCCCGGGCAGCTTCGTATTCCTCGGCGATCCTTTGGGAATCGACCACCGCCAGGGGAATATCATCAGCCGCGAGGGCCGAACCGCAGGTGGCAGTCATGCCGATGGCAACCAAGGCGAATAATGCCACATATCCGGTTAACGTCTTAAGGCTTATCATTTTAGTCCTCCGACTTCCGCGGAAGCCAGTTTGGGGCTGCTTTCCAGGGGACCGGTTATCCCCTAGAAGATACTGCCAATGGTGAAGTGGGGTTCCCAGCGCGGGCCCCCCAGCCTGTCGAATCCGTATCCATAATCGAAGCCAATGGTTCCCATCATGGGGACCTCGACCCTGATCCCGAAACCAGCGCCCTTCCTGAGATTGGAAATGTCGGCTTCGCTGAAGCTGTTCCAGACATCTCCCATATCCAAAAAGGTCAGCAGTTGGATGGCCTTGGTCAAGGGATACAAAACCTCGGTGTTGAAAATGCTGAAATACCGGCCTCCAATGAAACTGGGATTCCCACGTGGCACCACTTCCAGGTCCTTGTAACCCCGCAGGGGGAACCGTCGGTTCCCGCCGAGGCGATAACGTTCCCAGTCCGGGACGTCGTCCGGCGAATTCAAACCGTGCAAAAGCCCGAAAAACCCACGCAGATGAAGAGCAAATCCACCGGGCAGCCTCTGATAATAGGAATGGGACATCATATGTTCCTGGAACTCGATTTCCCCTCCAAGAGGGCCCCCGGCCAGTTCAAAACTGTACAGGGATTTTGAACCGGAGGTGGGAAAAAACGGATTATCCGTCGAATTTCGGTTGAAAGTCACCCGGATACTGCTTTTCAGCTGAGGCCATTCGATCTGATCCAACCTCTGCCAGGGCAGGTCGCTGGTCCCCAGGGACTCCTCCAGATCATCCAGGAAGCGCACATAGCTGGGGCTGAAATTGCCCAACCGGGTCTGGGACAACTCGTACCGCAGGCCGACCCTGCTGTAACGCGTACCGGGAATCCGGCGTCCGAGGCGACCGCTGAAGCCACGGATCCGGCTTTCGTAAAAGTCATCGAAATTGTATTGGTAGCGGTCGAAGATATCCGCTCCGACCAGGGTGGGTGTTCCCATGAACCAGGGTTCAGTGAAACTGATGTCCACGTACCGCTGCCGGGAGCCGAACTGCCAGGTCAGACCCAGGTTCTGTCCCTTGCCCTGGAAGTTTGTTTCCGCCACCTGTATAAACCCGCTGGCGGAAGTCTCGGCGCTGTAGGCCATGCCGAACATGAACTGGCCGGTCTGCTTCTCTTTGACCTTGAGGATCATGTCCACGTCGCCGTTGGCCACCGGACGAATATCCGGCTGGACATCCTCGAAAAAACCGGTCTGGAAGATATCCCGCATGGTGGCCTGGATCCGGGTATTGCTGAAGGTGTCCCCGGGGAACGTCCTCATTTCCCGGATGATGACCTTGTCATAGGTCTTGGTATTGCCGGTGATCTGGATGTCGTGGATCTTGGCGGGCTGACCTTCGATGAAGGTAAAACTGACATTGACCACATGGTCCACGATGTCCCGCTGGGGTTCGACCGTAATGTAGATGTAACCACGGTCTGCATATATCTGCTGCAGTCCCGCCAGGGTCTCCAGGTAGATGTCCTCCTTGAACACATCGCCCTTTTCCATCCAGATCCGGTCGGCGATGACCAGATCGTCGAAGACCGTATTCCCCTGCCAATCAATATCCCCTATGAAATAGCGGGACCCTTCATCGAGGTGGATAACCAGATCCAGCTTTTCCTTGTCCTCGCGAAAGTTCATTTCCACATCGGCCACGTTGGCATCCAGAAAACCCTGGTTCCGGCAGTAGGTGACAATCCGCTCCCGGTCATCCTCGAACTGCTGTTTCTTGAAAGTACCGCTGCGCAAAAACCCTTTGGTGCCCTGCTCCATGGCGCCACGCAAATTGTCTTCTTCGAGCACCGCATTGCCGACAAAGGAAATGGTCTGGACCTTGACCTTGCGGCCTTCCACGACCGAGATCACCAGGTCTTCCATGTTGTTGGCGTCGACCACGGTGGAATCCGTATTGATGGCGACGTTGTAGTAGCCCTTCTCGTAATAGAGATCCCGGAGGGGCTGCAATTCGCGCCGGGTTACCGCCGGGTTGGCGAATTGGCCCACGTGCAGCGCGTATGCTTCCCGCAGGTCCTTTTCCTTGACCTTTTTGTTGCCCATGAAGCGGATGGTCCGGATACGCGGAAATTCCTCGAGGTTGATAATGAGCTTCACCCCTTCGGGGGTGTCCTGCCGGTAGATGTATACGTTGGAAAATTTCTGCGTTTGAAACAGGCTGCGAATGCCAAGGGAGATGGCATCCTGCGTAAAGACGGAACCGGGTTGGATCCCCGACCATGCCAGTACCTGGCGGGAGCCCACCGTCAGGGCGCCCACGACCTCAATTTCACTGATGATTGGCGGTCCGGTGGTCTGGCCGTGGACATTGTCGCCAATGCCCAGGGCCAGAACAACAGACAATACGAAGACAAAGCGTCTCATATGCGGTAAAGAACTCCCCCGTAATCGGGTTGTGGTGAAAACCGCGGCATCTTAGCACCGGGGCCATGGAGCTTCAACGCCAAACAACGAATTAATACAGGGGTAGGGGCCATGGCCCGGTAGTGCCGGATTGTTCATCCTACCCGCCTCCATGCGGGATGTTCCCGGACAGAAGGTGAAACGCAGTCGGCAGCGCCAAAATAGGAAAACCGGAGGGATTAGGGAAGTTCCGAATGGATTTACTGAAAAAGAAAAAAGCCGGAACCCGGGTGGGTTCCGGCCTTTGGTCACCGGAATGGTCGGGAAACCTGTTTCAGCAGCCTGTCAGGTCTTGACCTCTTCCTTGGGATCGGCCTTGAAAGACAGTTTATCCCCAAGAACGCCGATCACCAACTTGCTTTTGCTGGTCACCTCGCCGCGCAGCAGCTTTTCGCTCAGCGGATCCTCCACGTGCTTCTGAATAGCCCTGCGCAAAGGCCGGGCCCCCATGGCCGGGTCGTAGCCCACCTCACAAAGGAATTCCTTGCAGGATTTGGTGAACTCGAAGGAGATCTCCAGATTTTTCAAACGATCACTGACATCGTCCAGGAGAATCTCCACGATCTTGGCCATGTCCTCCCTGTCCAGGGAATTGAAGGTGATGATCTCATCGATCCTGTTCAGGAACTCGGGGCTGAAGGTCTTGCGCAGATCCATATCGATGTTCGACTGGACCCGTTGCTGGGCATGGTCGCTTTCATCGGATCCGAACCCGACGCCCCGGATGCCATGGGTCTTGCGGCTGCCGACGTTGCTGGTCATGATCACCACGGCGTTTCGGAAATCAACCGTTCGGCCGAAGCTGTCGGTCAGTTGCCCGTCATCCAGAACCTGAAGCAGGATGTTGTACACATCAGGGTGAGCCTTCTCGATTTCATCGAGCAGGATCACGGAATAGGGATTGCGTCGCACCTTTTCGGTGAGCATGCCGCCCTCGTCGTAACCTACATATCCCGGAGGGGCGCCGACCAGGCGGCTCACGGAATGTTTCTCCATGTATTCAGACATGTCCACGCGAATAAGCGAGGTCTGGTCCCCGAACAGGAATTCGGTCAGGCGCCGGGCCACTTCGGTCTTCCCTACCCCGCTGGGACCGAGGAATACGAAAGACCCGATGGGGCGGCGCGGATCCCGCAATCCGGCGCGGTTGCGTCGGATGGCCTTGGACACGGCGGTAATGGCCTCTTCCTGCCCGATCACCCATTTCCCGAGTTCTTCCTCCATCCGGAGCAATTTTTCGGTTTCCTCTTCCTCGACCTCTGACACGGGAATACCCGTGATGGCGGAGATCACGTTGCAGACAAGCTTGATGTCAACCGTGGTCTGGGGCTCCGACTGTTCCGAGTTCCAGTCCTGCTTGAGGGTCTGGAGTTCCACTTTGAGGGCTTTTTCCTCATCCCGAAAAGCGGCCGCCTTCTCGAATTCCTGCGCGGCGATGGAGGATTCCTTTTCGGTGATGATATCTTCGATCTTCTTTTCCAGATCACGCAGATCCGGCGGTACCACCGTCATGCTCAGGCGCGCGCGGCTGCCGGCCTCGTCGATGATGTCGATGGCCTTGTCGGGCAGGGCGCGGCCGGAAATGTACCGGTTGGAAAGCCACACCGCGGCTCGGAGGGCGTCATCATCGTATTTCACCCTGTGATGGGATTCATACTTTTCACGCAGGCCGAACATGATCTCAATGGTTTCCTCTTCCGTGGGAGGGTGGACCATCACGGGCTGGAAACGCCTTTCCAGGGCGCCGTCCTTTTCGATGAACTTGCGGTATTCATCCATGGTGGTGGCGCCGACGCACTGGATCTCACCCCGGCTCAGGGCGGGCTTGAGCATATTGGAGGCGTCGATGGCGCCCTCGGCCCCACCAGCGCCCACGATGGTGTGCAACTCGTCGATGAAAAGAATCACATCGGGATTTTCCCGGACCTCGGCCATGATCTGTTTGAGGCGCTCTTCGAACTGGCCCCGATACTTGGTGCCCGCCACCACGCTGGCCAGGTCGAGGGTGACGATTTCCTTGTCCCTCAACAGGGCGGGAACGTTGCCTTCGATGATTTTGGTGGCAAAGCCCTCGACGATGGCGGTCTTGCCGACGCCCGGTTCACCGATCAGGACCGGATTGTTTTTCTTGCGCCGGCTGAGAATCTGAATGCAGCGGTCGATTTCCGTACCGCGGCCGATGGTGGGATCCAGTTTCCCCTCCCGGGCCATGTCGGTCATGTTGCGGCCGAACTGCTCCAGGACCGAGTTCTCTTTTTTCTTGGCCTGTTTCCGTTTTCGGGTCCCGCCCACCGCCTTGCCGAAGGACTCACCGCCACCCAGGGATTTCATGACCTCGCGCTTGACGACTTCATGGTCCGCCCCCAGATCATTCAGGACGCGAGCAGCGACACCTTCTCCCTCCCTGATGAGGGCCAGCAGCAGATGCTCGGTGCCAACGTAGTTGTGGTTGTGGAGCCTGGCCTCGTCGATGCTCAGTTCCAGCACTTTCTTGGCCCGGGGCGTGAACGGGATTTCCCCGATGCTCACCGGTCCCATGGGCGCGTTGACCGAATCCTCGACGGCCTTCTGGATTCTTTCAAAATCAATATTCATGCGGCGCAGGACATTGGCGGCCACGCCTTCACCTTCACGGATGATTCCGAGGAGAAGGTGTTCCGTGCCGATGTAATCGTGTTGAAGACGTCCGGCTTCGTCACGGGCGAGGAAAAGGACTTTGCGGACTCTCTGGGTAAAGCGGTCGTTCATGCGGTGGCGCCTCCGTTCGCGTAACCCGGGTTGCTGTGCCATTTCATGCCATCCGTGCCTGGGGCGTAATTGCGAGAAAACACAGGCACGGACCGCAACCCATTAAAAAAATATACTGGAGCCTTGTATCCAACGCTAGCTGAGCCTCGGAAACCTGCAAAATGCCGCTCCAGATCATAAGCGGGCTTCCCTTAGGTTTTCGCCTGCGCGGAGGGAAACTTTACCCCTGATTGGGATTTTCGATCTGATGGATGTTATTCTGCGGCAAACAGTTCCCGCAACAGGGCAGCCCGGGCGGCAGATTTTTCCCGTCCGGCGAGCACCCGGCCGGCGGCCAGTTCGAGATGAGCTGTCTGCAGCTGCACCAAAACCCTGTTCAAAAGCCCCGGATCCACAGGTTCCAGAAGGCCGAGACCCGATCCCAGCCTGATGCTGGACAAATGATCGAATGTTTCCTGAGCCGTAATCAGCCGGGCATGGCGGACGGCAGCCAGGCTGCGGTGGGCCATGTCCTCGATGCCCAGGGGATCCCGGGCATATAACTGGTCCCGGGCCGATCGCTCGTAGATGAGGATTTTTCCGACATGGATCTTGAAATCCTCGGCAATTTCCATCTCGTCCCGTCCCAGGGTAATCAGGTTGGAAATACGGAAAAGGGCACCCCTTACCGTATTTCCGCCCCCGGAGATGCCACGGACCGAAAACTGGAGCTGTCGCAGGGCATTGAGGACCTTGTCGATTTCCCCGGCCAGGACCAATCCGGGCAGATGAATCAGGGCGGAAAGGTCCAGTCCGGTCCCCACGTCGGCCGGGCTTGCGGTCAAATAGCCCAGGTCTTCCGCAAAGGCGGTCTCGATGCAGCCGTCCAGATATTCGTCAACCCTGAGCACGTCGGACAACGCCCCCACGGGTTCGAAGCCGGCTCGAAAGGCAATCAGGCGGACATGGTCCTTTTCATTGATCATCCCCGAAAGGCCGAGGTCACGGGACAGGACGAGGCCCCGATGGCTGGGGTCCATCACCAGGGCGCGGCTGGCCAGGTTCATTTCCCGCAGGGCCGTAAGCATGGTGGGGTCCAATTCGGCCATATTCAGGAACCAACCCCCGGAAAACGCGGGAAAACCGGGTAAACGACGGGACAGGTCCCCGTAAACGGTTCCCAATTCCACCGCCGACGCGTGGTGGGGGAACGGAAAAGCCTTCAGGTTCCTGGCCAATCGGGCACGGGTGGAAACAACAATATCCCCGGCGTTTCCCCGCGCGTCCAGCCAAGCGGCACTCCGGTTCTGAAAATCCTCGAAAAAGGGAATCATGCTCAGGAATCCCCTTCCGGTGTATCACTGGTATCGAGGCGCTGGATTTCATCCCGCAGGCGGGCCGCTTTTTCAAATTCTTCGGCGGCGATGGCTTTTTCCAGAGCCACCCGGGCCCGGCCAAGCGCTCCGGAAATGCTGGTCTTGGCCCCGTGATGTCCGGGAACCTTTCCCAGATGGGACACGTGCCGGTGCAAATGGCTGAGGATGGCCAGCAGCGGGCTGCGGAAGGCTTCGTAACAACGGGGACACCCCAGACGGTTGGTGCGTCTGAACAGGTCAAGGGTATATCCACAGGACGGACAGGCGGGCAGATCGGGGACCGCATCGCCATCGATAGGTTCAAAAACCTGCCCCAGGAAGGACGCGAGGGATTCCGATTCCTCATCTCCACTGCCCTGTTCACCATTGTCGCCCGAATCGAACCAGGGGTCCCCGCCCTGGTCGTCACCGGGCCGACCCGCGCATACCGGACACAGCCACTGACTTTTCCTGACACCATCGACAAGTTCCACCAGATGGACGGTGGCATCCCTTTGTCCACAGCGTTGGCAAGTCATGATGACATATTTTCCATGGGAACCAGCCGTCCGTTCTCAAGCTGCAGGTTACGGTCCGCCCGGCCCGCCAGTCGGGCATCATGAGTAACAATAACCAGAGCGGTACCTTCCTGCTCCCTCAGGGCGAACAGCATGTCCCCCAGACGCGTTCCTATCTCCCGGTCCAGGTTGCCGAAAGGCTCGTCCGCCAGAACGATGCGGGGCCGGTTCATGAATGCCCGCGCCACCGCCACCCGCTGTTGCTCCCCTCCCGAGAGTTCCCCGGGCAAATGGCCGGCACGGTCGGCCAGACCCGTCATTTCGAGAAAATTCAAGGCGCGCTCGCGGTCTTTGGAATTGACCTGGCCACGTCCCCGCACAGGAATCAGCAGGTTTTCCAGAGCCGTAAAATCCGGCAACAGATAGTGGAACTGGAAGATGAACCCGACCCCGGCGGACCGCCACCGGGCCATGGAACCGTGGTCGTCAAGGTCCAGCGGTTGGCCCTGGTACAGCACCTGACCACCGGTGGGACTGTCAAGTCCGCCAAGGATATTCAGCAGCGTGCTTTTCCCGGACCCGCTGGGCCCGGTCACGGACACGGCCTCCCGTTCATCAATGGTGAATTGACAATCCCGAAGGACTTCCACCAATCCGCCCGCGCGGGGGAAATTCTTTTCCAGATTCCTGGCTTCGAGTAGCAACGGCATGGGCTTGGCGGCCTTTCCTCATTCGTTTTTTCCGCAGTGCGGCAAGGGCTGATCAGGTATAACGGATGATTTCCATGGGTTTGAGGTTGGAAGCCTCCCAGCTCGGCCAGAGTCCGGCCAGCAGGGCCATCATCAGGCTGAGACCGGCCACCAGAAAGAAATCGCCCCACTGCAACAGGACCGGAACGGTGTCGACGAAATAGACATCGCCCGGCAGGGTGATACCAAACCGTTCGAGGGCCCAGATGCCGGCCAGGCCGACAATGCTCCCGAAAAACACTCCCACCACCCCCAGCCAGACCCCGTTGATCAGGAAAATCCCCATGATCTGCCGGCGTTTGGCGCCCATGGCCAGCAGGATTCCGATTTCCCGCCGGCGCTCGCCCACCATCATGGTCAGGATACCGATGATGTTGAATCCGGCGATGAGAATGATCATGCCCAGCAGGAGAACCATGATGATTTTCTCGAGCTTGATCCACGTGAACAGGTTGGCGTTCATCGCCATCCAGTCGGTGGCGTAGAATTTCGAACCCAGGTCGTCCTCGAGGCGGTCGGCAACGAAGTTGGCCCGCATCAGGTCCGTGACCTTGACTCCGATCATCGAGGCACCGCCGCTGGGGTATCCAAAAAATTCCCGCACGGCGGAAATATCCACATAGACGAAACGGCTGTCGAATTCGAACATGCCGGTTTCAAAAAATCCCACCACCACGAACTTCATGCTTTCCGCTTCGATCAGGTCAAGATCCAGTTCTCCGTTGACGGTGGTCAGGATCACCGTATCCCCCATGGCAGCGTAAAGCCTGTTGGCCAGATCAGAACCAAGGATGACGCGTGGAAGGCCATCACCCTGGAGATCTTCGAGAACCGATGGCCCCGGCAGCAGGCTCTTGCTCAGGGGTTGGACCGTATTGACCAGAGCGGGTTCAATACCCCAGGCCATGATTTCCTTGCTTCGCGGCGGACCGAGGGACCGGGTGGCCGTAATCAATCCCACTTGCCGAATAAACGGCGCCACCCCGGTCACTTCGGGATCCTCGCCGATCCGGTCCATCAACTTGCCCAGGTCCGTGAACCCCTCGGGTTCCGAGGTGAGAATCGAGATCATCGGCAGATTTTCCACGAGGGTGCGCCGCATCTCGTGGTGGAAACCGTTCATCACCGCCAGGGTGATGTTCAGTACGGTCACACCGATGGCGATGCCGATGATGGCCGTGATGCTGCCGCGACTCAGGAACCGGCTGTGGCGCCTGCTGCGCAGATATCTCCTGGCGATGTAGCCTGCGAATTCCATCTAGGAGGTCCCGCCTTCCGTGCTGTTCCCGCTGTCGGTCTGCTCCGGCCGCATGTGGGGAAAAAGCAACACGTCGCGGATGTTGTTGGTATCGACCAGAAGCATGACCAGCCGGTCGATCCCCATGCCCATCCCTCCGGTGGGCGGCATTCCCTGCTCCATGGCCTGCAGGAATTCCTCGTCGATGGGTTGGGCCTCGTCGTCGCCGGCTTCCATCAGGGCTTTTTGGTCCTCGAAACGAAGGCGCTGTTCACGGGGATCGTTGAGCTCGCTGAAACTGTTGGCCACCTCGAACCCGGCGATGAAAAGTTCGAACCGTTCCACCAGACCTTCTGTTTCGCGGTGGGCCTTGGCCAGGGGCGACAACTCCTTGGGGTGATCCATCACGAAGGTGGGCTGAACCAGTTCCGGCTCGACGAGTTCACTGAAGAGCTCGTCCAGGATCTTGTCGCGGCCCATGCCCTTTTTGATGACGACTCCGAATCCCTTGGCCAGCCCCGTCAGCTTTTCGGTATCCATTGCCATCAGGTCCTGGCCTGTTTTTTCCGCCAGGGCATCCATGAAACGGATGCGGGCGAACGGCTGGTTGAAATCCATCTCCAGGCCGCCGTAGGTCAGCTTTCCATCCTGACCAAAACGCAGGGCGAGCCTGCGCAGCATTCTCTCGGTGAGATCCATCATGCCGTGGTAGTCCCAGTACGCCGCGTAACACTCGAGCATGGTGAATTCGGGATTGTGGGTCCGGTCCATGCCCTCGTTGCGGAAATCCTTGGCGATTTCGTAGACTTTTTCCAGCCCGCCGACGATGAGGCGTTTCAGATAGAGCTCATCGGCGATACGCATGTACAGGGTCATGTCCAGGGCGTTGTGGTGGGTCGTGAACGGCCGTGCCGTGGCGCCGCCGTAAAGGGGCTGCAGCACCGGCGTTTCTACTTCCAGGAATTCCTCCTGGACGAAAAATTCCCTGATATCGGAAATGATCCGGCTGCGCAGCTTGAACCGTTCCCGGCTGTCCAGATTCATGGCCAGGTCCAGGTGGCGCCGCCTGCTTTTGTTTTCCAGGCTCATTTCGTGAAATTTTTCAGGCAGGGGGCGAATGGCCTTGGACAAAAATGTGAAGTCCTCGACCTTGATGCTCAGTTCATCGGTCCGGGTCCGGAACAATGTGCCTTCCACACCGATCCAGTCACCGATGTCGATGAGTTTTTGGATCTGGTGGAATTTATCTTCGCCGAGATCATCCTTGCGAAAATAGGCCTGGATCTTTCCCCACTCATCCTGGATCGGTACAAACAGGGTTTTGCCGGTGCCCCTTTTGGCCATGATCCGTCCGGGGAAACGAACTTTTTCTTCCGCGGCCGTCAACGCCTCTTCGGTGGCCCGCAGCTCGGTGCTGGTGTGGGTCCGCTCGTAGGCGTAGGGATACAGGGTGACCTGTTTCCCCAGTTCGGTCATTTTTTCCAGCCTGGTCTCGATCAGGTGGTGCAGACTTTCCTGTTCGGAAGCCCCATTTTCAGCCGCGGGTGTGTTGTCCTGGTTTGCCAAGTCCGTCTCCTTGCCGCCCTGCCGGGCGGATAAATGAATTTTGTTACCGACTTTTGGAACCCATCCAGCGCAGATACGCGTCGATGAACCCATCGAGGTCACCGTCCAGCACCGCGATCGCGTTGCCGGTATCGTGTTCGGTCCTGTGGTCCTTGACCTTGGTGTAGGGTTGCAGGACGTAGGAACGGATCTGACTTCCCCAGGCGATTTCCATCTTTTCGGCTTCGATGGCGTCCCGTTCCTTTTGCCTTTCCTCCATGATCTTCATATACAATTTTGCCCGCAGCATGGTCATGGCGCTTTCGCGGTTGCGGTGCTGGCTGCGTTCACTCTGGCACTGCACCACGATTCCGCTCGGCTCGTGGGTAATCCGGATGGCGCTGTCGGTCTTGTTGACGTGCTGGCCGCCGGCGCCCTGGGCCCGGTAGGTGTCGATCCGCAGGTCCGCCGTATCCACCTCGACTTCAACATCGTCGTTGACCAGGGGATAGACAAAAACCGAAGCGAAGGAAGTGTGGCGGCGGTTCTGGGAATCGAAGGGGGAGATACGAACCAGGCGGTGCACCCCGGACTCGCTTTTCAGGTATCCGAAAGCGAAGGGGTGATCTATTTCCAGGACCGCGCTCTTGATTCCCGCCTCGTCCCCGGCCTGAAGGTCGAGGGTTTTGGATTTCATTCCGTGCCGTTCGAAATACCGGTTGTACATGCGCAGCAGCATCTGGGCCCAGTCCTGGCTTTCGGTGCCCCCTGCGCCCGGGTGGATTTCGAGTACGGCTCCCCGTTCGTCCTCTTCCCCGCTCAACAGGAACTGAAAATCGAGTTTTTCGACGGCGGTTTCCAAATCTTCAAGACTGGCGGCCACTTCGGAGCGGGTTTCTTCATCCTCTTCTTCCTGAACCATCTCGGCCATGAGTTTCAGTTCATCGGCCTCCTCGACGGTCTTCGTCAGAGGGGTCACCCATTGTTTGAGGGATTGGATCTTGCGCAGGACACGGGTGGCTTCTTCCTGATTGTTCCAGAATTCCGGGGAAGCCTGCAGGGCTTCCAATCCGGTCAGCTCCGTTTGAAGGGCAGGAAAGTCAAAGACCCTCCTTCAGGGTTTCCAACCTGCGCAGGATCTCGTCGATGCGTTCGATAGTTTCCTTCACCTGATTCTCCTCAATGTTCCTTGAAATCCTCAACCGGGCAAACAGGGTCATTCCTCGAGTCGAGCCATCAGGACCGCCGCCTCGTTTTCCAGCGAGCCGGTGGTGTCCTCATTGACCAAAACAATGTCGGCGCCAGCCCACGCTTTTTCCAGGGGGCGTTGCGCCTGGATTCTGGAAACGGCTTGCGCGCTGTCCAGGCCCGACGTCTCCATCAGCCGTTTGCGCCGGGTCGCCGCCGAAGCCGTCACGGTGATGACAAGTTCAACACCGGGGACCGGAGGCAAAAGAAAATACACGGCGGCCTCGAGAACAGCAAGGCGATGGAGCCCGGACTTTTCGAGATCATCCAGGCGGCTAGCGGCCAGTTTTGACAAAGGGCCGTGGGTAATCCTGTTCAGACGCTCGAGGGCCCCGGGATCATCGAAGACAATACGCCCGAGGGCGCTCCTGTCCACCGATCCTTTTTTGAGCACCCGGCCGCCAAATTCCCTGGACAGCGCCGTGGAGATTTCCGCCTTTTCCAGAATCTCATGGCCAAGGCTGTCGCCGTCCAGGATGACCGCCCCTGCCCGGGCCAGAAACCCGCAAAAAATGGATTTCCCCGCACCCGTGGGGCCGGTGACGACCCAACGTTTCATCCGTGGGCCTCCGACCAGTCGGAGCCCGAATGCAGATCCACGACCAGTGGCACCTTCAGTTCCAGGGCCCCTTCCATCCTCATTTTCACCAACGCGCTGAGATCTTCCAGGTTTTCGCGGGGAACTTCGAAAACCAGTTCATCGTGCACCTGCAGCAGCATGAGGGCGCCCAGCGGCGAATCCTCGAGATCCTTGTGGATGCTGATCATGGCCAGTTTGACCAGATCGGCGGCCGTTCCCTGGATAGGCGTATTGACCGCCACCCTTTCCTGGAAGGATCGTATGCGGTTGTTCGATGAATCGATATCGGGCAGGAGACGCCGGCGCCCCAGGAGGGTTTCCACCCATCCGTCACGATGAGCTTTTTCCCGGGTGCTTTCGATGAAATTCCGCACCCCGGGATAGGTGTCGAAATAGGTTTCGATGAAGGCTGTGGCCTCGGTGACCTTGACCTTGATCTGCCGGGCCAGCGCCCGTGACCCCATCCCGTAGATCACCCCGAAATTGATGGCTTTGGCGCGGCTGCGCATTTCCGCGGTAACGTCATCTTCACCGACGCCCGCGATCAGGGCCGCCGTCCGGCGGTGAACGTCGCCACCCTCGCGAAAAACCGACAGGAGGCCCGGGTCATCGGCAAGGTGCGCCAGCAGACGCAATTCCACCTGGGAATAGTCGGCCGACAGGAAAATATTTCCCTTTCGGCGGGGAACAAAGGCCCGCCGGATCTCCCGGCCCAGTTCGGTCCTCACCGGAATATTCTGCAGATTGGGATCGGAACTGGACAACCGCCCGGTGGCGGCGACGGCCTGGTTGTAGGAGGTGTGGATCAACCCGGTGTCGGGATTGGCGAGTTTGGGCAAGGTTTCCACGTAGGTGTTCTGCAGTTTGGCCACCTGCCGGTATTCCAGGATCAGGGCGGGAAGGTCGTGATCATCCGCCAGCGCGGTCAAAACACTGACGTCGGTACTCCAACCGGTGGCCGTCTTTTTCACAGGCTTCAGGCCCAGCTTGTCAAACAGGATGACCGCGAGTTGTTTGGGACTCTGGATATTGAAATCCTCCCCTGCCAACTCGATGATGCGCTCCCGCAGGGAGCCCATCTCCCTGTCGAAACGATCCCGCAGTTTTCCCAGGAACGGCCGGTCCACCATGATCCCATGGCGTTCCATGGCCAACAGGACCCGGGCGACGGGCATTTCCAGGTTTCGAAAAAGATCGGCCAGATTTTCCTCTGCCAGTTTGATATCCAGGACTTCGTAGAGTTGCAGCGTCATGTCGGCGTCTTCGGCCGCGTAGAGCGCAAGCTGGTGCCTGTCCACTGACAGGATATCCTTCAGCCGGTCCGAACTTGGGAAAAGGTCGGCGAATTTCATCATGGAGTGGTCCAGGAATTCGAGGACAAGATCATCAAGCCCGTGACTCCTGCGGCCCGGATCCAGAATGTAGGAGGCCAGCATGGTGTCGAAATGTTCACCGCCCAGATCCAGGTCATGGCGGCCGAGGACCCACTCGTCGAATTTCAGGTTCTGCCCCACCTTGAGGCAGTCCGACCCCAGCACCCCCTTCAGCTTTGCCTGGACCGAAGCCAGCCGGGAAACTTCCCGCCCCGTGGGAAACAGGGTGCCACCGGCAGCGGAAGCGTCATCCTCCTCGCGCCACAGAACCGGGACATAGGCCGGCTCAAGCCGCTGCCCGGCACGGTCCCATCCCGCCAGGCAAACGCCGACCAGACGGCAGGTGTCGGTGCGCAGTCCGTCGGTCTCGGTGTCGACCGACAGGGGAGCCAGGGGGTCCCTGCGCTCCAGCCATGATTCCAGTGATTCATCCGAATCCAGCAGCACGTAGCGGCGTTCCTTCAGGCGCGCTTCCCAACCGGGTTCTTCGGGCTGATCGACAACAGCAGGCGCGGGAGCTCCATCCGTTTCCAGGGGCTCGGCGGATTCCACCAAACGATCGATATGCGCCAGGATACGGCGCAGCCCGAGGGACTGCAGCAGTTTGCGAACCTCCGGCCCTGTTGGCAGGAACGTATTCATGGCATCCCAGTCCAGGTCCAGATCCACATCCTTTTTGATGATGAACAGATCCCTCGACAGGAATACCTTGTCCTTGTTCTCGCCCAGAACACGTTTGAGCCGGGGAGTCAATTTACTTGTCTCCAACCCGGAATAGAGATCCTCAAGGGTCCCGAATTCCTGGATGAGTTTTCGCGCCGTCTTGTCCCCCACACCGGGCGCGCCGGGAATATTGTCGGCGGCATCTCCGGCCAGGGCGAAAACCTGGATAAGGGACTCAGGGTCCATTTTGTATTCGCGACGGACATCTTCATCGGACAAGGTGGTGGGGTCGCCGCCGGCTTTGCCCGGTTTAAGCATTCCCGTACGGTCATCCAGCAACTGCATGAAATCCTTGTCACCGGTATAGAACCAGACCCGGTCGCAGATACCCGCCGATTCCCGGGCCACGGTCCCCATCACGTCATCGGCCTCCACGCCCTTTTTTTCCAGAACCGCGATTCCCCAGGCATCCAGGAGTTCCCTCAACCGGGGCAGTTGTTCGGCCAGTTCCTCGGGCATGGGTTTCCGGTGGGCCTTGTATTCGGGGTACATCGCGTGCCGGAAATTCTTGCCTTTGACGTCAAAGACAACCGCCATCTTTTCCGGTTTGTGCTTTTCGATCAGTCCCAGCAGGGAACTGAAAAAACCGAATACGACTGAGGTTGTTTCACCGTTGGGCGCGGTCAGGGGACGTCGGGCGAAGGCGTAATGCGAACGGTAGAAAAGAGCGGAACCGTCGATCAGGATCAGGGACACCGGCAAGGCCTTTCATTGGTAGATATTGTTGGCGGTAATATAGTCGACCACCGCCGGGGGCAACTGGTCTTCCGGCATGATTCCCCGGGCCAGGATAGCACGGACCGCGGTGGATGACACGGGATGGTCGAAGTCGGTAACCGGAATGACCAGCCGGGGATCGAGCCCCGCGCGGCTGATGGCATCGGGGCTCGGAACGTGCCCGTCCCTGGGATAGACAACGATGTCGGCCAGCTCCTGGATCCGGTCCGGATCCCGCCAGCCTGAAAACCCTTCCAGGTTGTCACCGCCGATAATCAGCCGCAGGCGGTCGCCGGGAAAATCCAACGTCAATTCCTCGAGGGTTTCCACGGTGAAGGAAACGCGCGTACGCGAGATTTCGCGGTCGTCCACCTCAACGCCGGGAATATCCCCGAAGGCCAGCCGGACCATGGCAAGACGGTCCGAAGGGGTGGCGGAATTTTCAAATTTATGGGGAGAACGCCAGGCCGGGATGATCAGCAGGCGGTCAGCGAGGTGCTTTTCCAGCATATGGGAGGCCATCGCCAGATGTCCCAGATGGACCGGGTCGAAAGATCCGCCCAGGATGGCTCTCAGCATCAGTCCTCATCCTCCTCGCTTTCCATATCATCAAGCTTCCGCAGGGCTTTGCCCGCCTTTTTGGCGTAAGGCCCGTCGGGAAATTCGCTGACCAGGCGTTCGTACATGCGGGCTGCGGTATCGGGATCGTCCAGTTTTTCGGCGGTCCTCGCCCGCTCCCACATGACATCCGGAATCAGGGAACTCCCGGATTCTTCAACCAAAATGTCGTCGAGGGTAATGGCCACCGCCTCGTGCCTGCGCAACTGTCTGTAGATCTTCACCTGCTCCAGCCTTTTGCGCACCATCAGATCGGAAATTTCCGCCATGTATTCCACAACCTGTGGCATATGCTTCGAGTCCGGGTATTCCTGGCTGAATTTCAGGAAATGCAACCGCGCTTCGTAGGCCCCGGTGATATCCCTTTCGACACGGCCGACCTGGTTCAGGTAGGCCACGCCTTCCTGGAACAGGGCATCTTCGACCCTGCTGCTGGTGGGATAGTCCTTGCGCAGGATCTGGAACTCCACGCCCGCCAGGGGATACTCCCCCATTATCATGTAGGTCATGCCCTTGAGGAACTGGGCTTCAGCCGCCAAACTGTCCGTGGGGTTGCTGCGAATGTAGGAGTCAAGGGCCGCGACAGCTTCCACGTCCTTGCCCTGTTCAGCGTAAAAAACACCGCGGTCGTAGGAGCCGACGGGATGGGGATTCCTCGCCCCGCAACCGGCCAGAAAACAAAGCACGATAAACAGACCCGGAATGAGAGTCCGGGATACGACCATGCCCTGCCGGAATATTGCTGACATCAACCAGAATCCTTCCTTAACCACCCGGGTGATCCGGGTCAGTTTCCCGTATTGGCAAAATAAACCGCGATCAGTCCGACCAGCGTCCCGAGAACGACGATTTCCTCCATCCGGTTCTGCCACCCGCTGCCGGAGGTTTCGGCAGTGGTGAACTCGTAGAGCGGAGAATCGACCTTATCGAAATCGTCGTTGTCGATGCGGTCACTGAAGCGGCGGGTCATGATTTCCTTCATGAGCAACCGGCCGGAATCGGCTTCCGACAAATCGACCGAGGCAGTCACCGAAACATCCCGGGCAACCCAACGTTGCCAGATCCCGAGAGTGCGGCCCACCTCGGGATATGCCAGTTCAACACCGATGACCTTGTATTCGAAAATGAAATCGACCGGTGCCTGGACTGTGGAATCACCGGCAACCACAAAAGTCTGGTGGCCGCGCTCACTCATGATCCCCGAGGCGACACTGCCAAAAATATCATCCATGTCTTGGCCGCCCTGATTGACCAGCAGTACGGCGGACGGCTCAGCAGGCAGAACGTCCGCGAAGGAGGTGACAATTTCACCCATCAGGGCTTCGATGAGCCACAAATTCGTGCGCACGGTATCGGGTGCGGCCGGGTCCGGCATCCGGCCCGGAGTAATTGTGTCGCCTTCCACTTCAGTGGCGGCGATTCCGGGCGAAAAACCCGCGCCGGCACATAGCGCAACGGCAAGTGCCACGAGAACCAGTGTTGATCCGGACTTCCTGTTCATCGGTCCCGATTCCCTTCTTTATCGGTGGCCCAGACATCGTAAGGGGTGACAGCCCTGAATTCGGCTTCCACCCATTGACCCGGAATCAGGTCATCCGCGGGCATGACCACGATCCCGTCCAGATCGTAACCAAAATGATAACTCCGGCACAGGGCCAGGGAAACTTCCGATCTCAATACACCGGCGAAGGCCGTGTGTTCCCCTTCGTCCTGCCAGGCCCCTTCGCCGAAGGATTCCAGAATGCGGTGGGTTTCTTCAGCTTCTTCGGTGCCGGGATGGATAATCTCATCCACCACCGCCGTGAATGTCCGGCCCAGCCTGGCTTGCTGCCTGCCCAGGGAAATATCCGCCTGCAGATCCATGATCAGGGCTTCCCGGTCATGGGTGACCTCGGCCGGGACGCGATCCGGCATTTCCGCCGAGGGAGTACCCTTTTCCGGAGAAAACCGGTAGGTGCCGAGATGATCGAATTCCACGGCGGCCAGAAAATCGGCCAGGATGGAAACATCCTCTTCCTCTTCCCCGGGAAATCCGAGAAGGGCGGTGGAACGCAGAACCAGGTCCGGCCGGTCTTGCCTCAGGGCATTGAAAAAATCGGGAGACGCCTTGGAACCGCCGGGACGCCGCATGGCCTTCAGGATTCGGGGCGACGCATGCTGAATGGGAATCTCCAGGTAAGGCGCCACTTTTTCCAGATCCAGAAGCCTGCGCAAATCGTCAACCGAGACCATGCCCGCGTACAGGTACAACAGCCTCATGCGGCGCAGGCCGTCTACGTCATTCAGACTGCTGACCAGTTCCAGCAGGTTCTGGCCGGTGTCCCGACCGAAATCGCTGGTATTTTGTGAGACCAGCTGGATCTCCGTCACCCCCCGGGCCACCAGCCCTTGAACCTCGGTGACAATCTCCTCCACCGAACGGCTGCGCTGCTTGCCCCGGATAATGGGGATACGGCAAAAGGTGCAGCTGCAATTGCAGCCTTCACCGATTTTGACAAAAGCCACGTGGGGCGGGGTCAAGAGCGGGCGGTCCAACATACCGGTGTAGTCCACGGCCATGGGGTCATCGACGATTGGGGGTCCCGCCAGGGGGAAGGCCGAACCCGTGACCGCCGCAGCGGATGCCTGGTCGATATTTTCACCCAGACAGGCCGCCACCACACGGTCGAACTGCCCTACGCCCGCGACGATATCCACCCCGGGAAAACGTTTCTGGATATCGTCCCCGTGTTCCTGGGACCAGCAGCCACAGACGACCAGGATCCGGTCTTCCTTGTTTTCCACCAGTGAGCGCAGGGTTTCTTCGCTGTCGGCGCGAGCCGCATCGATGAAACCGCAGCTGTTGAGGACCCAGATATCCGCGACGTCGGGATCGTTGACCGGCTGGATTCCCTTGAGGGCGAACCGTCCCAGGAGGGCTTCGGAATCGACCAGGTTCTTGTCGCAGCCGAGGGTGGCGCAGAATACGCGTTTCATCAGGCCTGTCCCTCTTCCATGCCGGATAGATCTTCGGGATTGATCAGGACATCACGCGCCTTGCTGCCGGTGAAGGGCCCCACAACCCCGGCTTCTTCGAGCATATCCATCAAACGTCCCGCCCGTGTGTAGCCGATGCGCAGGCGGCGCTGCAACAGCGACGTGGAACCGCTCTGATGCAATACCACCACTTCCCGTGCCGCGTCATAAAGATCATCTTCACCGGTTACCATGCCGCCGCCGGCGGGGTTTTCCTGGAGACTTATTTCCTCGGTGGATCCCTCGTATTGACGCCAGTGGTTGGCGACCGCTTCGCATTCATCAACGTCGATAAAGGAGCCATGGACCCGAACGGGCAGGGCGCGCCCGGGCTGCAGATACAGCATATCGCCGTGGCCGAGCAGTTGCTCGGCGCCGTTCATGTCCAGGACCGTACGGGAATCGTTTTTCTGGATCACCCGGAAAGCGATACGGCAGGGAATGTTGGCCTTGATCACGCCGGTCAACACATCGACGCTGGGCCTCTGCGTGGCGAGGATCAGATGAATGCCCACCGCGCGCGCCTTCTGGGCCAGGCGCGTGATCGGGCCCTCGATGTCGTTGCCGAGCTGGATCATGAGGTCGGCGAGTTCATCGACGATGGTCAGGTAATAAGGCATGGGTTCGGTGACGACCTCACCCTCCGAGTCCGTAACCTCCCCCTTGGCCACCTTGTCGTTGTACTGCTGGATGTTGCGGACCGAACATTTCGCCAGACTGCGGTAACGGTATTCCATCTGGGCCACCATCCACTGCAGCGCCTTCAGGGATTCCCGGGGATCCGTGACCACCGGCAGTAGCAGGTGCGGAATCCCGTTGTAAACGTTCATCTCCAGCATTTTGGGATCGATGAGACACAAACGCAGGCTGGACGGATCGTTCCGCATGATCAGGTTGCAGATGATGGAGTTCAAACAGACGGACTTGCCGCTGCCCGTGGAACCGGCCACCAGCAGATGCGGCAGGGCAGCGATGTCGATGCTCACCGGCCGGCCGACGACATCCTTGCCCAGGACAACCGAAAGAGGATTGCGTTTCTGGTTCCCGGTCAGTTCCAGGACCTCCCGCAGGCGCACCATCTTGGCGGTGGGATTGGGAATTTCAATCCCCACGGCTGCCTTCCCGGGAATGGGCGCCTCCATGCGGATGGACCGGGCGCGCATGGCCAGGGCCAGATCATCGCTTCTTTGAACGATTTGATTGACCCTGATGCCGGGACCGGGCTGATACTCGAATGTCGTCACCACGGGTCCGGGACGTACATCTTTCACTTCACCCTCCACCCCGAACGAACGCAGCGTGTCTTCAAGCAGATCAGCCGACTGATCGAGTTCCGTGGAAGAGGTGACCTGCCCCTCGGGCCCGGCGGGAGTCAGGAGTTCCAAACCGGGTAAGATGACAGGACCGGATTTCTTTTTGACCTTTTTGCGGGGTTTGGATTTGGCCGTACCGCCGCTGGAGGCGGGACCCGCTCCCTCAAAGTCGCCGGCGGCGCCGGGAAGGACTCTTTCTTCGGGAGTTTTATCATTCTCCCCCGACGACGGTGCCGCCGCGACGGGAGCGGAATCGGGTTTCGGCGCCTGGTGATGCCTTCTTTCACGCACGGCAGCCGCTTCTTCCTCTTCCCAATCCCCCTCTTCAGGCCCGGATTCCGGCGACGAATGCGTTTCGGCGTCCTGGTCGATGGACGTTCGCGACACCCGTCCCTTCAGCCAGCGGCCCAATCCCGCCAGGACGGCCAGGGGCCAACTGAGAACATCCAGCAGACCGCGGCCGAAGACCATCAGGCCCCGGCCAAAGGCGGACACCACCCCGGCCATTCCACCCAGCCAGGGTTTAAAAATCAGGATCACCACGACCAGCAGAAAGAGAGTCAGAAAAATGCGCCCGCCCCACACTCCGAAGAGGGCGTAAAAACCCCGGGCCAGGAACATTCCGACAGCACCGCCCAGCCTGATGCCCGCATCCCCGGTGAAAGGTCCGCCGGGCTGCGCGATCCACGCGGAGGTCACCAGCCAAAGAGGGATGGCCCGCAGGACCCACGGGCGGAGATTACGCTGCCGGGAGACCAGAAACCCGAGGCCGACGATTCCCACCAGGAGGGGAATGGTCCAGCACCACAGGCTGCCGAATACCAGGTGAAGAAATACGTTGATGACCGAACCGACGGGGCCGCCGGGATTGTCGTATGCCAACAGGTCACCGGCGCCGGCGCCGTCAAGGACACCCCACCAGGCTCCGGGATCTCCCGTCAGGGCCAGGCCGAAGTAGACGGCGACGGCCACCATCAGCAGACCCGTCACCCAGGGAGCTTCATACCAGGGGTTGCCCCCTTTTTTCTTAGCCTTCTTCTGATTTCGCCCGGACACGCAAACCCTCCTGAAGATGGGTCAATTCCTCTTCGATAAAGCGTGTCGTGGCCTTTCCCTCGAGGAAGACCTGATTGTTCAACACCTCGAGGTGGAACGGCGTGCTGGTGGGCAATCCCTCGAAAACACATTCGGTGAGCGCCCGCCGCATCCTTGCGACAGCTTCTTCGCGATCCTTGCCATGGGCGATTATTTTCGCCAAAAGTGAGTCGTAGTAGGGAGGAACCAGGTACTCGGAATAAATATGGGTATCGACCCTGATCCCGGGACCACCGGGGGCATGATAATAGAATACCCGGCCGGGGCAAGGCATGAAGTCCCGCTCGGGATTCTCGGCGTTGATTCGGCATTCAATTGCGTGGCCGGTGACAGAAACGTCTTTCTGGGTAAAATCGAATTCATCGCCGGCGGCCACCCTGATCATCCACTTCATGAGATCGAATCCCGTGACCATTTCGGTGACCGGATGCTCCACCTGGATGCGGGTGTTCATCTCCATGAAGTAGAAGGATCCATCTTCATCCAGCAAAAATTCCACGGTCCCGGCGCTGCGATAGCCCACCTTCGTGGCCAGGCGCACCGCGGCTTCGCCCATTTTCGCGCGCAGTTCGGGAGTCACGGCGGGCGAAGGGGCTTCCTCTATCAGTTTCTGGTGACGGCGCTGAACCGAACAGTCCCGCTCACCGAAGTGGATCACATGGCCGTGATGGTCGGCCATCAATTGCACTTCAACGTGGCGGGGATTGACCAGGAATTTTTCGAGGTAAACGGCATCACTGGTGAACGAAGCGCCGGCTTCCGTCCGGGCGGCCACGTAATTTTTGAGCAACTCTTCCTCGTCCCAGGCTACCCGCATCCCTTTTCCACCGCCGCCGGCGGTCGCTTTGACTATCACGGGATACCCGAACTTTTTGGCCGCCTCGACGGCTTCTTCCACCGTATCGATGAGCCCGGTTCCCGGCACGGTGGGAACTTTGGCGTTATCGGCCATGGTCCGGGCCGTGGCCTTGTCCCCCATCTGCCGGATCACGGCGGCCTGCGGTCCAATCCAGACGAAGTCGTTTTCTTCGCAAATTTCGGCGAATTCGGCATTTTCAGCCAAAAACCCGTACCCGGGATGGATCGCTTCGGCCCCGGTGATTTCCGCCGCGGCGATGATGTTGGGAATGCGCAGATAACTGTCGGCGCTGGAGGCCTTTCCCACGCAGACGGATTCGTCCGCGTATTTCACATGAAGGGACTCGGCATCGGCGGTGGAATGGATGGCCACACTCTGGATTCCCAGCTCGCGGCAGGCCCTCATGATGCGCAGGGCAATCTCGCCCCGGTTGGCGACCAGGATCTTCTTGAACATGCAGGACTTCCTGTTGGAAAGACTAGCTGAATAAAACACACCTACGGCCCACAGGGGTCAGCCGCCACCGGGGCAGCCCCCACCCGGGGGTCATTTCGAATCGAGTTCTGTATTTTGGGCTTATCTGCGGGTGATGGCAAGAGAAAATGGCCCATTGGGGGGCCATTTTCCGTTTTCGCGATATTTGAAGGCCTGTCAGGTGGTCTGGACCTCATTTTCGGATTCATTGGTGGTATCCTCGAAGCGGTCCCAGGTTGAATCGCTGCTCGCCTGGATACCCTTGACCCGAAGCATGAATTCGTGAGGGTTGCTGCTGGCCTTGGTGGCCACATCCAGAGAGATCTTCTTTTCCTTGTACAGTTGCATCAACGACTGGTCGAAGGTCTGCATCTGGTACTGGATAAACCCCTCCTGGATGGCCTGCCGAATCAGGACGGTCTTTTCAGGTTCGCGAATATATTCCTTGATGGTGCCCGTGGCGATCATGATTTCGCAGGCGGGATAGCGGTTGAGCCCATCCGCATCCGCTACCAATCGCTGGGATATGACGGCCTGCATGGTGGATGCCAGCAGATACCTGATTTCCTGCTGCTGGTGCGGCGGGAAAAAGGAGATGATCCTGCTGATGGTCTGGGTCGCGTCGATGGTGTGCATCGTGCTCAACACCAGATGCCCGGTGTCCGCCGCTGTCAGGGCGATCTTCATCGATTCGGCATCCCGGATCTCACCAATCAGGATTACGTCCGGGTCCTGCCTGAGAACATGTCTCAAGGCATCAGCGTAACTGGCCGTATCACAACCGATTTCACGCTGACTGATGATGCTTTTCTGGTCACGGTGCAGGAATTCGATGGGGTCCTCGATGGTTATCACGTGCCGGGAGCATTCCCGGTTGATGATATCCACGATGGATGCCAGGGTGGTCGATTTTCCGGATCCGACAGTCCCCGTTACCAGCATCATGCCCCGCTGGCGCACCGCGAGTTCCTTGACGATCTCGGGCAGGCCAAGTTCATCAACCGTCTGGATATCCACCGGAACGTGACGGAAAACCATGGCCACACTGCCACGCTGCACATAGAAATTGGCCCGGAAACGGGCAATTCCCGGCACTCCGAACGCGAAATCGATTTCCCGTGTGCTTTCGAAAGTCTCCCGCTGACTCGGAGACAGGATCTGTTTGGCCACGGCTCCCATGTCCTCGACGGTGGGAGCATCGTATTCGGCAAAAACCAGGGTGCCGTTGATTCTGTATACCGGCGGTGAGGCGACTTTCAGATGGAGGTCGCTCGCGCCCCGGGCGATCATTTCCTTGAGGATCTTTTTGATATCCATGTAAAGGATTCTCCTGTTACGGGTTCCATCCCACAAACCGGCCCCGGCTCCATCGTGAAGCCGTCTTTCCATACCTGATCATCGGCAGGAAATAGGTTCTCTTGAACAGGGAAATCAGTCATAGGACACAAAAAACCCGGAAAGAGAGCAAAAACTCCCTATCCGGGCATTTCATCAACCCAGGATCAATCCTGGTCGGCCAGGGTCAGTCCGGATCAACCAGGAACAAAACGCCTTCGGCCTCGGTCGGATTCCCGTTTTCAACGAAGATTTCCATGATCGTACCGCTGAATTCGGCCTCGATCTCGTTCATGACCTTCATTGCCTCGATAATGCAAAGGGTCTGCCCGACGGACACCCGATCCCCCACTTCCGCAAAATTGGGGCTGTCCGGCCCCGGGGCACGGTAGAACGTGCCGACAATGGGCGACCGCACTTCCTTCCACTTGGCCCGGGTGGGATCGGCGGCGGGCGTGGCCGCCTCGGCGACCGAACCGGCGCTGGCAGCCGGAGCGGCCGGAACCTGCATGGCCGGTGCGAGCGAAGCCGCGGCCATGGTCACCGGAGCCGATTTCTGAATCCGGATAGTCGTCTCGTCATTACTGATTTCCAATTCTTCGATGCCGCTGTCCTCGACCAGCTTGACAAGCTCGCGAACCTTTTCGATATCCATTTCGGGTCCTCCGGTGCGTGGATCATTTCCCATGTCAAACTATTCCAGTCAAACTATACCAGTCAAACTCAATGGCTCAAACCCTGCCCAGGTATTTCCCCGTACGGGAATCGATCTTCAGGACCTGGCCTTCTTCGATAAAAAGAGGCACCTGGACCACGAGATCCGTTTCCATGGTGGCGGGCTTGGAACCACCCTGGGCCGTATCGCCGCGCAACCCCGGGTCCGTTTGCTTCACCTGAAGTTCCACCGTCAGGGGAGCTTCGACCATCAGGGGTTTTTCCTCGAGCAGCAACACACTGCACATGTCGCTTTCCTTGATGAATTTGGGCACGTCCCCCAGGGCATCCTTGTGCAACTGGATCTGCTCGTATGTTGACGTATTCATGAAAACAAAAAATTCGCCGTCGGGATACAAGTATTGGAACTCCCGGCGTTCCAACCGAACTTCTTCAACCTTTTCCCCGGCGCGAAAAGTATGTTCGACGACTTTCCCGTTTTCCACGTTTTTCAACTTGGTACGGACAAAAGCCGGCCCCTTGCCGGGTTTTACATGCTGGAATTCCACAATGGACCACAAACCCTGCCTGTGCTTCATGGTGAATCCCGTCCGGAAATTGCTTGTATCAGCCAACTACGTCCTCGCTTTCCCAAATACAGTGATGCGGTGCGGTCTTTCAACCGTATTAAAATCGGCTTATTGATAACACGCCGGCCCTCATCTGGCAATGAATGTTAGCCTCGGGGGGGTCTGTCTGCCAGAAGGGCGGCCATGCCGAACAGGGCCAGGCGGTAGCCTTCTATGCCAAACCCCCGGATTCCAGCTGTCACAACGTCCGCCAGCAGGTTAGTGCGCCGAAAGGATTCCCGTGCATCGGGATTGGTCAGATGCAATTCCACTACGGGGATATCCACGGCGGCCAGGGCGTCGCGAATGGCCACCGAAGTGTGGGTATAGGCGGCGGCATTGATGACGAGGCCGTCCGCGGTATCGCCTGCCCGGTGGATCATCCCGACAATATCCCCCTCCATGTCCGACTGCACGAATTCCAGATCGAAGTCGGATTCCGAAGCCCAGCCCAGACACATTACTTCCAGCTGACCCCAGGTGGTGTCCCCGTAAATTTCAGGTTGCCGGGAACCCAGGCGCCCCAGATTGGGGCCTCCGATCATCACCACCTTGTGCGTCACGTGGAGGTTCCTCCGTCCTCGCGGATGCGATTGATCCACTCCTCGAACTTCTTCTTTTCATCGACCCGCCGTTCCGCCGGACGGGGCTTTAAACCGTCCAGGGGGCCAGTGGCCGAGGGAATCGAAGCACCATCGACGGGAGACGCGGTCAGGTCCCGGGTTTTCAACTCTTCCATGCGACGACGAATATCCTGGCGATTGGGTTCGCGTAAAGCCATCTGTCCCAAAGCGTCGAGGGCCCTGTCGCGATATCCCTGGGCGAGATAGATATCCACCAGGGTCATGGTGGCGAAAGACGATTTAGCGGAGACCGGCGGCAGGTCCTGCCGGGCGAATTGTTTGGCTTCGGCCAAAGCTCCGGGCCAGCGGTCGTCATCCGGGTCCAGGACAACCAGCTGTTCCAACAAGGGAATGGATTCTTCCCAGGCCTGGCGGCTCCGGGCGTCTTCGGTCAGAAGCCGCAGGACGACGAAATTCTCGCTGTCCAGTTCAAGTGCCTGTGCCAAGGCAATCCTGGCCTGATCAACCCTCCCGAGATCCAAAAGAGTCTGCCCCTTGATCACCAGGGCCGAAACATAGTCGGGGTGCCGTCCCAGCCCGTCATCCAACAGTTCCAGGGCATCATCACCCCTGCCGGCCTGACGCAACAAATCAGCCAGCGGAGCGAACACCCGGGAGTGCGGGTCCTCCGCCAACCGTTCGCTGAAAATTTCGATTTTCCCGTTCAGATCCATTGTCATCCAAACTCAATCGAGGTTCTTGAGATAATCGCCCACGTATTCCATATCCCGCCACAGACCGGCGGTGAGTTTCACTGAAAAACGCGACTCAACGGTTTCCAGAAGGTCGCTCCCAGCCTTCAGGGCCTCCTCGTCACTGTTTTCGGTCCAACCGCCGGCGCAAAGCCCCGCGCCAGTGGAAACCATTCTAACCGCCTTGCGCGCAAACACCCGGCTCATGGCGCTGAACGCCGCGGCCGTAGGGTCGCCTTCATTACTGAGGCGTGCGGCTTTTCCAGCCAAGGCGCAAGACACTTCACTGACGGTTATCATGTCCGCCAGGGAGAACATCACGATCTGGTTCCTGGTCAAGCGGGCCCCGTGCATGTACTGCACCACATCGTTGAGCCCCCGAAACGCGGCCGCTGCCATGGCGGCGCCAACCGTGGGGTCAGCCTCGTGGAGTTGGTCCATCTGCGAAGCAAGGTTGTTGTAGAATTCCCCCTTGGACCGGACTGTTTCCTTCCACCGGTACATGGCGATGATGCTCTGCTGGATTTCACTGGTGCCTTCGTAGATGGTGGTGATGCGCACATCCCTCCGCATTTTTTCCACCACGTATTCACGGGCATAGCCGTAGCCGCCCAGGGCCTGGATCGAGGCATCCGCGGCGCGGTTGCCGGCTTCGGTGCTCCAATACTTGGCAATGGACCCCTCGGTGCCCATGTCCTTTTCACCGCCGTCGATCTGCAGGGCGACCTTTTCCATGTGCGCGCGGCCGGCGGCAAGATCGATCCAGTTTTCCACGAGCAACTTGAACAGATACCCCTGTTTTTCCACCAGGGGCGCGCCGAACTGTTCACGGGCTTTGCCGTAGGCCAGCGCCCGGGTCAAGGGCCCCTGCCCCCCTCCGAGACCAAACGCTCCGACCATCAACCGGGTGTAGCCGAATACGGCGTTGGCCTGCTTGAGGCCCTGGCCTTCGACCAGGCCGATCAGATTCTCGGCGGGTATGTCCACGTCTTCGAGCAGGACACCGGTGGTATTGGAGGCCCGAATGCCGTGTTTTTCCTCGTGCTTGCCCACGGACAGGCCGGGAGTACCCCGTTCCACCACGAAAAAGCTGAGCCCTTCGGGTGTCCTGGCCAGGATGGTATAGATCTGGGCCACGCCGCCATTGGTGATGAACTGTTTGGATCCATTCAATCTGTAGCCGGTGATGTTGCCATCCGCATCCAGGATCCGGTCGGCGGTGGCCTTGAGCCCGGCCACATCGCTGCCCGCTTCGGGTTCGGTCACCCCGTAGGCCACGATCAGGCCCTCGGAAGCGATCCGATTGAGCCAAAGGTTTTTCTGTTCAGGGGTTCCACCGACGAGAATAGGATCGGTGCCAAGACAAATAGCCAGAAACGCCGTCGCCACACCCAGGTCAAGCGTGGCCATCTCTTCACAAACACTGCAAATATCACGCGCTCCCCCACCGAGTCCGCCATTCTCCTCCGGCAGAAATACCAGGTGAAGGCCAACATCCGGAGACAACAGCTTCTGGATGAATTCGTCTGGAAATTGGTCCTTCGCATCGAGCTCCATGATCATTTCGTCGGGCAGTTCGCGCCCGACCACCTGACGAAGTGTCTGAATGACCATATCGCACATCTCGGTGGACAAACCGGCTGGGACATTCATGGACCCATCCTCGCTTTCGACTCGGCCCCCAGGTAAATGGATGCGGGCTCAGGAAATGTTGATGCTGCCGGACCCGACCAGGACACACTGACCGCCGACGCGGATGTCGGTGGCCTGCCCTCCGGAAATTCCGGCTTCGGCAATGATTCGACTGGGGCGACCCATTTCGAGGCCCTGCTCGCTGATGATTCGCACCTTGGAGCTGTACTTCACCAGGCGGTGCTTGACCAGGTAGGCCACCAGGGCCCCGGTCGCGGCTCCGCTGGCGGCATCTTCGGGAATCCCGAAGTAGGGCGCGAACATCCGGCAGTGCACGGTCGCTTCGGACTGGACGGTTTCGCAGGTGAACACGAAGAGGTCGCCAAAACCAAGGTCACGGGCAATGGCATCGGCATCGCGATTGCGCAGAATGATTCGGCCCATGGCCTCCAGGGAAGCCAAAGGAACAATGTGAATGGGAAGACCGGTGGAGATGACTTCACAGGGCAATCCCGTAATCGCGATATCGTCTTCGGGCAGACCCAGGGTTCGGGCAACCTTGCCACGATGGAAATACTGGCCCATGAAAACCGGGGTATCAAGTTGCAGGCTGTAGATCCGTTTCCCGGACTCTTCGGTGGTCACCACCTGGTAGTGACCGGATTCCAGTTCCCAGACAAAGGGTTGGGAATCCTCCCCCCCGACACGGCGCTCCAGATGATCCAGGGCAAAGGTCGCCCCCAGGACCGAATGACCGCCGAAGGGAATTTCCGCCGAAGGGGTAAAAACACGCAGGCCTGATCCGGAGTTGGATCCGGGGACGACAAACGCGGTCTCGCCAGCGCCCAGCTCCATGGCCAGGTTTTGCATCAAATCGGTGGGTACCCCATTACCATCGGGAAACAGATAAAGGCGGCTCCCGCCAAAGGCCTTGTCCGTAAAAACATCAATGAGAAGGAAATCCAGTTCCATGATCGGGAGGGCCGCCTTGAGCCAAAGGTTCTACAAAGGGGTTTCCACTAAAAGCGCCAGCCCTGTTCCCAGGCCTGGCCAACCCCGTATGCCGACAACAGAATTTAGCACACACGGCGTCGGGGTCCAAGAGTTTTGGGAAACCCTCAGTTTTCCACCAGAACCATGGCGACCGCGTATTCCCGTTCGTGACTGATGGCCAGATGGACACGTTGCCCACCCACCCGTTTCACGGCGGCCAAGGCCTTTCCGTGGAGCACGATACGCACCGGCCCCGCGGGTGACCTGCGTACTTCGATGTCCCGATAGGGGATCCCCCGCACATCGGCCCCGAGAGCCTTCAAAAACGCCTCTTTGGCGGCCCAACGACCGGCCAGGTGGTTGGGCTCGGGATCGTTCCGGGCCTCGGGGACAAGCAGATCCCCCGGCCGAAAACATCGGTCCAGAAATCGCGGCCCATGGCGTAGCAAAAGATCGGCCATGCGCTGGACCGAAACGATATCGGTACCGATACCCACAACACTCAATAGGCGCCCTTTCTTTCGATGACGGCCGGCAGAGTGCGGGTCAGGACATGCAGGTCCATCTTCAACCCGGCCTGGCGGACATACTCCTGGTCCAGTTCCATCCATTCCAGAAAATCCAGATGGCTGCGGCCGGATACCTGCCACAAACAGGTCAGTCCCGGTTTCACCAACAGACGGCGCGCGTGGGCGGATGTGTAATCCCCCACTTCGGAAGGGATCTGGGGCCGGGGACCAACAATGCTCATGTCCCCGATGAATACGTTGAACAGCTGGGGGAATTCGTCCAGGCTGCTCCGCCGCAGGAAACGCCCCACGCCCGTGATCCGGGGATCGTCCTTGATCTTGAAGGCCGCACCGGTGGCTTCATTCAAATGCTGCATTTGCTCCTTCTGGCTTTCCGCGTCGATGGCCATCGAACGAAACTTGTAACAATGGAAAATGCGACCGCGGAAACCGACCCGAAGCTGCCTGAAGAAGATGGGGCCGGGTGTCTCCAGTTTGATCAACAGCACGATGAAGGGAAGCAGGGGCAGGATCAGCATCAGGCCAAAAAGGGAGGCGGCCAGATCGAACATTCTTTTGACAAGGCGGTATCCGAAGGAGGACCGGCCGGCGTAGCCCTCGGCGAAATCACCGACGAATTCGTCGAAACCGGCCTCACTGCCGTAAAAGTTGTCAGTCCCCATGGTATTGCTTCGCTGTCTCCTGATGTTCCCAATCATACACCCTGACCCCGGCGGCGGACATGGTCTGCCGTAGATGTCCCCGCCGCGACATGGCTACCGGTAAATGCCCCTGCGGATCGAAATACCACTCCCTGGCAAGTACCAACCTGACCCGGGAGACATCACCCAGAACCTGCTCGCAGAATTCATCGGCATCGGCGGCGGTCCGGAGCATGGGCATCCCGTAGGTGTCGATCACCTCACCGGAGCCCCTGTAATAATATTTGAACACCGAAGTCACCACCGGGACGATCAGTGGATCTCCGGCGGAATTGCCATCTTCGAGAAAAGCGGCCGCGGCCCGAACATCGGCCTTGGCGTACCGCCCATCCCAATAATAACCGCCCAAAGACCAAAGGGTCAAACATGTCAACAACACCGTCGCCGCTATACCGACCCGTCGCGGAAGGCGGGTCAGACCCCAGGCGGTAAAGGCCAGGACCCAGGGCAGGGACATGGCGATATAGCGGGGATTCCAGGGTTTGACATTCCGCACGGCAAGAAAGGTCAGGACCAGCACCGGGACGATGATCCACACCAACAGGACGGCGCGTTTCCGGTCAATCCGGAACAGGCCCCCGGCCAGTCCCATTCCCACCGGCAACGCGCCGGCCAGCAGAATTGGCAGGGAATGTTTGAGGACCGCAATCCTGTCGGGCTGATGGAGCTCCCTCAGGGAAGGCCCGAGGCTGTACCCGTAGAAAAAAGTATGAAGCGTGTAGGGCCAGGCGAACAGGGAAAAAGTGGTCTCGCCACGGAGGGCTTCCCCGGTCCCTCCTCCGGGCAGGACACGGTCGACAGCCCAGATGCCGGCCGCTTTCAACAGCCAGGGAAGCACCAGCATCACCCCGGCGCCAAAGGCCAATACCACGGTCCCCCATTGCCGTCGGTCGGCGGGAAGAAAAAACAGGAGAATCCCGAGACCCATGCCCAGCCACAGGAACATCCCGCCCAGATTACTCCAGGCCGCCGCCGCGGTGGCCAAGGCAAACAGGGCGGCGGAACGGAAACCGGTTTTGCGCGCCGCCAGAGGTCCGACGGCCAGGGCCATCAGAACGGAAAACAGGATAAGGAAAGCATAACCGCGGCCCTCCTGGCTGTACCAGACATGAAAGGGATTCAGGGCGAACAGCAGCACCGCCAGCCGCCCAGCTTTGCCACCCAGCATCCTGGCAACCGCCAAACCGAACAGCGGCACGGTGACGATCCCGGCCAGGGCGGCTGGCAAGCGAAGCATGAGGGCGGAATCCTGAAGACGAATCAGCGGCCAGGTCACCCCCAGGTAGAGCGGTCCCTGGATGGTGTCCAAAAGTTGCTCGATATACGTGGCCGGAATGCCCTGCCGGATCATCTGCCAGGTAAGCAATTCATCAACCCACAGGGACTGCCCTGTAAGCGAGTAAAGCCGGAGCACGGCCCCCACCAGGGTGACCAGTATCAAAAAACCCGGGGTGATGCCGACAGGTTCCCCGCCATCACCCGAAGCCCAGTCGGACGGGGGGACCAGAGATCCCGAAGGTTGAACTGATGTCATGTGTGTTGGCCTCTTCGGTTCATTCGGACTCGTTTCCGGCGGACACCAGGGGAGTACCCAGCCGGTATGACTTCAACTCCACATTGATTGATCCGACCGGCACCTTGGTTTTTATCAGAACCGGGATCCGATTGGCGTCATCGGAAATATACAGGGTCATCTTTCCTTCGTGCTTGAACAGGCCCTCGCCCTCGATGACCGGTTCAACCACAAAACAATTCCACGTTCCCGCCTCCACTTCCACCTTTTCCTTGCCGTGAATGATGACTTTCAGATCGTAGGTGCGCCGCGAACTGTGGGCGGGAACCTCGTAGACCCGCCCCTCGATGAGTTCGAGATTTCGCACGAAGAAAAATGCAGACAACACGTCCTGAACTCCGGCGGATATGGGATAGACCTCGCCGTTTGCGTAACGCGCCTCCTCCTCCAAGTGGTCGAAATCCACCTCCACCGTTTTTTTGTAATCGCCCTCCCGCAGCCTTTTGTGAAAGTACCGGCTGTAAAGGGTTTCCACATCGATGTAACTGGTGACCTTGTCTCTCACCTTGTAGATCGAGGAGAAAAAACGGTTGCTGTTGGCCTTGCTCTGGATGTGGTAGCAGGTACGCCCTTTATATTCCACCAGCCCGAGAACCTCGAGAATGCCCTCACCGGCGTTGATGGGTCCGTAACCGATGCTGAATACCATACGTTCGCCAGGTCCGTATACGGACGGAGCCGCCTGGTAGGAAACCGGTTCCTCACCTGCAAAAGAAGGCGCTGCGCCGCTGATGGCCATCATGCCCAGGGCCAGGGACAATCCCCGGACGACCATCGGGGCTTGTGGTCGAAAACCTTTTATAATCCGCAGATATTTCACGATAAAACCTTTCAAGGGGAACTGAGTTCCAAAACCCGTTCCACAGCCTTCATTACCACCCCGGGCAACAGTTCAGTCATGCAGGGATGGCCGGGCACGGGACAGTCGGCCAGGTCGCATGGGGAACATTCCTCGTCCGTCCGTACTGAAACATGTTCCGGGACCGCCGGGTTCCAGCCAACTGGATCGGTGGCGCCGAACAGGGTCACCGTCGGGACCCCCAGACTCGCCGCCAGATGGCGGGGGCCGCAGTCCGTCCCCACGAAAACGCCGGCATGCTCCAACAGATGCGCCAGTTCCAAAAGTGATGTTGGCGGCGCGATTGCACTCCCTGGCAGCAGTTTTCGCAGTTCCCCCTCAAGGACGATATCCCCGGGTCCCGTCACCAGGATCGGATTATAACCACGGCGACCCAAATCCTTGAACAATTGGGCGGCATGGGAAGTTGGCCATCCCTTGGCGCTCCAGGTGGCGCTCATCATCATGACGACCGGGGTCCCGGGAATGGAAATCCAACTTTCCAGCCAGGTCCGAAATTCGCCGCTGAATCCGGCCGTGGCCGGACCCGGGCTTTCCAGGCGGGCGAACCCGTCACGCCAGGGACCGGGCTCCAGCCCCAGGCAGCGCAAAGGATCGAGAAACGCTTCTCCGGCAAAACCGCGCAGTTCCCATCGGCCCGTCCGGTTCCGCGGCACCTTGACGTTGTAGGCCCATCGCCGCCGGGGCAAATCATAGCCCACCCGCACAGGAGCGCCGGTCAACATGGTCCACAGGGCCGTGCGCGGACTGCCCAGCCAATCGATCACCAGATCGTATCGGCCACCTCTCAACTTCATCAACCATGATTGTCCCGCTTCGGGAGGCCAGGACAAAACCTGAAAATTCCCGGGCCTCGGCGCGCGTCCCGCAAGACCATCAAGGAGAGAGGCAAAGGGCCGGTCAATGACCAGGTCAACAGAGGCGTCCGGCCAGGCCCGGGCGACTTCGAGGACCGCCCTCATGCTCACCAGGGCATCGCCAAGAGCTTTGCGTCGAATCAGGAGGATCCGCTTGAAGGAAGATTGATCCTTCATGTCCCCTCCCCAGCTGAAGATTCATCCACATCCAGCAACGGAGACAGGGAGCGCCAGACTTCCGCGGGCTCGAGTTCGGGAAGACAGATAAAGGCCGGGCAATCATGCAGGTCACAGGGATGGCAATGAGGTTTCCGGGCCAGGACCCGGTAGGGCCCTGATTTTTCATAGGGGAACCAGATGGCGGGATCGGTGGGACCAAAAATCGCCAGCGTCGGAACTCCCATTCCCACCGCGGCGTGCATGATACCCCCATCCACGGTTACCAGGGCACGTGCCGAACCGGTAACTGCCAAGGCATCGGGCAGCGGCAGCCGGGGCAATACGCCTCCCCTGTCCTCGGGAATCAGTTCGGCCAGGCCGGCCCAGGCATTTTCTTTTCCCGGAGCCACCATTACCACCAGGGGCAGGTCCGTCTTTTCAACCAGCAGCGATACCAGTTCCCCCCAACGATCCCCTGGCCATTCCTTGCTCTCCCACGTGGCGCAGGGTGCCAAAAGCAGGTAGGAATCCCCGGCACCGATCTTCAACTTGTCCAGTTCCGGGCGCGGGCCCGGCATGGTCAGGTCAGCGCCCAATTTCGGTTTCAAATCCCCTGGGCCGAACTGGGTGGGCAGCCAGTCGGCGAAATTCATACCTGTTTCCACATGGGTCAACGGTCCCAACCGGCACAGGTGTTCACCGAGCCCTCCGGGCGCGATTTCCGCGAACCCGGGAATTTCGGGCCCGAAGTCCCGTCGCAGCGCCCTATGGGTATAAAGTCGGCCACGGGACTTGTTCGTGCCCCCGATGCGCAGGGGAATGCCGGCCAATCTCAAAAGCCACGCGCTGCGCGGGTTGAAAAACATGTCCACGGCCAGATCGTAACGGTGTTTCCTCAGATTACGGATCATGCCCAAAGTGGAGTGGGATTCCCCGGTCGATTTATGCCGGACCCTTGAGTTCGCGTCCCGACCGGACCTACCGGCACCCAGACGGTGGATCCGTTCGATCCCGGAAAGGCCTTTCAAAACCGGCGCGAAACCGTCCTCACACAAATAACCGATTTGCAGATGGGGGTCACCCCTGAGCAGGACCTCCACCAGTACGGTGGACATGACAATGTCCCCGAGGTACCGCAACCTGGTCAGAAGCACCGACCTGATGGGCGTGCCGTTCAGAGCCCAACTCAACGGCCCGGCCCCCGTCGGTCGGCCCGGCGCAGGGCGGCAAAGGCAGCCGCCAGATCGTCGGCGATCAGGATTTCGGAATCATTTTCCATCATCAGCCGAACCTCCTGCTCGTACGTCGCACCATGGCCGGTGCGGACAAGCACCGCGCCCATATCTCCGGCACGCGCCAAAGCGACGTCACTGGCCTTGTCCCCCACGACCCAACTGGCACCCTTGTCCCAAGCGCAGGTTTCGGCGGCTTCATCCAGGAGACCTGTCTTTGGTTTGCGGCAGGCGCAGTTTTCACCCGGAGCGTGCGGACAGTAATAAAAACCGTCGAATCCCGTACCGTTTTCGGCAAGGACTTCATCGAGCCTTTTCATGACCCCGTTGAATTCAGGAATGGTGAACAATTTGCGTCCCAGACCCGACTGGTTGGAAACACCGATAAGGAGATAACCCAAGGCCGCAGCCGCCCGCATGGTTTCCGCCGCCCCGGGAACAAGTGCGACATCGGCGGGGTCGCCCAGATAATCACGGTCCACGATTACCACACCGTCCCGGTCAAGGAACAGGGCCGGGCGAAGACCCGTGGACTCATCGGAATGGCATGGTTTCCAGACTGCCATCAAGCACCTTCCCGTCCATTCAGATCATCGCCGACGAGTTTTAAAACCTCACTCAATACGGTATCCGCGGAAACCGTATCCAGACAGAATATCGGTTGATTGCAGGTTTTCCGATAGCAGGGGCGGCAGGAGAAACCGTCGGGAACCACCGCCCGGGTTTTTTGGCCGAGCGGCGCCGTCCAATCGGGATTCGATGAACCGAACACCCCGATGGTCGGCATTCCCAGGGCTGCGGCCAGATGCATGAGCCCGCTGTCATTTCCCACAAACGCCTGTGACGCCTTGAGCACCCTGACCGCGGCGGTCAGATCGGTCTTTCCGGTCAGGTCCAGCAGGGTGCAATTGGACTGGGGTTCATCACCCCATTCACCGGTGATCTGTTCCTTCAGACGGGTGGTGAATCCCCTGGCAGTCCCATCACCGAGGAAAACGAACCGGACCCCGTGCCTGTCCACGGCCAACCTGATGAATTCGGCAAGGCGTGCGACAGGCCACGTTTTGGCTTCGCCGTAGGTTGTGCCCGGAGCGACGGCCCACACCGGGCCTCCCTCGCCCGAATTTGCGGGGGGAAGGGATTCGCAGCCCGGCAAAGAGCTTGTCCAGTCCCTGTCCTGGATTTTCCCGGGTACAAGCCCAAGCGATTCCAGCCAGACACGGCCCAAATGGATCATTTCCCGCGAATAGTGGATGCTGCCGCGCCTTTGCGGCGCGACTCCGTGATTCAAAAGAAGCGACCGGCCGTCGGACCGGTATCCCACCCTGTCGGATATTCCTGATAATTTGGCGGCCAAACCCGACCTTAACGATGGCGGTCCGATAATGACGGCATCGAATCCCCCCTGTCTCAAGGTATCGGCCAAACGGAAGACGCCACCAAAGCCTCCATGCCGTCCGCCGCGTTCGATGACCATCAGTTCATCTATCCGGTCATCGTCCCGGAACAGGCCGGCCCAGGCCCCCCGGATACCCAGGCAAAGCGTGAACGGCCGTCCGAAACCTTTGGAAACCGCTCCTCTGTTCGCGTGGAGGAAGGACAACAACGGGGTGGTCATGACCACATCGCCCAGCCAATTGGGAGCCAGGACCAGGAGCCGCAATACGGAATGTTTGTCGGAAGGGTCAATCATGGCTGGGCGCGTCTTCAGCGGGCGGGAGAACCCCGGACCCGGAAGAAGCACCGTCGTCCGGAAGCGGGGTGGTGATCACCCTGGAGGCCGTACTGGTCCGCCCCTGGGTCACCCCTTCGACGGCTTCCATCAAGGTCTCGATATCGACCTTTTCCCCTTTGGTAACGGGAATGACCCGGGCACGCGGCCGACCGCGGGGTGTCCACTGGGGTCCGTCGTCCTTGGAGAAAAGTCCAATCGCCGGCACTCCCTGGGCCACCGCGAAATGGAAAAAATCGGTGTTTCCGGAAACAAAAAGATCACACTGGGCCAACAACAGGATCATCTCCAGCAGGGTGTCCCGCTGCAGTCCCACCGGCACTTCGGAAAGACTGGCTTCGAACTTTTCCAGGCGCTTGTTGTCCTGGGGATACCCCAGGGGCAGGATCTTGCAAGCCAGTTGGCTGGACAATTGCCTGACCAGGAACTGGGTGTTCTCCAGGGCGAACCCGTGACCGGTCTTGCCAAGACCCGGGTCCACCCCGATCAGCATCTGGTCCGGATTTGGTTTGTGAAAATGGACCTGTTGCGCCATCTGCCGGAGTTTTTCCAGGGGCAGGGGCCAGCGGGAGTTCAATTCCTCCGGATCGAAGCCAAGGAAGGGAGCGGCGGTTTTCAACCTGTCCCCCCGGTAACCGTCATCCTGCTTACCGGGCCGCATTTCGAAGTTCACTCCCGGCCAGGCATCCTTGTGTGAAGGGCCCAACCGCAAGGAAGCGCCGCTTGCCAAAGCCGCAAGTTCCAATTTGGGCTGTGGTGAATAGGACATGATGATGGCCACATCGTAATTGCCGGATCCCAGTTTGCGCAACAGGGTGGCAAAAGCCGGCCGCCAGGGATTGAGCTGGCCCTCTTTGTAGATCATGCACTGCCGGGCCAATCCGCTGGGGATCACCAGGGGAGCGTGGATTTCAGGCACCAGGAAATCCATTTTGGAACCGGGGTGCCGGTGACGGATGGCGGTCAGCAGTGGGATATGAAAAAGGAAGTCGCTCAATTCGCCGCAATCAATGCACAGGATCCGGGAGGAATTCTTCAACTCTCCGGGCACGGTAAAAGAAGCCGCCTTCCCCTTGTTGAAGAAGGGGCGCATCAAGGTGCTCATAATCTTGTGTTCGGCCAAGGATCGCCTCACAGGACTGAATCGAATCGGGACGGTTTAGGGCGCCACTCTAACTGATCAGTTCATGATTCCGGGAAAGATTGCCTCCCACGCCTCGTCCAGATTGGCGACAGGAACAAATTCAATCGCCTCGCGGACCTCATCGGGAATGGACTCGAGATCGGATTCGTTGTCCGCGGGAATGACTATTGTCCGGATTCCCAGGCGGTGGGCGGCCAACACCTTTTCCAGCAACCCGCCAATGGGCAACACGGCACCGGTCAGAGTGATTTCCCCGGTCATGGCGGTGCGGCGGTCCACATTCTTGTTCAACATCAGGGACAGCAATACCGAGGCCATCGCAATACCGGCGCTGGGTCCGTCCTTGGGAACTGCTCCGGCGGGCAGATGAATGTGGAAATCCCGCCCGGTGAAAAACTCGGTGTATTCCTCGCGCCCGCCGAATCGGTTGCGCAGGTAACTGAAAGCGGCGCTGGCGGACTCCTGCATCACGCTCCCCACCTGGCCGGTCAGTTTCAGATTGCCGCGGCCACCGGGCATCGACAAACCCTCGATGTAGAGAATCCGCCCGCCGACCTGGGTCCAGGCCAATCCCGTCACGACCCCCACCTTGAGATGCCGGCGCAAACTGTCACCCGTAAAACTCGCCGACCCCAGATACTCTTCCAGGTTGTTGGCGCCGATGACCTGCAGCTTCTTCTTCCCCTTGGCCACATCGGTGGCGACCTTGCGGCAGACGCTGCCGATTTCCCTTTCCAGGTTTCGCACTCCCGCTTCACGGGTATGGTCTTCCACGATGCGCATCATGCCGGCATCGGTGAACCGGATGAACTTTCCCGTCAGACCGTTGGCTTCTATCTGCCGGGGCATGAGGTACCGTTTGGCGATCTGGAGTTTTTCCAGGTTGGTATAACCCGCCAGCTGAATGACCTCCATCCGGTCCAACAGGGCGCGCGGGATGGTGTCAAGCATATTCGCCGTGGTGATGAACATGACATTGGAAAGATCAAAGGGAAGATTGAGGTAGTGATCGGTGAAATCGCAATTCTGCTCGGGGTCCAGGACCTCCAGCAGGGCGCTGGCGGGGTCCCCGCGGAAATCCTGTCCCAGCTTGTCGATCTCGTCCAGCATGAACACGGGGTTGTTGGTCCCGCATTCCTTGATGCCGTTTATGATGCGGCCGGGCATCGACCCCACGTAGGTGCGCCGATGACCGCGGATTTCCGCCTCGTCCCGCATTCCCCCCAGGGAAAAACGAAAGAATTTCCGTCCCACGGCCTCTGCGATGCTGCGGCCCAGGGACGTCTTGCCCACCCCCGGAGGGCCGGCCAGGCAAAGGATGGGACCCCGGTGGTTGTCCTTCAACTTGCGCACCGCCAAATACTGGATGATGCGTTCCTTCACGTCTTCAAGACCGTAGTGGTCACGCTCGAGAATTTTCTCGGCGCGTTTCAGGTTCAGCTTGTCTTCACTGCTCTGGTTCCACGGCAGATCAAGCAGCCAGTCCAGATACGTCTTGCTCACGGTATACTCACTGGCGCCGGGGGACATCCGCCCCAGACGATCCAACTCCCTGTCCGCGGCCAGCTGGACCTTTTCCGGGAAATCCGCCGCCTCGAGCCGTTCGCGCAGGTCGTCCAGTTCGACGGAACCCTCGTCCACCTCCCCCAACTCGCGCTGAATGGCCTTCAACTGCTGGCGCAGATAATATTCCCGCTGGTCCTTGTCGATGGATTTCCGCACCCGGGTCTGGAGTTTCTGTCCCAGTTCCAGGACATCCAGTTCCTTCATGACGGTCTTGGACAGGATCTGCAAACGCTTGCGGGGGGATTTCTCCTCCAGCATCTTCTGCTTCTGGGCGACATCAACGTCCAGATTGGTCGCGATGAGATCGGCCAGGCGCCCCGGATCGTCGATATTCATCACGACGACCTTGAGTTCCTCGGAAAGGGTTTCGCTGGCGTCGATGATCTTCAGGAAATTGTTGGCCACCCCCCGCATGTAGGCCAGGGTGCGGGAGTCTTCCTGGATGTCTTCCTCGATCAGTTCCACGGAGGCCAGCATGTAGGGATCCGTCTCCAGGAATTTTTTGATACGGCACCGGGCTATTCCCTGGCCGAGCAGTCTCATGCTGCCATCTGGAAAACGCAGCATCTTCTGGATCTTGACGGCGGTCCCCACCCGGTAGATGAGATCGCGCTCGTCCATTTCGTCCTCGTCTTCTTCGGCAATTTCCCGTTGGGAGAAAGCTCCCAGGATTTTTTGCCCCGCCAGACAATCGTCCGCCAGTTTGACCAGGTTCGCGTCGCTCAGAACCAGGGGCACCATCATGGCGGGAAAAATTACCGCCTCGCTGATCGGCAGGATGGGCATTTCCCGGGGCAGTACGATTTCCCCGGAATGGTCCAGTTTCATGAGATCCTGATCGTTGTCCGCCATGTAGATCCAGCTCCTTCCAGATTTCGGGGCGCTTCGGGCACCCAAATTGTCGACATCCTGCAACCGCTCTGCCGTCCGTCCTTCAACGGCCGATGGAAATTTGCCGTCGGTCCCCCATGTTTCCCGTTCCCTTGCGGAAGGTGACGTAGAGGAACCCGCTCCTGTACTGGGCCGTAGCACTGGATGAATCGACATCCACCGTAATGGCAACCTTGCGGACAAAGGGACCCACGTTGATTTCCATCTTGTGGAAATGCTTCTTGCCGGGGCCTGACGATTCCTGGCGAATCCCCCGGACAACCAGGCTGTTTTTGTCAGCCAGCACTTCTATCTGAGCCGGATCCATACCCGCCAGATCCACCTGAACGATGAAGTGTTCTTCGGTTTCATAGGCATCGGTCGCCGGGCGCCAACACAAGTCGCTTTCACCTGGAATGACCCCACCCTTCTGGACGTACGAGGTCACAAGGATCTCGAAGATCTCTTCCAGGTCACCTGTTCGGTTCCGTCTGCTCATTTTCGCCTCAATCGGTGCCCAACCGGAACGTTAATACACGAGTGGTGGGTATGCTACCGTGCGGAACACCCACCGTCAACCAAACCCATATCCTTACTTTGGCCTATCTCCGCCCGGACCGTACCAGACAGCGCCCCAGGCGGACAGAAGGTCTTCGCAGGCCGGTCCAAACCGGGAGCCGGATGCCAGGCGGGCCCGGCGCATGGCTTCAGCCAGGCGGCAGTCCGCTTCATCGTCGGGAAACAGATTTCCCTGCGGAGAAAAAGCCGCCTCCGGGGGCTGGGCCCGCAATTCCAGCCCAACCAAGCCTTTGCGTCGATGGGGCAAACGCCTCCAAAGCAGTTCCACCAGACCCAGCCAGCTTTTCCAGCCAGGATTTCCGGGCCCCTGCACGGTTGAAGACCCCCGTCCGCTTTCCGCCCAGAACCCGTTCAAGCGCCATCTTCCCCGGCTAGCCGGTCCCCCGGGGCATCTTGTCAAGGCGCGCACAGCCAATCCGCGGCGCAGGGCAGCCCCAACGGGGGAGGAACAGACCGGCCGCGAAAGGCCGACCCCGACAACAAGCTCGAGACCGGAGGAATCGCTCCCGACCTTCCCCTTTCCTTTTCCGGTCGATTCGGTGGACCTGCCCCAGGCTTCCCGGGCGAGGCTGCGGCCACTTTCCCCGAAAATGGCGTTGAGCAAGGCCGGCGACACAACCTGGAGGTCCCCGAGGGTCCTGACTCCCAATTGATGAAGACGCCGGGTAACCGAAAGGGATACCGGTAAAAAATCCACGGGAAATGCCTGCAGAAAGACGGGCGCCATGCCGGAGGCCACGGAAAAGAGCCCTCCCCCGGCGCGGGCCGCGGTAAGGGATGCCAGACGAGCGGCGAGCCGGGTGGGACCCGCGCCCGTGGCCCGGATCCCGCCTACCGCTCCGGCCAGGCGGCTGATGTGCTCCAACCCGTCAAGGCCCCGTCCGTACAACCGATCGGTTCCGGTCAGATCAAGGTAGGCACCATGGGGTTTCAGTACCCAGGCGGGAGTGGTTCGGCGGCATAATTCGGCCAGGGCCCCTGATTTTTCATCTGGCTCCTCCGAATCCGGTCCAAAGAAACGAAGGTGCAGGATAGACCGAGGGGCCATGGCCGGAATTTCCACCTGATCCTAGGAGAACCTGCGCAGGACCCCGATGACCACACCCTGTACCTGCACCCGGTCCTCGGGCAACTTGAGTACGGGAACGGTCGGGTTGGCCGGTTGCAGCCGGATCAGGGACCCTTCGCGAAAATACTGTTTTACGGTGACGGAATCCCCATCCACCAGGGCGATGACCGTTTCCCCGTTCCGGGCGGTTTCCCTGGCCTCGACCACGACCGTATCGCCATCCCGAATCTGTTCATCGATCATGGAATCGCCACGGACCCGCAGGGCGAAAGTGCGGCCCTTCCCCAGCCATTCCTCGGGAAGGTTGATTTCCTCCTGATCCTCGAGAGCCTCGATGGGCAGACCGGCGGCCACCGTACCCAGAAGGGGGATGCGCGCCAAACCACGCGGACCGCCCCCATGCCCCACCACCTCAAGGTCCCGGCTGGCATTCCTCCGTTCACGGAGCAGGTAACCCTTTTCCACCAGGTTGCTGACGTGCTTGTGGACCGTCGCCACGGAGGA
>JAUVII010000348.1 GCA_030592845.1 Candidatus Krumholzibacteriia bacterium | reverse complement strand
TTCGGTGGTACCGACGATCACGCCCCGCCTCTGCATGACCGTCTTGATGATGTCGCCCTGGAATTCGCTGGGGCCCTCGATGGAAACCAGCATCAGCGGCTCGAGGGCCACCGGTTTGCCTTTTTTATAGAACTCGCGGAAAGTCGCGCGGCAGGCCGTATGGAAGGCCATGTCCGAAGAGTCCACCGCGTGGGAGTTACCGTCGCGCATGGTCACCTTCAGCCCCTGAACCGGGGCTCCAATGAACTGGCCTTCGGTGATGGAAACTTCGAAACCCTTTCGGCAGGCGCCGATATATTCGGTCGGAATGCGGCCGCCGACGACCTTGCTCTCGAAGTGGAACTCGCCGTCCTCGCTTGGCTCCATTGTTCCCTGGACCTTGGCGTACTGACCCGAGCCACCGGTCTGCTTCTTATGGGTGTAATCGAATTCCACAACCTGGGTGATGGTCTCACGGTACTTCACCTGGGGCGCACCCGTGGTGACGATCGCGTTGAATTCCCGCTTGATCCGTTCGATGTAGACTTCGAGATGCAGCTCGCCCATCCCGCTGATGATCGTGTCCCCCGTTTCGGGGTCGACCGCGGCGCGGAAGGTGGGGTCCTCACGCGTGAAGCGATGGAGGGCTTTCGACATGTTGGTGGCGGCCTTGTTGTCCTCGGGCACGACGGCCAGGCTGACCACCGGTTCGGGAACGTGCATGCTCGACAGGGAGATGCGTTCTCCCCCGGTGAAGGTGTCGCCGCTGGCGCAATCGACGCCGAAGAGGGCGATGATGTCACCCGCGGAGGCCTCTTCGATATCCTCCATCTGGTCGGCGTGCATCCGGCCCAACCGGCCAACCTTGACCTTCTTGCCGGTCCGGCTGTTGTAGATGTCCGAACCCTTCTTCAACACGCCCTGATAAATGCGCACGTAGGTCAGCTGGCCGTAAGGGCCTTCCTCCAGTTTAAAGGCGTTGCAGACCAGGTCGTCTTCCACGCTGTTGGAGAGGATGAACTCCTCTTCCTCGCCGCCCTTGAGGATTTTGATGGCAGTGTTGGCAATGTCCGTCGGCGCGGGCAGGTAGCGCATGACGGCGTCGAGCATCAGCTGGACACCCTTGTTCTTGTAGGCGCTGCCCATGTAGACCGGAGTCAGTTCATTGGCCAGCACGCCCCGGCGAACCGCTTCGTGGATCATGTCCTCGGTGACGTTTTCTTCCAGGATACCTTCCATCAGTTCGTCGCTGAACATGCTCACCGCGTCGAGCATGACCTCGCGCCGGGCATCGGCTTCGACCTGCAGGGCCGCGGGAATATCGGTTTCGACAATCTTTTCACCGTTTTCACCCTCGAAGGTGAAGGCCTTCATGGTGACCAGGTCGACCAGGCCCACGTGTTTGTCTTCCAGACCGATGGGAATCTGCATCATCACCGCGTTGTGCTTCAGTTTTTCGCGCAGCTGCTCGGTGACCCGGGCCGGATTGGCGCCGGAGCGGTCGCACTTGTTGACAAAGGCGATGCGGGGCACGTTATAGCGTTTCATCTGGCGATCGACGGTGATCGACTGGCTCTGCACGCCGGCCACCGAACACAGCACCAGGATGGCGCCATCGAGGACCTTCAAAGCCCGTTCCACCTCGATGGTGAAATCAACATGGCCGGGGGTATCGATGATGTTGACGTGATACCCGTTCCACTTGGTGTGGGTCGCGGCGCTCTGGATGGTGATGCCGCGCTCGCGCTCGAGCTCCATGGAATCCATGGTGGCGCCCACGCCGTCCTTGCCGCGAACCTCGTGGATGTCGCGGATGCGTCCGGTATAAAAGAGGATCCGCTCGGTCAGGGTCGTTTTACCCGAATCGATGTGCGCGCTGATCCCGATATTCCTGATCATTTTCAGATCTGTAGTCATGACCTTTGTCCCGGTTCGCGGCAGGCTGATTCCCACCGACAGAATATACCCTATTTCGGGCTATAAAAACACACGTCTGCCCCTACCCATGTTGCAGGTCGGCAGACGTAACGCGGGGCAAGATAGGCTTTACCCCCCTAAAAAGCAAACCTGACAGCAGGCTGTTGAAAAACTCATTCTGGTGGCAGGTGCGCCTTGCCGAGCCGAGATCAAGGCGCGGTTTCGCCGCCGTAGCCATAGCTACGGCAAGAAATCGCA
>JAUVII010000192.1 GCA_030592845.1 Candidatus Krumholzibacteriia bacterium | reverse complement strand
TGTAAGAAGGAAAAACCCAGTGGCCCTCAGAGGTAGGCTTGCCATGGTCATGGACAGAATCAATGGATTTTCCAGCTTGAGCAGGGAACTCCTCAACAGGTTCAAGGGAACGGACCCGGCCGATTCCGCACAGGGAGTGGTCGCCGAGTCCCCAACATCCGGCAAAGACCATCGGGCAGCCCCGGCCGACACAGCAGAAATTTCGCCCAAAGCTCACCGGCTTATAGCTTTGCGACACTCCATGGAGCAAGGCATGAAGGCTCTCGAGGATGTTCCCGAGGTCCGTCAGGACAGGGTGGCCGAAGCCCGAGCGCGGCTCGACAGGGGATTCTACAATTCCATCGAAGTGCGTTCCAGGGTGGCCGAACGATTAGGTGAGGTGGCCCGAAAGATGGAGGATATCTAGAACATATTACTGACCCGCTATCCAGCCCGAATTCCTCTTTTTCATCCGCGGACTTCCCATATATGTGGGAGAGCTGCTTTTTTTGTTTGCAAATACTGGTAAAAAACTTTACGGTTCGCTCTGCGATGGAGCGCAACCCTTTCCAGAGGATGTCAGGATTTTATGATGGAAGACCATCTTTTCCGTCTACCGCCACCCATTCCTCATGGTGCGGTTTTTGTAGGCCCTTCCCAATGGTTGAAGACCCAACCCCTTTCGGAGCGGCAATGCCGCGATTTTCTCCAGGCTCCGCAGGCCCTTTCATGGCTTACCGCGGCCTTTGGGGAAAACAAAACCGACTCCCGGCTCATTTTTTTGCATCAGGATGCCTTCGCCGGTGAAGATGGCGCTGATGAACTGGTCAACTGGTTGGAATCCCTGACACTTTTGCGCGCTCCGTATCTGCCCATCCTGTTGCATGGCGATCTTCCCGCCGGACAGCTGGTGAAATTTTTCCGGGCCGGGCTTTTTGACGCCCTGGTGGTGCCCCTGAACAAGGCGCAATGGGTGAACATGTTGATCAGGGCCGAGAAACGATTCGAGATCCGGAATCAGGGGCGATTGATACTCGCTTCTTCGGGACGGACCCAGGATCTGCTGCGCAATCTCCGCCGGAAACTGGGCGACCAGACCGCCCGGTCCGCCAGTGAAATGTTGCTGGCCCAGGAAACCCTGGAGTCCACCAACCGGCAGCTCAAGGAAACGATGGCGGAGATTTCCCTGCTCTACAGTTTCGGCCGCGAATTGAGTTCCGCGGGCAATTGGGATGTTGTTCTGCGGGAAATCCTGAAAAGCCTGGCCGGGTTCATCGGTGCCCGGGGGTCCGCCCTCATCCTCCGTTCGGCGCCCGGCGGCACGTATTCCCCCCGGCAGACCTGGCAATGGGATGAAACGGCATGGGACAAGGTAATCGTCGAGCTCAAGGACCAGGTGGGCACATCACCCGACGACAGCGCCCTTGGCCCCGGCGTTTTCAAGATCGAGGAAACACGGCCCGGGGGAATCAATTCGGGCCGCCGGATCATCGCCCTGCCTCTGGAACATCAGGACGTCCGTCTAGGTTTTTTGCTTCTGCTTCTGGCGGATCCCGATGAACGCGAACGGGTCATGGAACGGTACCTGCCGTTTTTGCAGGCGGTTCAGGTCATCCTGTCCGAAGAGGTGGCCGGCGCCCAATTGCTCGACCGCATCCGGGATATCGGTACCTTCAACGCCCGTGTCCTGGAAACGGTCAGCAGCGCCATCTGGGTCACCGATGAAAACGGCCGCACGGTCTATTGCAATCGTGCGGGCCAGGAGCTTCTGACGGGCCGCGAGGGACCAGCCATGGAACCCGAGGATATTCTGTTCCAGATCGGACGTGGAAGGGGAGAAGGACCCCTGGGTGGGGCCGAGACGGATCTGCCCGAATTGTTTCTCGACGGTCGGCTGCGGCTGGACGAGGCCAAGGGCATGCTGCTCCCTTTCCTGCGTGGGCTCCCTGAAAGTGTTTTCCGGGGAGAAGGGCAAGTTGTCAGATCCGACGGAACCGGCATCCCTGTTTTACTCCAGACCTCAAGCATGCCCGGCAGTATCCCCGACCAAACCTGGCTGGTGGTTGTTGCGGAGGATCTCAGGGATACACGCAAACTGGAGGCCGAACGGTTGCGTTCGGAACAGTTGGAGGGCCTGGTCGAAATGTCCGCCACCCTGGCCCATGAAATCCGCAATCCGCTGATGGGGCTCAGTGCCCAGGCCGAGCTTTTGGCTGACCAACTGCCTCCGGACGACAAGCGGTCCCGCTACATCGACGTCATCATATCCGAGGTCGACCGCATCAACGCGACCATCACGCGCATGTTGAATTTCGTCCGTCCCTACGAACCCGATATTTCCCGAACGTCCATCGGTGACCTTTGCCGGGACGCCCTGGCTCTCACCGGGTCCAGGGCCCAGGCCAAGGGCGTTACTCTGGAGCCAGGCGCGGATTTCAACTGGGATGATGCTGCCGACATGGAACTGGAGGTGGACGCAGGACAGATCAAACAGGTTCTGCTGAACCTGCTGATCAACGCGGTGGACGCCGCCCCGGAAAACGGCCATGTCGTTTTGCGGGTTTCCCGGAGTGAAAACCTGGAGTTGAGTGATCCCGCCCAGGGGACCCGTCGCGCGGGGCCTGGGCTCATCATTGAAGTCCTGGATGACGGTCCGGGATTCAGGGAGGGTGACCTTGCCCGGATTTTCCGCCCCTTTTACACCACGAAAAGCTCGGGTACCGGGCTTGGACTTGCCATTTGCCACAAGATAGTGACCGCCCATGATGGACAGATCAAAGCGGGCCGCGTCAAGAACCAAACCTATTTCCGTGTCCAGTTGCCGCGTGTATTCGAACATCGCGGCGCCGGGCACGGCCAACTGGAGGAGATGCAATGAAATCCAGGATCCTGATCGTTGACGATGAAGCAGCCATCCGTTCTTCCCTGCAGGAGTCGCTTTCGTCCGAGGGTTATGAAACGGAAATAGCCGAATCAGGGGAAGAGGCCCTGGCGAAATGCCACGGCGCCGTGTTCGACCTGGTGGTTACGGATCTGCGTTTGCCGGGCGTCAGCGGTCTGGAACTTTTGCAGGCCCTTCGCAACCAGGGGCAATCCACTCCGGTCATCATGATGACCGCCTACGGGGACGTCGACACCGCCGTCAGCGCCATGCGGTTGGGAGCCTATGATTTTATTCCCAAACCCTTCAAGCTGAACACCATCAAGAAGCAGGTGCGCGCCGCCCTGCGGGCTACTCTGGCGCCTCGGGTTTCGGTTCAGGAAGCCCCATCTGCCAACACCAAAGCCAAAGCGTCCGCAACCGCCCGCCCCAATGACTCCGAAGGTCCCTACATGGACATGATCAGGGCCTGTCCCGGGCTTGGGAAAGTGGGGGATATGCTGCAGAAAATCGGGGCCAGCCGCAGCGGCAACGACACCTCCATTCTCATTCAGGGAGAATCGGGATCCGGCAAGGAAATCGTCGCGCGCGCTGTTCATGAGGTCAGCCTTGGCCATACGGACCGCTTCATGGAGATCAACTGTGCGGCCGTCCCGGAGACTCTGCTGGAAAGCGAATTGTTCGGCTATGAAAAGGGCGCCTTTACGGATGCGAAGAGCCGCAAGGAAGGTCTGTTCGAACTGGCCGGCGGAGGCACCATCTTTCTGGATGAAATTGGGGAGATGGGTGTCCTGCTCCAAAGCCGCCTGTTGCGGGTGCTGGAGAACCGGCGTTTTCGCCGGGTTGGCGGCAAAGACGATCTCAACGTGGAAGCCCGCATCGTGGCCGCCACCAACCGGCGCCTTAGCGAGGCCATTGAGGACGGTTCATTTCGGAACGACCTTTACTACCGTCTTCAGGTGATCGAGATCGAAGTTCCGCCCCTGAGGGAGCGTCCCAAGGATTTGAAAGTCCTGATAAACGGATTTCTGAGGGAATTCAACGCCAAAATGGAGATGAACATAGAACCGGTGGATGACCGTCTGCTGGAAACTCTGCAAAAATACCCCTGGCCCGGGAACGTACGGGAACTGAAAAACGTCCTGAAGAGAATCGTCATCCTGGACCAGCCGGACAAACTTCTGGAAAGCCATTTTCCCGCCCACATCCTGCAGGGCATGAATCCCCGGACCTCGTCCCGGCACCAGGTCCTGGGTCAGGCCACGGGATTGATGCCCCTGTCCGAAGTGGAAAAGCTCCAGATTTTATACACCCTGGAAATGACGGAAAACAACAAGTCGAAGGCGGCCCGTATTCTGGGTATCAGCCGGCAAACCCTGCGTGAAAAGCTGAGGATCTACGAACAGGGTGCGGCCGAAGACGGGGACCTCAAATCCGATCTCGCCGAAGGCTGATCCGCATTGCCCCCGGACCGGAGAAAACCCGGTCCAGGGGGTGGTTCCCTGCCTCATCCCGCCTGACTACAAACTGACCATATTGGGTGTTTTCTACTGTTATTTTAGAACACATACCTCCTGTACCCCTTGAAGCCGATCGTGGTAATTCCCTTAACCTGATTATGGGAAAAACGCATAAACTTCTGCAATAGTATCATTTGTGGTCTTTTTGGCTGAATTATAATCCCTGGATTATCCAAATCAATGAGGTGGGGTGCCTTAATCCCCTTGAGGCATGCCCTTTGCCCTTGTTGGACAGGAGTTCCCCTTGGTCCTGAAGAGGAAATGTAGGAGAAATGGCCCTGAATTCCGAAATATCACCCCAAATATCGGCGCCGGCCCTTTTGATGGCCGCCCTTTGGTTCGCCATCGCGCCAGCGGTGGCCGAAACCGGTCCCGATCAGGAGCCGGACCAACTGGTGATTGCCTACCAGGGTTGGATATCGGCACTGGAAGCCGGAGGCTCCAATGCCCATTGGGAATTTCCCTTTGATGCTCCCAGCCCCGATGAACTGTCGTCCAAGGACCTGAAAACAGTTCTTTCGCTGCGGCGTCTGGCCCGGAGCCGGGAAACTGATGAATTAGCCACCCTTGCGGAAATAGTGGCCCGCCGTCAGGAAGAGATGCCGGTTCAAATGCGTTTCTGGTTGGCGTATTCCCAGGGACATCTTCACCAGAATGAGGCCAGTTGGGAAAACCTGCGGCTTCTCCTGTTGGTGGAGGGAGGGTCCGGGCATTTGGAAACGGGGCAACTGGCCTGGGTCCTGACCGCATTTGCCGACACCAGCTTTCTTTTGGATAAAAGGGACCGGGCCGGCCAGTTGTACGGACAATTGGCCGTGTCATCCGTGGAACAGGTCAACCTGTGGGGACAATATCAACTGGCGGGAATGGAGTTCCTGAAACGGAATTTCACCGAAGCCAACCGGAGGTACAAGGTGGTTTGCGAATCGGAAAAATCCGGGACCTGGCATGAACATGCCTGCGCCATGGAGGAAATCGCGGGCCGGTTGAGCCGTTTGAATCTGAGGGGAGGGACTCATGGCCGTGTCGCCAGCGCTTCTCCCTGAGACCGATCTTATCGAAGAGCGCCTGTTGGACCGCTTGCTGGGCCTTTATGAAGAAGAAAGGGCGTTGTACGCCCAGGTGTTGCAACTGTCCAGGGAGCAAGGAGAGACCGTTGGCGGAGGCGGTTCGTTGGCTTCTGTACGGCGCATTCTGGAACAGAAAAAGGGTTGTCTCGACCTCATCGGCAGGTTGGAACTTACCGAGCACAGGACCAAGGTGGCCTGGGAAAAAGGACGGAACGGGTGGTCCGCCCCCGGGCGGCGCAAGCTTCACGAAGCGATCCAGGAAATTGCCGGCCTGATCGAGGAAATCCTCGTGGCCGAGGAAAAAAACGATCTCATTCTCATTGACCAGACGAGGGTTGTTTGATGACAGCGACAATGACACAGGAAAAGGTCAGGAATGCCCCGAGGGCGGATGACAGCGGGAATCGCCAGGATCGGCGGCTTCTGGTGGGCTACCTGCACAAGACCAGTAACACCCTGTGTGGGATCAAAGGGTACGCGAGTCTCATTGCCGACCGGGGCGAGGACCAGGGCGAAACCGGTCAGTGGGCCCGCAAGATAATCGCCGAGGTGGAAAGGATGGAAGAGATCTTCCGTTCCGTGGGCGATATGACGCGTGGCCGTCAGCATCCCGATATCGGGGTTGACCTGCCTGGTCTGGTCCGCGATTTGGCGGGAGAATTTTCACGGACACAATCCGGATTGAACCTGCGTGTCGGGTTCATTCCGGAGGGAGAATTGCGGCTTCCGGTAGCGGATCTGATTCTCATGATTTCGGAAATCCTGCACAACTCCGCCGAAAGTGGCCTCCCCGGGATCGAAAGTGTGGACGCCGACATCCGGGGCGAACGCGATGCGGAAGGCCGGATATTCCTGATCCTGCGGGACGAGGGTTCCGGAATGGACCAGGATCTCGT
>JAUVII010000229.1 GCA_030592845.1 Candidatus Krumholzibacteriia bacterium | reverse complement strand
TGCAGAAGGAGGGGCTGCGCACCTTGTTCCGGAAGGCGGTCTGCCCTCCATCGGAGATGATGTAATGGCCCAGCTCGCCCTTGGAGCTTTCGACGCGCGAATAGGCGGCACCGGCTGGGGCCTTGACGATTTTCTTGAGCTCGATGGCTGAATACGGCCCTTCGGGCAGCGACTCGAGCGCCTGGCGGATGATCCGGCACGACTGCTCGATCTCACGCACACGCACGATGTAACGGTCCCAGCAATCGCCCACGGTTCCCATCTCGCCCTTCCCCACGGGAATCTCGAAATCGAATTTGTGGTACAGCGAGTAGGGATCGTCCCTGCGGCAATCGAAGCTTACGCCCGCCCCGCGCAGCACCGGCCCGGTGCAACCGTAGTCGTAGGCCGTTTTTTCGTCGATGACCGCCACGTTGGCCAGCCGCCCGATGAAGATCTTGTTGTAGCTGAGCAGATCGTTGTAATCCTTCAGCTTCTTGTTTTCGATCATGGTGATGAAATCGATGACGTCGCTGGCCCAGTTGTCCTTCGGGATGTCGTAGCGAACGCCGCCGGGCACCATGTAGTTGTAGAGCATCCGTCCGCCGGAAATGCGCTCGAGCAGATCGAGGATCACTTCGCGTTCACGGAAGCAGTACAGCAGCGGCGTCCAGGCGCCCATGTCCAGCCCGAAGGTGGCCAGGGCGATCAGGTGGCTGGCCATCCGCGACAGCTCCGACACCACGATCCGGATGTGCTCGGCCCGCTCGGGGACTTCCTGCTGCATGACCTTTTCCAGGGCCGTGACGTAGGCGTGGTTGCAGGTCATGGGCGACAGGTAGTCGAACCGGTCGGTGTAGACCACCCACTGCTTGTAGTTGACCCCTTCGGCAATCTTTTCGGCGCAGCGATGCAGGTAGCCCATCACCGGCGTGACCTTGTAGACGATCTCGCCGTCGGTGTGCAGCACCAGGCGCAGCACCCCGTGGGTCGCCGGATGCTGCGGACCCATGTTCAGCTCGAGCAGCTCGCTCTTGATGCCCGGAACATGGTCCTGGTCGGCCCACCCGTTGGTTGTTTTGATGTTCTCTATGGCCATTGGTCATCCCTCCGCGGGATCATCGCCCGTGGGCTGATCCGGGGTTGGCTCCGGCTTCGGGAACGGATTTTCGTTGTAGGCCTGCCCGTTCAAGGGAACGTTGTCCCACATGGCGGGCATCTGGTAGTCCTTGCGCAGGGGGTGGCCCACCCAGTGCTCCTCCAGGAGGATCCGCCGCAGATCGGCGTGTCCTTCGAATTTGATGCCCAGCAGATCCCAGGCCTCCCGCTCATGCCAGGCCGCGGTGGTCCAGATTTTGGAAACGGTCGGCACCGTGGCCGTGGCCCGGGGCGTGCGCACCCGCAGGGTAAATTTGTGACGCAGACTGTGACTGTAAAGGCTGTAGACAACGCCGAAGTCGCCTTCGCCGACCCGGTCGCTGACCTCGGGCTGACCCTCGTCGGTATAACCGAGGATCTTGACCGACTTGCCCTTGCCGTTTTCGTCGTAGCCGTCCCAGTCGATGCCGCTCAGGCACATGAGCTGGTCGAAGGCCAGGCGTTCATCGTCACGCAGGAACGTGCAGGCTTCGGCAATGCCGCCGGGCTCCACGTCGGCATAGGCCTCAACGCCCTCGTCGTTGAAACCGAGAGCGGCGGCCCCCAGTTTCTCAGCCAGCAGTTCGTAGATTTCTTTCTGATCCATGGTCCCTTACTTCCTGTAGGGAATCTTTTTGGCGTAATCGGTGATCCACTTCGGCGTGATGAACTTTCCCTTACGTCCGCGGATCTTGTCCTGCAGGCGCATCAAGCCCTCGAGCAGCACCTCGGGCCGCGGCGGGCAGCCGGGAACGTACACATCGACCGGCACCAGTAAATCCACACCCTTGACCACGTGGTAGCCGTACTTGAAATAGGGTCCGCCGCCGATGGCGCAACTGCCCATGGCAAGGACCCACTTGGGCTCGGGCATCTGGTCGTAGATGAGTTTCAGGCGTGTGGCCATCTTGGCCGTCACTGTGCCCGAAACGATCATCAGATCGGCCTGGCGGGGCGTGGCGCGGAAAGCTCCGGCTCCAAAACGGTCTATGTCATAACGGGTTGCGCTGGCCGCCATCATCTCGATGGCGCAGCACGCCAACCCGAAGGTCACCGGCCAGATACTGGACAGACGCGCCCAGTTGAAGACCTCATCGACGGTGGTGAGGATGAAATTCTTGTCATCACTGCGGCCGTCGGCGTCCAGGACCTTCAGCAGCTGTTCGGGCACCTTGAAGTCGAGCATCTGCTCCCGCTGGATATCGTATCCCTCGGGAATCGTTGGATTCTTGCTCATTGAGTGGAAACCTCCTCTTCGAGCGCGCCGGCCTGGGAGGCGTTATCGGTTCCCCCATCAGCGGGAACCTGGCCGTCGGGCCGCTCGACGAGACTCTTGACCCAATCCAGATCGCCCTTGACCCAGATATAGGCCAGGCCCAGGGACAGAATGCCCAGGAAGATAATCATCTCCCAGAAAACAAGGGCGCCCAGCCCCGGCACGGGAAAGAGCTGTTTGAAGACCACGGCCCAGGGGAACAGGAAGATCACTTCAACGTCGAAGATCAGGAAAAAAAGCGCGATCAGATAGAAACGCACATTGAAGCGGACCCAGGCGGAGCCGACGGGAAGTTCACCACATTCATAGGTAGTCATTTTGGCGGGGCTGGGGTTGCGGGGCCGGAGAATCTTGGCAACACCCAAGGCGAGGCCCGCGAAGGCCAGCCCAACCAGCACGAAGATGAGGACCGTCGCGAAATTCCCAGCCACGCTGGCGGCCACGGTCCCGAGGGGAAGCAACAGACTCATAAATGATCCCGGATTTCGTTAAGGCCCGGAAAAATAGACAACTCGGGAGCTAACTTCATATTCGGGACGGGTCCAAGTCAAGAGATTGTTTGTTTCAATATTAACAGTATGCGATGTGTTATATTCACAGTGACTTGCCAAGAAACATACCAAAATGGTCGCCATTTGCCCGGACAGGAGCAACCCGGTCATGATCCGAATCATCGCCGCAGGTAAAATAAAGGACAAACGTCTGGCTGGATTACTGGACGATTATTTGAAACGAATCCGCCCCATGGCTCCGGTGGAGATCCTCGAGATCCGTGATTCCACACCGGACAAGGAGGGCCGCGAAATGACCGCCCGCCTGGGTTCGGCCCAGGGGCGGCAACTGGTGGTGGCCATGGACGAACACGGCGAGGACCTGACCTCCGCCGGGTTCGCCAAACTGCTCGGGGGGCACGGCGGAATCAGTTTTTTGATCGGCGGCGCCGATGGGCTGGGGCCCGCCGCCCGGGAAAGGGCTGGGCGGGTGATGCGTCTTTCCAGCATGACCCTGACACATGAAATGGCGCGGGTGCTGTTGGCGGAGCAGATTTATCGGGGGCTGAGTATTTTGCGGGGGAAACCCTATCACCGGGGGTGAATTGGGGGTGAATGTGGGCCCCCCGAGGGGCCTTTGCTGGATAATACCGGTGGATATTGAAAATCCTTAACTACTTGAAAAATATACAAATACATAAGTTTTTTCTTGATTTCTTCGTGCTTTATTCGTATATTGTTTTTCCAGGCAGCTATTATTCAGGAGGACCAAAATGTCTGCCATTCCCTTCGTTTCCGACCAGCCCGCCGTCCAGGTCCACTCTTCTTTGCGCCAATCATTGAAAGCCGTGGAAAAGGCCCAGCAATGCGCGGTCCTTTGGTTCGCCGAAATCATGCGGCGGCAGTTGTACCGTGAGTTGGGCTACTCATCCATCAACCAGTACGCTAGGAAGAAGTTGGGGTTTTCCAAAACCCGAACCGGGGATTTCATCCGATTGGCGGGGCGGTTGGAAAAACTGCCCGCAGTCCGCGAGGCGATGACTTCCGGCGAACTCGGCTATACCAAGGCTCGGGAAATCGTCGGGATTGCCACGCCTGAAACCGAAGACGAGTGGCTGAAGGCCGCCAAAAAACCGCGAAGGGAATTGGCTAGGGAAGTGAAAAGGGTCAAACTGGCCGCCAAGGTCGATCCGAACCAAATCGAGCTTTTGCCGGATGCTCCGACTGTGGTCGCGCCCAAGGAGTTGCCAGTGCGATTCCAAGTGGACCTGACCCCCGAACAGGAGGCCCGCCGGGCCGCGCTGGTGGAGCGGCTGCATAAACTGGGCGGAATTCCCAACAACAAGGCGGAATTGATGTTGGATGCTTTGGCCGCCTTGATTGAAACCAAGGAGAAGGCCCCCCGGGGGGCCCTCGTCAGCCGACCCCCGATTCAGATTCATGTCCATGAAAAAGAGGGCCGGATGTTTGTTCAGACCGATTCCGGGGAACGCGAATTGGGCCGTGCGGATGCCGAACGTATGAAATGTGACGCCGCGGTTTGTACCCAGGGGGGCCGCAACACCACCACCATCCCCCCACGCGTGCGCCGCGAGGTCCTGGCCCGCGATGGTCACCATTGCCAGGCTCCCGGCTGTGGCAGAACCCGTTTTCTCGAAGTTCATCACACCATTCCCCGCTCGCGGGGCGGAACCAATCAGCCGGAAAACCTGATCACCCTCTGCGCGGCCTGCCATCGCCTGTGGCATGAACGGGGAGGCGGGGCCAAAATCATGAGTCGACCAGCGGCACCCGAACCCTTTTAGGTGGAACCGAACCGCCTGCCGGGAGTACATTTTCTCGGGCAATCACCGGAGCCTTGCCCTATAATTGCCCCGGAATACAATTAACCGGTCCCTGAATTTTTCCAGCAGGAGATCCATGATCCGGCATATTTCGCCATTATTGG